>NZ_JAMRYX010000234.1 GCF_024448135.1 Methylocystis suflitae
TTCCGAAAGCAGCATCAATGTCCTCCGCCGCCGCGGGCCGGAACATTGGCATAGCCATAACCCAATTTGGCGAGGAGAGGGAAAGGCTGGTGCGGCGGCTCAAAACGCGGCGCGAGGCCAAGAATCGGACCGACGCGTTCGATGATCTCGCCCGTTACATGTCCCGCATTATAGGCCGCCGTGGCGTAGCCGCCGGTTTCCGGCAAGCCCTGCGGTTCGTCCATGATGGTCAGGAACAGATATTTCGGCTTGTCCGACGGCGCGACCGCCATGAAGGTGTTAAACAGCCGGTTCTTCGAATAATGGCCGTTGACGACCTTTTCCGCGGTGCCAGTTTTGCCGCCGACGTAATAGCCGGCGACGTTCACCTTCCGCGCCGTCCCGATTTCGGCGTTGAGGCGCATGAGATAGCGCATCGCCTCGCTCGTCTCCGGCTTCACGACGCGTTCGGCGCCCGCCTTCGCTTCCTCCTCACTGCGCTTGATGAAGGTCGGCGTGATCATATAGCCGCCATTCATCAGCGCGCCGACGGCCATCATCGCCTGGAGCGGCGCCACCGCAAGGCCATGCCCGAAGGCGATGGTCATGGTGTTCAACTCGCCCCAGTTTTTCGGCACGATCGGTTCGGCGCTTTCGGGCAGTTCGGTGCGCATGCGCGTGAGCTGGCCCATCTTGCGCAAAAACGCCTTGTGCCGCTCCACGCCCTGTCCCATCGCCATACGCGCGGTGCCGACATTGGAGGAATAGGTGAAAACTTCCGGCAATGTGAGCGCGCGGTTTTGCGCGTGATAGTCATGGATCTTGAAGCGCCCGAATGAGAGCACGCCGCGCGCGTCGAGCCGTGAATTCAGATTGACCTTGCCGGAGTCGAGCGCCATCGCGATGGTCAGCGCCTTGAAGGTCGAGCCCATCTCATAAACGCCGACGCTCATGCGGTTGATGTGGAGAGGATCGAGCGCGTCCGTCGGCTTGTTCGGGTCATAGTCGGGAAGCGATGCGAGCGCGATCACCTCCCCAGTGTTGACGTCCAAGATCGCCGCGGCGCCTGCCTTCGCTTTGAAATGCGTTACGCCCTTTTCGAGTTCGTCGCGCAACGCATGCGTGGCCCGAATGTCGAGCGAAAGCGACACGGGCTTGAGTTCCTCGGGCGTTACGCCGAAGCCGGCGCCGTGCAAATCGGCGAGACCCTGCCCGTCGATGTATTTCTCGATGCCGGCGATGCCCTGATTGTCCACATTGGCGAAGCCGAGCACATGCGCGCCGATCGGTCCGTTGGGATAAACGCGCTTGTTCTCGGCGATCAATCCGACGCCCGGCAGCCCGAGATGGAAAACTTCGTCGCGCTGATGCGTCGTCACCTCGCGCTTCACCCAAACGAAGCCCTTCTTGGAGCCGAGTCGCTCTCGCAATTCGCGGGCGTCGAGGCCAGGCAAAACCGCGGTCAACAGTTCGGTCGCTTCGTCTTTGTCGATGATGCGGCGCGGCTCAGCGAACACCGACATCACCTTGACGTCGCTTGCGAGCGCCTCGCCGTTGCGATCGATGATGTCCGGGCGGGACGCCGCGACCGCCTCCGCCGCGGCGCGCCGCGACGTCGACGCCTCCGGCTTAAAGCCGAGATAGACGAGCTTGATCGAAATCACCGCGTAGAGCACGAGAAAGCCCAGCGCCGCGAGCCGCATGCGCGACGCGCTCAGCGCAAGACTCGTCGAAAACAGAGCGCGCAGCATCGCGCGTATTTTGCCGTTCGGCGGCGGCGAAGGTTGCGTGTCGCGCATCGTCTGCGTCATGGCTTGCGTCGCTCTTGGCTTTGTCCCTGCGCTTTGGGCGTGGTCGTCGGCGCGCTGCCGGGGACGGGCGGCGTCGCTGGCATGCTCAACCCGAGCGCGTCAAGCTTATTGCCGATGGAATCAACGCGCGGCGATTTTTCGGGAAGCGATTGCGCGGTGACGATCTGCGTCGCGTCAAGCTGTTTCATGCCGGGCAGATGAGCGTCAGCGAGCTGCTGAATGCGCTCGGGCCGGGTCATATAAGCCCATTCGGCGCGCAGCACCGCAAGCGCATCGCGCTCCTGCCTGATCTCGATCTTGGTCTTTGTGATCTGCTCGGCGCGAAAGCTCGTCTGATACTTGATCGAATAGGCGTATACCGCCGAACCGACGAGCACGAGAACCGCAAGGATATTGAGGAGCCGCAGCATCAGGCTTTTCCCTTGTCGCGATCGGGCAGACGAGCGAGACGCGCGAGCCTTTCGTCGAGCGGATAGGGCGCAGCCGCCGTGCGCGTCGCGTAGCGCAGTTTGGCCGAACGCGCGCGCGGATTGGCCGCCGTCTCGGCGGGCGCAGGCGTCACCGGTTGGCGACCCTCGCAAACGAAGCTTGGCGGCGGCGGCGCGGCTTCGCCGGGAAGGCGGCGCGAGCCGGTTTCGCCGCGACCGCAGCGTTCGGCGAGAAACTGCTTGACGATACGATCCTCAAGCGAGTGGAACGTCACGACGACGAGACGACCGCCTTCGGCGAGAAGCCGTTCCGCGCCAAGCAGCCCCTTCAGCAATTCCTGAAGCTCGTCGTTTACGGCGATGCGCAAAGCCTGGAAGCTTTTGGTCGCCGGATGAATGTCGCTGGCGCGATTGGGAGCGACGCGAGCAATCATTTCGGCCAGCGCTCTTGTCGTCGTGAAAGGCGCAATCTCACGGTCGTGGACGATGGCGCGGGCGATGCGCCGCGCGGCGCGCTCCTCGCCGTAGAAATACAGGATATCGGCGAGCGTCTCTACATCCGCTTCATTGACGATGTCGGCGGCGCTGCGCCCTCGCCCCTCCATGCGCATGTCGAGCGGACCCTCGGCGCGGAAGGAAAAGCCGCGCGCGGCTTGGTCGAACTGCATCGACGAGACGCCGATGTCGAAGACGACGCCGTCAAGCGGCGCGAAGCCTTGCGCGCGCGCAATGTCCTCGAGTTGAGAAAAGCGCGCTTCAACGAGCGTGAGCCGTCCGCGCATCTCGTCGACAAGCGCGCGGCCGGCTTTAACGGCGGTCTGATCGCGGTCGAAGGCGAGCACGCGCGTTTCCGGCTGCGCCATTATGGCGCGCGTATAGCCGCCGGCGCCGAAGGTAGCGTCGATATAGCGGCCCCCGCGATGGACGCCGAGGGCGGCGATCGCCTCATCGCTCAGCACAGGAATATGCGTCCCAGCGGACGTCATCGGCATGCTCCTCACCAGACGCGCGGCGCGAGGCCGGCGCGATCCTGTGCGCCCCGCGAGCGCTGGCTCGCCGAGACGGCTCGATTGCGGCTGGGCGGTCTTGATCGACATGGAACCGCGAGGCGTCGGAAGCAGGCTGGTCGCCACGCGCCGATCGGCAACCGGTCTTATTAGGCTTTTTTATCGTTAAGGGAGCGTTTACGGTGGCGCGAATTTGGCGGCCTCAAGGCGGCGCAAGCAAAATGACGCAATGCTTTCTGGTCCGGCCGACGCCGCTTTTTCGCGAAAGCTATCTCGAGGCGCTGCGGGAAGGCCTGTCCGTCGGCGGCCGGCGCGTTTACGACGCAAGGGAAATCGCAGCCGTAGAGCAGGATTTCGCGGGCCACCTCGCGGGACTCGACCGCGACGGCCAAAACCCTGTCGCATTCGGCGAGCGAATGCTGCCCAGCGTTCCCGCCAACGCCTTCTGGCTGATCGATGGAGAGAGATTCATCGGCGGCATTACGATCCGCGCGCGCATTAACACCCATTTGCTGGCGCATTTTAGCGGCCATCTCGGCTATGGCGTGCGGCCATCAATGCAGGGGCGCGGCTATGGCAAGCGCCAGCTCGCGCTCGCACTGGACGTCTGTCGCGGCATGGGGATCGGAATCGCCCGGTTAAGTTGCGACGTCGACAATGTCGCTTCCCGCCGCGTCATCGAGGCCAATGGCGGCGTGCTCCTGCGTCAATGCGCGCCGTCCTGGTTCGCCGAAGCCGCTTATCTCCTCTACGAAATACCGCTGATTTAAACGCCAGCCGGCCTGTAAGCCGGGTTCTGTACGTTCTTTGCAGAACGTGACGACCATTCCTCTGGGACGGACGTTGCCGCCCGCCTCTAGCAACCAACCCGGGCGACAGTCCCGGAGACGGGTTGAAGGCAAAAGCTCGCGCTTAAGGCCTTCCGTCGCCCCTATTCGGTCTTGCTCCCGGCGGGGCTTGCCGTGCCCCGAACGTCGCCGTTCGGGCGGTGCGCTCTTACCGCACCCTTTCACCCTTACCGCTTGCGCGGCGGTTTGCTTTCTGTGGCGCTATCCCTGGGGTCGCCCCCGCCGGACCTTATCCGGCGCCGTGTCTCCGTGGAGCCCGGACTTTCCTCTGCGTTTCGGCAGCGGCCGTCCAGCCGACTGGCCTCTTGAGGGATAGGCGCCCGCGCGCCGGAATGCAAGAAGGGCGTCAAATCGCCATCTTGGAAAGTAAGCAATTCTCGCCATTTCATTTAAGTGGCTCTCGCGCTGGCCTTTGCCGACGGGCTGGGGACGTTCGAAACTCAGATAGCGCTAGGGGAGTAATAAGAATGCTGGCACGACGCTCGATTTTCGCCGCTTTGGCCATAGCCGCCGCTTTTCTTGTAGCGCCGCACATGGCGTTGGCGCAGAGCCATAGCGAGCATCTGACTAAGGCGATCGAAGAGACCAAGGAGGCGATCAAGGAAGGCAAGCAGCATATGGCCTCCTCCTTCGCCGAGGATGCGCATAACGCCTGGGATCACGCCAAAGCGGCCAGCGGGGAAGACCCCAAGGGCCATATCAAAACGGCGATGAAGCATCTCAGTCAGGGGCTCAAGACGGCCAAGCGCACCCACCACGCGAGCCGAATTGAAAAAGGCGTTCGTCATGCCGAAACCGCGCTCATTCATTTGAAGGCGGCAAATCAATAAAGCGATGAGCCGCGATGCGCAGGCTGCGCGTTGCGGCTCTCTCATCTTGTAGCGTTCGTTCGTCGAACAATACCGCTTAGATTTCCGCGCGACCCACGCTGCGTTGCGCCCTGCACTGTCTAAGTTTGTTGCTTTCTCGGATGTCGGCGATGCGTGGCCGGCCCAATCGACGACTCGCCCGAGAATTCGAGGAGGGCCGTGGAACGGACTACCTTCGCTCCATCTCCGCTTCCCCCAGAAGCGCGCGAGACGCCGCCGCGCCGCAGGCCAGACCGACCGCCAAGGCGGCAAAGGCCGCAACCATCGAGCGATCCGACAAGGCGAGCTCCCAGCCTGGCGTGATGCGCTTTGGCGCGACGCCATAATCGACGGTGGCGGCGATTCCCGACATCATCGCCGCATCGCCGATCAGTTCGAACGTTGAGCGCGGCGGCTGCATCGCGAGCCAGGCCTCGAAAGGCAAGGCCCAGAAGACCGCCGATGCGTGATGCGTCGCGTAGCCCACCGCCGTGTGTGCGACGTCGACGTCGCGCCGACCGCGCGATTTGCGCCCCCAAAGCCAATGGCTGGTGGCGTTGGTGGGCTCGAGCGCACCCCTGCCTTCAAGCTTCGCCAGCGCCGCCAAGGCGGCGGTCGAGATGACGCTTGCGACGCTTCCCGTCACAAGCGCTGACAGACCGATGCGCGACAATTTTTCCATCGAAGGCTCCGTAGAGAGGTTGAGATACTCGAACCCGGTCGCGCGCCGCTTCGTTCCAGAAATTTTTTCGCTGAGGACCGGAAATGGATTAAGCCCTCGGCATGAGCGCGGCGCAGGACGAGGAAGAAAGAGCGCGAGTCGTCGAGATCTTGGCGCCTGTCGCGGTCGATTCGACCTATTCCTACCTCGCCCCGGCGGCGATGCGGCTTTCCCCCGGCGACAGCGTCACAGCGCCGCTTGGACGCCGGGAGGCTTATGGCGTCGTTTGGTCCATCGACGGCGGCTCCGGCCCGGGCGGGAATCTCAAGACGATCAGCGCCCGTCTCGATCGGCCGCCGCTTTCGCAAAATCTGCGCAGCTTCATCGACTGGCTTGCGCGCTACACGCTTAGCCCCCGCGGCATGGCGCTGCGGCTCGCCACGCGCGCGGCGGAAGAGGCCGGGCCCGAGGCGCCGCGTATGCTCTATCGCGCGACGGGCAATGTCCCGGAACGATTGACGCCGACGCGCGCCCGCGTCCTCAAAGCCGCGGAAGGCGGCGTCGCTTTCGCCAAGAAAGCGCTTGCCGAAGCCGCCGCGTGCTCGACGGGCGTCATCGACGCGCTCATTGACGAGGGCGCGCTAGAGGCGATCGCGGCGCCGCCGGCGCCGATCGCGCCGCCGCTCGAACCTCTGTTCGCTGCGCCGGCATTGGAGCCCGCGCAGCAGCACGCCGCCGATGTGCTGAAGGCGTCGCTTTTCCCGCAGGCGTTCAAGCCCTTTCTGCTCGAAGGCGTCACCGGCTCGGGGAAGACCGAGGTCTATTTCGAGGCGCTCGCCCAGGCGCTGGAGGCCGGCGGACAGGCGCTCGTCATGATGCCGGAAATCGCGCTCACGACTCAATTTCTTGACCGTTTCGCGGACCGTTTCGGCGAAAAGCCCGCCGAATGGCATTCCGGCGTCGGGGCGCGCAAACGCGCGCGCATCTGGCGCGGCTGCGCGACCGGCGACGTGCGCGTGGTCGTCGGCGCGCGCTCGGCGCTGTTCCTGCCCTTTTCGGATTTGCGGCTGATTGTCGTCGATGAGGAGCATGAAGGCGCCTACAAACAAGATGACGGGGTGAGCTATCACGCGCGCGACATGGCGGTCGTGCGCGCGCGGATGGAGGAGGCCACGATCGTTCTCGCCTCCGCGACGCCATCCATCGAAACCCGCGTCAACGCCATGCGCGGCCGCTACGGCTATTTGAGACTCGAGTCGCGGGCGCGCGCACGCCTCATGCCGACGCTCGAAGCGATCGACATGCGCAAGGAAGGCCCGCCGCGCGGCCGATGGATCGCGCCGCAGCTCGCATTGGCGGTCGGCGAAACGATCGCGCGCGGCGAGCAGGCGCTGCTTTTCCTCAATCGGCGGGGCTATGCGCCGCTAACGGTTTGCCGCACATGTGGCCATCGCTTCCGCTGTGAACATTGCGATGCGTGGCTCGTCGAGCATCGTTTTCGGCGTGCGCTGATGTGCCATCATTGCGGCCATATCGAGCGCCGTCCGAACCTGTGCCCGGAGTGCGGCAGCGAGGACTCCCTCGCCGCTTGCGGACCCGGTGTCGAGCGACTTGCCGAGGAAGCGGCGACGCTCTTTCCAGATGCGCGCATACTCGTCCTCTCGTCGGATTTTCCCGGAGGCGCCGACCGGCTGCGGCGCGAACTCGAGGAGATTGCAAAGGGGAGCTTCGACATCGTCATCGGAACGCAACTCGTCGCCAAAGGCCACAATTTTCCCTTTCTCACGCTTGTCGGCGTCATCGATGCGGATCTGGGCCTCGGCAGCGGCGATCCGCGCGCCGCCGAGCGCACATTTCAGCTGCTCAATCAGGTCACAGGCCGCGCCGGGCGCGGCGACACGCCCGGCCACGCGCTGATCCAGACGTTTCACCCGACGCATCCGGTGATCGCGGCGCTTCTCTCGGGAGACGCGGAAAAGTTCTATGAACAGGAGATCGCCATACGTGAGCGGGCGGGACTTCCGCCCTTCGGCCGTCTCGCCGCGCTGATCGTTTCCGCCAAGGACGCCGCCACGGCGGAAGCGCATGCGCGCGCACTCGCGCGCGCAGCGCATGAACTGCCGCAATCGCCGCGTTACAGAGTCGCTGCGCCCGGCGCCTGGCCAGAAGAGAATGAAATCGCGCTGCTTGGTCCGGCGGAGGCGCCTATTGCGCTCATCCGCGGCCGCTACCGATTCCGCTTGCTGGCCAAAGGACCGCGAGGCGCTGACATGCAGGCCTTTCTGCGCGACATGCTCGCGAGCGGACCGAAGGAACGCGGCGGCGTTCGCGTTCAGATCGACGTCGACCCGCAAAATTTCTCGTAAAACCCTTCGCCTGTCGCCCGCTCCATCTGAGCTGCGCTGGCGGAAGGGAGAGGAAGCGGCGCGACGCCTTACCCTCCGATGACTCGCGCCACGACCCTGGCCGTATAGTCGACCATTGGCACGATCCGAGCGTAATTAATCCGGGTCGGCCCGATGACGCCGAGCGCGCCGATGATCCGGCGTTCGCTGTCGCGCAGGGGCGCAGCAATCATCGATGAGCCTGAGAGCGAGAACAGCTTGTTCTCCGAGCCGATGAAGATGCGGACCCCTTCGCCCTGCTCGGCGCGCTCCAAAAGGTCGATAACCTCGGTCTTCGTTTCGAGATCGGCAAACAGGAGCCGAACGCGTTCGAGGTCGACGGCGGCGGTCAGGTCCTCAAGAAGATGCGCCTGCCCGCGCACGATCAGCTGCCGCGATTCGCCCATCGCGCCCGCCCAGGTCGCCAGCCCGGCTTCGACGATTCGCGCGGCGAGTTCGTCGAGTTCCTTTTGTGCGGCCTGACGCGAGCTTTCGATGCTTGCGCGCGCTTCGGCGATGGTCCGTCCGCAGACGCGCGCATTCAGATAGTTGGCGGCTTCGGTAAGCGCCGAGGCCGGGAGATCGCGGGCGACAGGAATCACGCGGTTTTCGACCGATCCGTCGTCGGCGACGAGAATGACCAGAGCCCGCTCGGGCTCGAGCCGCACGAAATCGATCTGCTTTAACCGCACATTGTCCTTGGAGGCGACGACAACGCCGGCGACGCGCGTCAGGCCGGACAGCAAACTCGTCGCTTCCGCCAGGACGCCCGGAAGATCATGGTCTTTGGAAGCCGCCTCAACTTCGGCGACGATGCGCGCGCGCTCATTCTCCTCTACGTCGCCGATCTGCAGCATGGAATCGACGAAAAAGCGCAGGCCAAGCTCAGTTGGAAGACGTCCTGCGCTCGTATGCGGCGCGTAGATGAGGCCGAGTTCCTCCAGATCCTGCATGACATTGCGCACCGAGGCGGGTGACAGCGTCATCGGCAGGAGCCGGGCGAGATTACGCGAGCCGACCGGATCGCCTGAGGCGAGATAGCTGTCGACGATAAGCCTGAAGATTTCGCGGGAGCGCTCGCTGAGCTGCGCGAGGCTCAGAGCCGAAGGGTGTGCAAGCGGGGCGTTGCGGATCATTCCACCAGAATATCGCATCGGCGCGCCAACAAAAAAAGCCCGGCCGCGAGGCCGGGCTTCGTCGACGTCAGGGAGGACCGTCGATCAGAGACCGAGTTCAGGCATGCCGATCAGCGCGCCGATGCTTTTGACCTGATAATTCACGCCGATGCGGGCGATGTTCGTATCCAGGTAGTTGCCGGTTCCCGTGCGGTAAGTGAACGGAAGGCCGAGGTTCGCGCTGCTGGCCCCCTTCATGCGGGTGAAGATGTATTCCGCCTTGACGGTCCAGTTGTCGAGGATGGCGTATTCGATGCCGGCGCCGATGGCGAAACCGCCCTGCCACACGGACTGGTTGGTCGGGTACAACCCACCCCACTGCTGGCCATAGGGAAGCACCTTGCCATAGGCCAGGCCGCCAGTGATGTAAGGCAGAAACCGGCCGAAGGCGTAGCCGAAGCGCAGGCGCTCCATGCCAAACCATTGCAGGCGGCTGCTGGCGCCGGCTCCGATATAGGAGCGCGCATCCGTCGCGCGAACGTCGGCGTAGTTGAATTCGCTTTCGTAACCAGCGACGAGACCGTTGGCGAACACCCAGTTATAGCCGTTCTGGTAACCGACCAAATATCCGCTCGTGCCGAACGAAGTCGATGTCGGAATCGCCAGGAAGGCGCCGGTCAGCAGGTAGGTTTGCGAATATTGGCTGGAAACGCCGCCGGCGTAAGAGCCGCTGATGCCGATGTGGAAGCCTTCCCAGCTGAAGACCGGCGGCGGCGGCGGAGGCGGCGGAGCCTTGTAGCTCGGGAGGTCAGCCGCCGAAGCGGCGCTGACCGCCAGGACTGACGCAAAGGCGCCAAAAATAAAAGTTCTGAAAGTCATCCGAGGCGCCTCCAATAAGCTCGCCCTCTTGGGACGAACGGCAGTTTCGAATGCAAAGTATCACCATCAAACCTAAGACGTAATTACCGCAGCGGTTTGCAACGGCGTTTTTCCGGCGCCGTTGCCGATGGGACACACTTTCGCGCATCATGCTGATTTCGCGGAATCTACTCCTGCGATCCGGCGCTGATCAGCGCGGCGGCGAGGACGCCGAGGCTCGCCTTATAGGCCGCGAGCGAAAGTCGCGACTCGTAATAGCGGCGCGCCGGACTGCCGCGCCGCCCCATTTCGTCCATGGGCGCGCTGGCGGCCGCCCGACTCAGCGCGTCGGCGAATTCTTGAGCCGAATCAACAATGACGACGCCAGAAAGGTTCAACGCTTCCTCATCCATCCCGCGCATCGCCTGCCTGGTGGCGATCAGCGGCAGGCCGCTCGACAGCGCTTCGACCGTTTTGATCGAAAGTCCAGTTCCGCTGATCGTCGGCAGCAGTGCAAGGCGGGCGTTGGCGTAGACAACGCCGGGATCTTCGATCCGGCCCAGAAACCAGTCCTTATAGGCGGCGTATTGTTCCGGCGCCTTTGAACGCACCCCGGCGTCGACGTTGCCGACGATCTTCACCGTGATGCCCGGCGCTTTCGGCGCGACTTCGCGCAGAAACCAGATGACGCTTTCGACATTGGCGGTGTTGTTGCTCGCGACAAGGATGATGTCCGGACCGCCGGGACCGGTCGGCGCCTCCGGCGTTGCGGGATAGAGCAGCGCATGCGCTTTCTCAGGAACCAGCGCGCAAAATTCTTCGGCCTCCTGCGCATTGAGATGCAGCAGCAGATCGGCGCCGCGCATCGCCTCAAGTTCCTGCGCCAGCATCGATTCATAGGAGACGCGCGGCGCGAGCCAGAACCTTTTCTCGTTGATGAGCGCGAACTGCCGCGCTTGCAGATCATGCGTGTCGAGCAGGATCGGCGCGGCGCCGCGCGCAAGACGGCGCGCAATCGGCATCAGAAAAAAGTGGTTGCAATGAACGAGATCGAACGTCGCGCCCTCGATGCCGGGCGACAGCCGCGCGCGCTCCGCCATGCCGAGACGAACCACCGCCTGATCGCCATGGAGATAGGGCCACAGCACGTCACGCAAAAAGCGGAGCGAGAGCATCGCGCGCAACGGCGCGCCGCCGTAATAGCGCGCGCCACCATCAAGTTCCGGAGTCGCCCGGTTGAAAGATTTCCAAATCCAGTTCCGGCCCGGAGCGAAGCCTGGATCGGAACTGACCGCGATCGGAACAACTTCAGCTCCCAGCGCGCGATAGGCGGCGATCTGGCCAAGGACGACGCGGTAGGTGCCGCAGGAGTGCCAAGCGGGGTGGATCAACGCGACGCGCCGGCCAAGAAGCGGACGCTGCGCGCGGGCCAAGCAATCACTCGATCCAATGCTCAACCCGTTCCTCCAGCTGGCGAGCCGCAGCCTAAGCAGAGTTCGACTATTCCGACAATTGCCGCGTGGCCTTTCGGGCCCGATTCAGAGCGTGGCGGCGGCCATCGCCAAAGCGCGCGCATAAGCTTCGGGGCTGAACGCGTCTTCGTAGAGGCGGCGCGTGTCGCTTCGCTCCGGCTCTGCTGATTCTCCGCTTGCCGCCCGCGTCTGGGCGTCGCGCCATAATGCCGCAAATTGTCTGGCGTTTTCGGCGAGGGCGACATTTCGCAATTTGGCCGGATCGACCTGCATGCCGCGGAACGCCAGCGGGGTCGCGACGAGAGGCGCGCCGCAGGATAGCGCCTCGACCGCCTTGATAGACAGGCCGTGGCCTTCAACTGTCGGGAGCAGCACGCAGCCGGCGTTGGCGTAAACCGCGCCGATATCGTCGACGCGGCCTTTGAACAAGGCGCGATGCGACTCGTAGAGCGCCGCGTCGCGTCTCTTTATGGCGCCATCGATATTGCCGTAGATCGCGACGCGGGCGCCGCCCGCAAAGGGCATGACCTCCTGCAAGAACCAGCGAAGGCTCATGTAATTGGCGTAATTGTCGCTCGCCACGATGATGATGTCGCGTCCGCGCGCCAAGGGCGCCGACGGCGCCGCCGGATAGATGAGCGCATGGCGCACCTCCGGCAGGAGCTTTTGAAAATCGCGATGCTCTTCCTCGTTGAGATGCGCGCAAAGATCGGCGCGGCGCATCCATGAGAGTTCAACCTCGAGCATGCCGTCGTAAGTCGCATAGGGCGGAATGAAAAACCCGCCCTTGTTGCGCAACACATATTGGCGCGCTTGGATGTCCTGCGTCTCCAGAACGACGGGAACTTTACGGCCGCGCATAAGCCTTTCCGCGAAGGGCAGCGTGAAGTAATGATTGGCGTGAATGAAGTCGATCGACTCGCTCTCGAATCCTTCGGGCAGGGGCGCGCGCTTTGCAAGTTCGATGAGCCACGACGCCTGATCGCCGTGGATCAGGCGCCACCAGCCATCGACGAGCAGTCTGGACGCCAAGGCGGAGAACGGCGGGCCCGAATAAAAGCGGCGATCGGCGCCGATGTCGCGCGACGCTTCAAAATAATTTGCCCAGCGCCCGCCGCGCTGTGGACAGCGCGCGAGATCGTCCATCATCGCGACAGACAGGACGCGCGCGCCAAGCGCCTTATAGGCGGCGATCTGACTGACGTTCACCTGATAACTGCCGCAACTGTGCCAGGCGGCATGAACAACGGCGACGGTTTTGCCGGCAAAAGGCCGCGCCTGCGGGCCGGCGGTCTCCGCCCGCCGCGCCGCGGATGACGAAATATGCCCCATCGTATCAGACATCGTGCTGCAACATGGTCGATCGTTCTCAAATAGCTTACGAAAATCGCGCGCTCGGCCTCTCAGGCGCGCCGACTCGCTGCTGTTTCACATTGAGGCGTTCTGACCCGCATCTTCCCTCAATGCCGGGCCGCCCCTTGCTTTTGCCCGCCATTTTCAAATACATCCCCTATATGAGGCTTCCCGTTCCAAATCCAGTCTTATCGCCCGAGGGCGCCGCGGCGGCCAGCCCCGCCCCCGCCAAGCGGTACGGCGTCGCCATCGTCGGCAATGACAAGATCATCGACTGGCTGCTGCCTTTTCTCGAAAGCTACAAAGACACCAATCCCGCGCTGCCGCTTTATCTCATTCCCTATGACGACAATGTTGGCATGACGCGCCGCGCCGCGGAAATTTATGGGGCGCATTACGTCGGCGAAGAGCCGACCGAAATCGACAAGCTCTCGCACGAACTTTATCCCGGCATCTTCAACACCAACCGCCGTCGGCTTCGAAAGCTGCAAGCGCTCGCGCTGCCGCTTGATGAAGTCGCCTATGTCGACGTGGACGTCATTGTGTTTCGTGACTTCACGCCGCTGTTCGGCCGTCTGGACAAAGGCAAGACGGAGTTCATCGTCGCCTCGCCGAGCTTCGAATATGTCTACAACGACAGACGCGACCACTATCCGTTTCTCAAGGACGCGCTCCTCTTCAATGACGGCTTCTGGGTCACATCGAACCAATATCTGAAGCTGTCCGATTTCATCGAGACAATCCGCACCGACGCCGCCATTTTCCATGACGTGCGCAAGCGCGGTCAGCTCTTCGCTCAGCCGCTGGTCAATTTCGTCACGCACCGCCGCGGCCTAAAAATCGAGCTTTTGCCGAACGTCATCGCGGGCGCCTCCCACGAAAGCTTCTACAAGGCGCCAGGCGTCCAATTTAAGAACGGCAAGCCCGTCGACTACGAAGGCAAGGAGATCTATTTCGCGCATTGGGCTGGCGCCACAGCGCTGCCGAAGAACGGCGTGTTCGATGAGGCGTGGGCGCATTATTCGCAGGCCGCCTGGGCGAGGTTCAACCAGTGACGCGCGGCGTCTCGCATCATGCCGCGCTTCACGCCTGCGCGCCGCTCTTCCGCTTGGGCGGCGCGACGCGAACTTTCTTTGCCGCTCGACGCGACGCCGAGCGATAGCGCGGAGCCCCCGCCATGCCGCGCCTGTTGTTCCGCTATCTGCTCAAGCGCATCGGGTTCGGCGTGCTCATCGTGCAGTTCGCGCTCTCCATTCCGGTCGTCTTGTCCTATCTGCTTTACCAACTGCCGCCGGCCGCCGTGCGCGGCGGCCTTGTCATTCCCGCTTTGATCGGGGTGACGCCGACGGTGGCCTTTGTGACGCTGCCGATGGCGGTTGGCGTCGCCACCGCCCTCGAGTTCGGCCGCATGGCGAGCGAAGGCATGGTCGCCGTTCTCTACGCGCTGCGCCTTTCCGTCTGGGCCATCTGCCGCCCGGCGCTGGTCTTGGCGACCGGCGTCGTCGTCCTCGGCTATCTGCTCGCCAATTTCGCAGCGCCCTATTATTCGAGCGGCATGCAGGATGTGCTCAATGTCGTGCGCAATTCGCTCAACCATCGCATGCTCGACGCGGCGCATTTCTACACCTTCGACAATGGCGTGAAGACGCTCTACATCGAGCGTTGGGAGACGCCTGACCTTGCGGTTAATCTGTTCGTGCGTCAGCTTTCGATCGAAAAGATGCAGGAAGAGACGGTGACGGCGGCGCGCGCGGAGTTTCGCCGCAATGAATCAGGGGTGATCGTCGCGCTCTCCAACGGCAGCATCCAGACGCGCTCATTGACGACAGGCGACGTGCGCATCGCCAATTTCGATGAATACGCCATGGCGTTGCCGATGCAGGGCAGCGCATCGCTGCCCGACCGGGGCTGGCGCGGCGTCTATGAATTGTCGGCCGGCGCCTTTCTCGCCAATTACGCTGCTGCGCGGGGCGATCCGCGCCAGCTTGGAGAGTGGACGGCCGAGGCGGCGAAGCGCTTCGGCGTGCCGGCGCTCGCCTTTGCCCATACGCTTCTCGCGATGGCGCTCGTCCTGACATTCGGGAACATCACCGGCCGGCGCGGCGCGGCGGGAGGCCTCACCACGATTGCGGTCCCAGCCGTGCACATCGGCTTTCTCGTCGCGCTTGAATCGCTCCTGCGCATCAATGGGCTGTTCATCTTGCTGCTTGCCGCGCTCGCCCTCGCCGAAGTCGGCGTTTCAGTTTGGCTCCTTGCCCGGCTCAACCGCAGCCCAAAGCCCAAGCGCCTTCTCGGCCAACGCGCTTCATCCGCGCGGGACGCCTACGCGGCGCCGCTCGCCTGACCTTCTTCGGCGCGCATCGCCTTACGGTAGTCGGCGACCACCTTCGCCGGGTCGCCGATCTCGCGCACGACGCCGTCCTCCAACCAGAGCACGCGGTTGCACAGAGAGGCGAGAAAGTTGAGATCGTGCGACACCATTAGTATGGTGCCGGTTTTGGCGAATTCGGCGATGTATTTCTCGCACTTGCGCTGAAATATTTCGTCGCCGACCGAAAGCGCTTCATCGACAATGAGCACGTCGGCCTTGGCGTAGGCGCAGATCGCGAAAGCCACCCGCGCGATCATGCCCATCGAATAGGTGCGCATCGGCTGCTCAAAGAACGGCCCGATGTCCGCGAAGGCGGCAATGTCGTCGATGCACGCGTCGACCTCCTTGCGCGACAGCCCTAGGATCGCCGCGCCGATGCGGGCGTTTTCGCGCCCCGTCAGCAGGCCGTCGAAGCCCGAGCCGAGCGCCAAAATTGGCGCGATGCGGCCGCTGACCCTGAAATCGCCCTTCGTCGGCTGGGTAATGCCGCACAGAATCTGCAGCAGCGTTGTCTTGCCGGCGCCGTTGCGTCCCACGATGCCGACGCGCTCGCCTCTCTCAACCGTGAAATTGACGTCATGCAGAACCCATTTATCCTTATAGAATTTCTTCCATAGGCCAAACAGGATCTGCTTGAGCTGATCGTTCTGATGCGCATAGAGCTGGAAAGCCTTGCCGACGCCCGCGCAGCGGATAGTGGGCTCAGATGACATCGACGATGACCGATTTGTAGCGCATGAAAAACTGATAGCCGCCAAGGAACACGGCGTAGGAGATCGCGACAAGCGCGAAATAACCGAAGACGTTTGGAATTGTTCCATCAAGCGCAAGGCCGCGCATCATCTCGATGTAATCGCCAACGATGTTGAGACGCAGCCACAATGCGACCGATCCGGACATGGCGGCGATCTGGTCCAGGCGATAGAAGATCGGCGTGGCGAACATGAGCACCGGCACGACGGAGGCCATGATATGGGCGACGTCGCGCGTGAACGCCCCGAGCGCCATCAGAAACCACACGACGCCAATGATAAAGAGAAAAAAGGGCGCGATCAGGAATGGCGTCAGCAAGATCGTTAAGGGAAGCGTTCCTGCTGTCAGCAACCGAAAGACGATGTAGACGCCGAAGCCCACTCCGCCGTAGGTGAACGCCCGGATCGTCGCCGTCCAGGCGATGGTTTCGCTGGGGAAAATCGACTTCTTCACGAAGTTGACATGCTCGTGCAACAGCATTGGCGCCCGATAGGCGAGTTCGCTAAACAGATTGAAGACAATGAGCCCGATGAAAATCGAGCTTGCATAGTCGGTGACGCTCACACCGGCGGAAAGCTGCGGAACCGTGATCGAGAACAGCGCGGTATAGGTGAGCAGCATGATGAGCGGCGAGAGCACCGCCCAGAGCGGTCCGAGCGCCGAGCCGCGAAATCGGGAAATGAACTCGCGCCGCACGACGGCGCGGATAAGCTCCCGGTTGCGCCAAGCCCGTTCGAAGGGCGCGACATAGACAGGAGGGATCGAGGCGAGCAAGTGTCGGCGCGTCCTTTCAGGTTCAGAACTTGGTCTCGAAAAGCGCGAGATGTCCCTCGGACAGGATCGAGCGCCGATCAAAGCTATCGCGCCTGGCGCGGCGTCGCCCGCATAGACCAGTTCAGCCCGCCCCCTGTCAATGGCGACGCTCACCCTCAGTGGAACGGCATGCAGTATCGAGCTTATTGTCTTGGGAAGCGGCCATGGTGACGCGTCGCGCGACGATCGCGGGACTGGGCGCCCTGGCGACTCAGTTGATCCTGCCGAGCGCCGAAGCGGCGGCGCAAGAGCCGCCCTATCAGCTGGGCGAATGGACGGGCGACAGTTTCACGCCCATGCACGCGATCCGCGACGGGCTTTGGCGCGCGCCCCTTTCGGCCCCCGAGCGGCGCGTCGACGTCGTCGTTATTGGCGGCGGTCTGGCCGGCCTCGCCGTCGCGGCGCTGCTACGGGATCGCGACGTGCTCGTCCTTGAGCGCGAGTCGGATCCTGGCGGCGTCGCCAAATCCGAGCGTTGGCGCGAAGTCGATTATGCGCTCGGATCAGCCTATATCGTTGACATATCACATCCTTTCATGGAGCTTTACGAGACGCTGGGCCTCGCGCCGCGCCCGGTCAGCGAACCGGTCGACAGAGCGCTGTCCGTGGCGGCCGGCGCGGGGGATCCTCGCGAGCGGGAATGGCGCGGCGGCTATGAGCGGCTAAAGGCGCTTTTGCGCCGCCTCGGCGAGAGCCCGGACTTTCCCAAGATTCCGATCGGGGAGGCGACGGAGTCGGCGCTTGCGCTGGACCAGCTCTCCTTGCACGAATTCTTGCGGCGCGAGCAGATCGACGCCGAACTCTTCGGCCTGCTTGACGCCTATAGCCTCTCGGCGCTCGGCGCGCCCACGGCCGAAATATCCGCCTATGCGGGCGTCAATTTTCTTTCGGAGATCAACGCGCCGATCTACGCCTTCCCAGGAGGCAATGCGGCAATCGCCCGCGCCTTGGCGGCGCGCATATCGCGCGCCGGCGAGGGTCGCATCGTCACGGGCGCCGCGGTTTACGCGATCGAGCCGGCGGAAGGCGGCTACGCCCGCGTGGGCTGGTTCGATGCGCGACATCCAAAAGAGCCCCGCTGCCTTGAGGCGCGTTGGACGGTCGTCGCCGCGCCCTACTTTTTTGCAGGCCGCATTCTGCGTGGCGTCGATCCCGCCGCGACGGCGCAGATGACCCGGTTGCGGCAGGGTAGCTACCTTGTCGCAAATTGCTGCTTCGAGGGACCGCCGGCGGCGCTGCCCTATGACAGCTGGGCCCTGGGCGCCCAGAGCTTCAGCGACGCAATCAGTGCGACCGCCGTGCTGCCCGCCGCCGAGCGGCCCAAGGATCACAGCGTGCTGACCGTCTATGCGCCGTTTCGAGACCCTCGCGCGGGTCGCGCCCGCCTGCTCGCGGGCGAACGCGCCGCCTTCGCCGCGCCGATCGTCGAAGAGCTGCGACGTTTCATGCCGGAGGCGTTCGGCAAGGCGCGGCTCGCCGAGGTGCGGCTGACGCGCTGGGGCCACCATCACCTTATCGCCGCGCCGGGGATCATCGCCACGATGCGCGCCTTGCCAAAACGCTTCGGCAACGTCCTGCTCGCCCATTCGGACGGTCAGGGCATGCCGGCGGTCGAGAGCGCCATCGTCGAGGCGCGGAACGCCGTCGAAATCATCACGAAGGGCTGAGCGCCCTACTCCACCGTCACGCTCTTGGCGAGATTGCGCGGCTGATCCACGTCTTTGCCCATGAAGGTCGCGACGTGATAGGCGAGAAGCTGCGCCGGAACGGCGTAGACGATGACCGCGAACGGGCCCGCGACGCTTTCCGGCATTTCGATGAAACCGGCGAGTTCGGCGGCCGCGGCGTTCCGGGCGTGCGGCGAACCGATCAGAATCAGGTGGCCGCCGCGCGCGGCGACTTCCTGGAGATTTGAGACCGTTTTTTCTAGGCTCGCGTCCGGGGGCGCTAGCACGATCACCGGCATGGCGAAGTCGATGAGCGCGATCGGCCCATGTTTCAGTTCTCCCGCCGCGTAACCCTCCGCGTGGATATAGGAGAGCTCCTTGAGCTTCAGCGCGCCTTCCAGCGCCAGCGGAAAGGCCGGTCCCCGCCCGAGATAGAGCACGCTTGAGGCCCGCGCCACGTCGCGCGCCACGGGTTCGATCTGCGCCTCGTGTGCAAGCGCCTGCGCCATCTGCCCCGGCGCGGCGACGAGCTCGGCGACCAGTTCGCGTTCGCGCTCCTTGCTCAGCACGCCGCGCGCGCGGCCCAGCGCCAGCGCGAGGCAGGCGAAAACCGCGAGCTGACAGGTGAAGGCCTTGGTCGAGGCGACCCCGATCTCGGGTCCCGCCAATGTCTGCGCCACCATGTCGCTCTCGCGCGCGATCGTCGAGGTTTCGACGTTGACGATCGAGAGAATGTGCTGGCCCTGTTCGCGAGCGTAGCGCAGCGCGGCGAGCGTATCGGCGGTTTCGCCGGACTGCGAGACCAGAATCGTCAAGCCATTTTCGGGCAGCGGCGCCTCGCGGTAGCGAAATTCGGAAGCGATGTCGATTTCGACCGAAAGGCCCGCGAAGCGCTCCAGCCAATAACGCGCCACGAGACCGGCGTAATAGGCCGTGCCGCAGGCCGAAATGGTCACGCGCGAGAGCGCGCGCGGGTCGAATTTGAATTCGAACGGCAGGCGCACGACGCCCTCGGCGAGATCGAGATAATGCGCGAGCGTGCGGCCGACGACCTCCGGCTGCTCGTGGATTTCCTTGGCCATGAAATGGCGATAATTGCCCTTGTCGACCAGGAAGGATCCGGCCGTCAGCGGTTGAAAGCGCCGCTCGACGAGCGCGTCGCTCGCGTCATGGAAGCGCGCGCCTTCGCGCGTCAGCGTCACCCAGTCGCCTTCATCGAGATAGGCGATGGACGTCGCGAATGGCGCGAGCGCGAGAGCGTCGGAGCCAAGATAGGCGCCTTCGTCGCTCCAGCCAACGGCGAGCGGCGAACCGCGCCGCGCGCCGATCAGAAGATCGTTTTCGCCCTCAAAAAGAAAGACGAGCGCAAAGGCGCCCTTCAGGCGCTTCAACGCCGCCGCGACGGCCTTTTCCGGCGTCGCGCCAGTGCGCAGCGCGTCGGCGACAAGATGGGCGACGGCCTCGGAGTCGGTCTCGCTCGAAAAGACATGGCCTTTTGCCGTCAGCTCGGCGCGCAGCTCGCGGAAATTTTCGATGATGCCATTATGAACCACCGCGACCCGGTCGCTGGCGTGCGGATGGGCGTTGTTCTCGGTGGGGCGGCCATGGGTCGCCCAGCGCGTATGGCCGATGCCGATGGCGCCGGAGAGCGGCGCGGCCGCGAGCTTTTCTTCGAGATTCTTGAGCTTGCCGCTCGCCCGCACACGGGTGAGTCGGCCGTTCTCCAGAGTGGCGATCCCGGCGGAATCATAGCCCCTATATTCGAGACGCTTAAGCGACTCGACGATTTTCCCGGCGACAGGAGCCGTTCCGATGATTCCCACAATGCCGCACATGACGACCTCCAAAAGCATAATAGCAAGAGCGCCGCCAAAGCGAATGGGCGCGAGTAAAGACGCGGTTCAGGGTTGAGGGAGGCTCCCGCTCGCTCGGCCTCTCCACAGCTTCATAAACGACAGGCGCGCACGTCGGTCGCCGAAAAGTCGGCGCCTTTGAAAAGCAGCGGCCAATCGAGGGTCTTGGCGAGCGCATAGGAGGCGCAATCGGCGAGATTGAGGCGCGCCTTGGAATCGACGCCCTTGCCGTAGCGCCCATAGGCGGCGATCGCCGCGCGCGCCTGCGCCGCGTCGAAGGGCGCGATCTCAATCTCGAATTCCGCCATAAGCCGCCACATGAGCGCAACGCCGTCCTCACCGAGGCGCGTGCGCAAAACGCATGCGGACTCATGCACATTGACGGCCGACATCACGCCACGCTCAACGATTACGATGGCCTCGAACGCCTCCCTTTCCGGCTCGTTCAGGACGATGGCGATCAATGCCGAGCTATCGACGACGATCATAGCTC
>NZ_JAMRYX010000235.1 GCF_024448135.1 Methylocystis suflitae
TTCGAAAGGCAGATCAATCGCGCCAGGAAGTTAGTACCGTTTTACGAAGGTATGCGCGCGCTGGACATCGGGATTGGATTGGGCCACGCCGTGTTGAGCATGCAAGCTGCAGGGCTAGACGTTTACGGAATTGAACCATCCAGGCCGTTTCTCGAAAGGGCAACCGAACTTAAGAAACTTGATAAGACAAAATTTATGCTCGTTTCAGTAGAGGAAGCCGAGTTACCCCCATCCTATTTCGATTTTGTAACATTCGGAGCGGTGTTCGAGCACTTGTTTGAGCCCGCTCAGGCTTTAGAGAAAGCCTTGAATTGGACTAAGCCAGGTGGAATCATTCACCTTGAAGTGCCAAACTCAGATTACCTGGTATCCAAAATCGTTAATAGTTATTTTAATTTGATTTTTACGAATTATGTTACCAATTTATCGCCTATGCACAGTCCCTTCCACTTATTCGAATTCACGTTAGAGAGCTTTAAAAAACATGCTGAGCAACTGAATTATTCGGTCGCAGACCATTGGATAGACGTCTGTACGATTCGACGAATCCCCAAATTTCTGCACCCGCTTTTACGTTGGACGATGGAGCGCACTGGCACAGGCATGCAGCTCACGGTATTCTTGCGTAAGAACAGCTCCACTTAAAGATATGCAACTTTTGGATTTCAAGCTTAAGTTGTAGCTGAGTTCGAAGCAGTTGAAAGTTATCAGGCACCCGACGATATTGGCATGACGATCTTGGCATCACGTGAGGCTTCGCCCGTCCCGGTATTTTGGTATTCGAGGAATTCGAACAATGAGGTATCCCTCCAGCGAGGACCGCCTGTTGTCGGGGTAGTTCTGGGATAAATTGAGCGCGCCTGGCTCGATAGTCGTGTCCATGTATGGATGCTCCCGTGTCGCGCAAGATGTTTTCGAGCGGCTTCATCGCGTGATCGGGTGCGGTCATGTATCAGGCCTTTGAGTTGCGGCCTGTCTCGACCGCTGGCCGGTATGGAGATGCGCGGGTCTGGGGCAGATCACTTAAGCGAGCTGTGAACTCCGTGGATACCACTGCGTTTCCAGACCCGGATCTGACCGATCATTTGACCTTACCGTTCGTCGACCTCCTCACACGC
>NZ_JAMRYX010000236.1 GCF_024448135.1 Methylocystis suflitae
TTCGGATTTAAACGATGCCAGCGGATCGCTGGCAGCTTTTTTTTGTTTTGGTGTGGCGCCTTATGGACGGAGAGTATTGCGGCGACTGATGTCTCAGGCAGTGGCCGCCGCTCTCTCTCTGCATCCGGCGCCGTAACAGAAGCGCGCCATGTTGTCGGCGCGCCTGCCGCGCTCGTTACGGCTATTCACGCGCATGCCCGTAGAAAGGGCGAACCGAGGCTTTCGAGAACACCGTGGTTTGCACCACCGCTTCGACCAGGCGGCAACGAAGCGTTTCGCTGGCGCCCGGCGTGAAGCAGCAATATCGGATCGGTGGTTTGCACCACGTTCAAGGGCCAGTGAAGTTCGTCGCGCGGCGCGCTGCTAACCACGCCGATCACTATCTCCGGACAAATTGCCCACCCCGGTGAATCCCCAGAAAACGTGGTTGCCGCACTCATCGCGCAAACGAGGCGTCATCGACCCTGGCTTCCTCACCCTGTCCATTGTGACAGGGCGACTCCGATCGCGAGTCGCGTCATTGGTCGCAGCAAGTCGGCGCCGTGGTGCAAACCACGATTACGGCCGCAGCCGACCGCAGCCTCAATCGGCGTCCATTTTGAAGGCGACCAGCCGCATGAAGACGATCGTGATCAATAACCAGAAGGGTGGCGTCGGCAAGACGACGCTCGCGGTGCATCTGGCCTGGTATCTGGCAGAAGCCGGTCGCCGCGTCTTGATCCTCGACCTAGATGCTCAAGCGAACGCGACGGACACTCTCGCCCGCCATGCAGGGAACGCCTCCGCAGCGGAATTATTCCGGCCTGCGACGCCGATTGCGCCCAGCGGAATCGAAGGCCTAACCCTCGCTCCAGCCGACACCTCCTTGACTGACGTCGATCGTGGCAACGCGGCTGCAATCCCGACGCTGCGACAGAACCTCGCCGCGGCGAACGAGCATTTCGACATATGCGTCATCGACACGCCACCTTCTCTCGGGCTGCGCAGCGTAGCGGCGCTTGTCGCCGCCACTCATGTGCTCTCTCCCATCTATCTCGAGGACTACTCGGTCAAGGGCGTGAAGGGACTGCTGCAAACCTTCGTTGGCGTCCAAAAACGATATGGACGGTCCGATGCGATGTTTCTCGGCCTATTGCCATCTCTCTTTAACAGCAAGTCGCCACGTCAGCGGGCGCATCTCGAGCAACTGCTTCGGGACGCGGGCAAATATGTCTTCCCCGGACACGTCGTGGCGCGCGACGGCTACGCGGAGGCGGTCGCCGAGCGAGCGCCGGTGTGGTCGTTGAAGCGGCGTTCGGCGCAGGAAGCTGGCCGCGAGATTCGGGCCGTGTTGGCCAACATCGTCGAACGCGCCGGCTGAGGAGGGGGATCGATGGCTTTAGACCTCAGCTTCAAAGACCTCGCCGAGGTCGCGGCGCAGAACGTGGACATGAATGGCCGTCCTCTGCTCATTCCGCTATCCCAGATCGACGAAGATCGCGATCAGCCACGGCGCGCTTTCAATGAAGATGAACTTGCCCAGCTCGCGGACTCGATCCGGCTCGTGGGCATACTGCAGCCCATCGTCGTCCGACCTGGCGAGATCTCGGGGCGTTACTTGATCATAATGGGCGCGCGCCGATATCGGGCAGCGCGAATTGCCGGCCTCGACTCAGCGCCCGCCATCGTCCAAGAGGGATGTGCGCCCGATCGCTATGCGCAGATCATCGAAAACATTCAGCGTGACGATCTTGCCACCGCTGAAATCGCTAATTTCATCGTGGCGAGACTCGAAGCAGGGGAGAAGCAGGCTGATATCGCCCGCAAGCTCGGCAAGCCGAGGGACTGGGTTTCACGTTTCGCCGCCATTCCGAAAATGCCGGGCTTTCTTCAAGGGAAGCTCCACACCTGCTCCATTCGCGCCGTCTATGAGCTCTACCAGGCTTGGCGCGCGCAACCCGAAGCGATCGAACAGGTCTGCTCGACACAGGAAAGCTTCACCGATGCTCAAGCGCGGCGCATCGCGCACGAGCTGCGTGATCCGTCGTTCACGTCCGCTCTGAGTGCGTCCGGCGATATTCCGAGCACCGCTCCAGTCATCGAGAGCTCAAGACCGAATATTCCGTGGTCTGTTCAGAACGAGCGCCACCAAACTTCCGCACGTGCGCGCAGTCCACACGAGCAACGCAGAAGCAAATCCGCTGTTTCGATCCTGGTGCAGCACGGCGATCGCACAGGCCACTTGCTCACTGATGGACCTGCTAACAAAGGGACCCGATTCGCGTCGGTGCGCTTTTTCGAAACCGGTCAGACAGAGGAAGTTCCGGTTTCCGAGCTGCGCATCGAAGAGATCGCGCCATGTTAATGTCCGCAATCTCGGCTCGGCACGTTTTGCCTTTCACTTGCCCAATAGCTCATGAGAAACGATCTTTTCGTAGGAGGAATTGCGAAGCGATTCTAGTGCAGGATAGGCTTTGCGCCAGCGATGTAATACATCGCGACAGGGTCAGCGGCCGATGGCGCTGATCTCGCTCCGCATTTCCGACGACGTGGCGGCGCGCTTTGCAGCGCTCGCCGTAACCGAGGGTGGCAAATCGGCGCTGCTACGCCGCCTCATCACTGACGCGCTCGACATGCGAGTGCCAGGCGCCGCGCCATTGCCGATCGGCAGGCCTGAGAAGGTCACGTTGCGCTTTCGCGACAGCGAAATGCGCCAGCTCTCCGAGATCGCGCATCGGCGGGGCATGACGCGGACCGGCTGGATCGTCGCCCTTGTGCATGCGCGATTGGGATCACCGGTGCAGCCTTCTGCCGACGAACGTGAAGCGCTGCGCGCCATCCTGCGCGAGCTCAATCGCATCGGCGCGAACGTCAACCAGATTGTGCGCGCGGCGAACGCCGGCGTTCAACACGGCAGGGCATCCGAAGTAGGTCTGTCTGAAATCCGTGAAGCGAAAGCTGTTGTCGAAAGCGCGCTCACGGAGCTGCGCAGAATATTTGGGGACAATGCCGATTACTGGAGAGCAGGCGGATGAGCCGGCGTCGCTCGCCGCGCGAGGCGGACCTGTTCGCGGAACTGCCCCCGATCTCTTATGTCTGGCAAACGCCCATTCGGCGTCCGCGGCCGGCGGAATGGGATATTCCTGATGGCGCGCGATCCGGACGGCTGACCCCGGCGATGCGCGCCAAGTTGGAGCGCATCGTCAAACGAGCGCCGGAAGTGATGGTGAAAATCACCGGTCGCACCAAGAGTGTTGAGCATCTCAAGTCGCATTTCGAATACATTACCCGCAACGGCGAGCTCGCCGGCGAGACGGAACAGGGCGCGCTGTTGGTGGGGCGCGTAGGGTTGAAGGACCTGCAAAGTCGATGGGCGGACGACGCGGCTCTCGATAACAGGCGGCGCCGCGATGGATCGCTTTCGGTCAACGTCATTCTATCTATGCCGGCCGGGACCGATGCCGCCGCCGTCAAGGACGCGGCCCGGGCCTTCGCCATCGAGACCTTCGGCGAAAATCACGATTTCGTGTTCGTGCAGCATCTGGAAGACAAGCATCCGCACATACATCTAACAGTGCGTTCTCTCGGCTACAACGGCAGACGCCTCAATCCGCGCAAAGCAGATTTGCAGATCTGGCGCGAGCGTTTCGCCGGCGAGTTGCGATTGCGGGGAATTGAGGCCGAGGCGACGCCACGGCGCGCGCGGGGCAAGGTGCGCAAAGCCGACCGCGGCGCGGTGCTGGCGCTTCGCAAGCGAGGCATTTCCCCCCTTGTCGATCGCCGTGCGCGAGAAGAGGTCTTGCGCGCCGCCCGGGACGGGAAGTCAGGGGCGCGTCCCTGGGAGGAGAAAATTCAGTCGCGGCAGAAGGCGATCCGTCAGACCTATCTGCGGTTCGCCGAGGAATTGGAGGCCGCCGGCTCGTCGTCCGATAAGGCGTTAGCGAGACAGATGCGTGAATTCGTCCGCGACATGCCAACAATCGAAACAAGGCGGCATGCTTTGAGGCGCGAGCTCGCAGATTTCGTCAAAAATCGCCAACGCCAAAGGGGTGCTGAGCGCAAAGAGGATTCTGGAGGGCACGATAAGCTGCGTGATGGCGATCGAGAAAAATAAGCTGCTGCTTGCCGGCAGGGAGCTGGATCAGTTCGAACGGCCTCGAATTGAGGCCGTATCACTGGTTGATACGGTGTAGCTTGACGCCTGTATCATTCTATGATACATACGGTTCGTGATCAGGAGCTTCCGGAACAAGACGACTGAAGCCCTCTTCAACGGCGAGAGTCCGAAGGGCTTTCCGGCCGACTTGATCAAGGCGGCGCGCCGGAAACTGCGCTACCTCAACGCCGCGGGCGATCTCGGAGACTTGAGGGCGCCGCCGGGCAACCGGCTTGAAGCGCTTGTGGGCGATCGGAAAGGGCAACACTCGATCCGCATCAACGACCAATTCCGGCTATGCTTTGTTTGGACGGCCGAAGGCCCGGCGGAAGTCGAGATCGTGGACTACCACTAGAAGAGAACGAGACGGTGACCAAGAAGCTCAAGCCAATGCATCCTGGTGAGGTTTTGCGGGAAGAGTTCCTCATTCCGCTCGAAATGTCGGCGGGCGCTCTTGCTAAGGTATGCGGCTTGCCGCGCACGCGAATTGAGCGGATCGCCAACGAGCAGACCGGCATTACGGCGGACACTGCGCTGAGGCTTGCCAAGGCGCTCGATACGACGGCGCAGCTTTGGCTCAATCTGCAGACCGATTATGATGTGCAAGTCGCGGTGCGCAATCTCGGCAAGACTCTCGATCGGATCGAGACCATAAACGGGCCGAAGGCGGCCTAACTAACCGGCTCCGCGAATCTACCTCTTGAGACTGCTGGCTTAATCGAGGGCCGTCACTCCACTCAGAAATTCAAGTCCCGCCCTCAAGAGCGACGAGGGCATGATAGGCGGTGTCGAGTTCCGCCGTCGCATTGCTGAGGGCAAGGCGCGTCTCGTTCAATTTGGAAATCGCCGCCTGCCCCTGTTCTGTCACTTCCCGGCGATCGAGGACGCCGCCTGTCAGATGAGCCGCGTCCTCCGTTAAATCACAACGCCGCCGGTCTCAAATCGCCTGTTGGGCTGGCCAACCGCATGGCGGGCCAGCCGCAAGCCGTGGGTCAGGGTAGCTCGCCGTTTTCTTCGGCGCTGCTTCCGATGTCGCTCCCATCAGGATTCGCGGCGCTCACACCAGGGATGTAGCCCAACTTCTCATCCAAGGCGGCGAGGGCCCGGAAAGCCGAATCGAGTGTCGCGGTCGCTTCGCTCAGGGCGGTGCGGATTTCACTCAGCCTGGAAATGGCTTCCTGGTCCGCTGCGATGACCTCAGGTTTTACGCGCGCCGTCCCGCCCTTGGCCTTCGCGATTTCCAAGCGGTTGGGCCGCCTGAAAACTTCCTGGCGCGCGGCCGCCTCCTCCTGTTCCAGCGCCTCGGCCCTGGCATATGCCTCGCGATAGCGCTGCAGCGCCTCGACGGCTTTCTTCTCGAGATCAGCCCTCTCGCTCATGCTCTCGTCCCAGGCCAATGGTTCGATCATTAGAGTAGTTCGGCTGAAGAAACTTTTAACGGCTTCGAACCGTGCATCTGTTTAAGCCGAATATCCCAAAATGGGATAATTCCAAAACCGGATTATCGGACGGGCTCGCTTTCTTCGAGCCCCGTCCGCATCGATGTCCAAAACGCTTCGATCGCCTCGCCAGCGCCAGCTCTTGGCTTTGCTGGTTCAGGCGCGACAGGGGCGCGGGCTAACCCAGGCGCAGGTTGCGGCGAGACTTCGAAAACCGCAATCGTTCATCGCGAAAGTGGAAGGCGGCGAGCGGCGGCTCGATGTCATCGAATTCATCGACCTCGCATTCGCCTTGCGGGTCCGCCCGGCCGAGCTGATTGAACGCTTGCAGCCGGCGCGTGGGGCGAAGCGCGTTTCTCTAAAATCGAAAGAATAAGATAATCGGGCGTGGCGCGTATCAGCGTTCCCGCTGATGGGTCCTTTCCCGGCACTCTTCAGGGCTCCGCCGGGCCTCGCCCCTGTCGGTTCGCGACCTGTTGTGTTCCGATACTCGCTCCTTGACCATCGCCCGTTCGAAGGAGCGCCCCTGTTCGAGGTGCTGAGCGATGCGCTGTCTCGCCGCATCAAGGATTTTTTCACGCGCTTGCGGGTCGCGCGGGAAGGCGCGTTCGAGAGCTTTTTCGATGATCGCGAGCTGCGATTGCGCGGCGACGAGGTCCGCGTCTCGCGCCGCCGCCTCACGATCGGCGGCGCGGAATTTTTCCGCCCGCGCCCGCCAATGGCCCTGCGGAACCGGCCGCCGATCGGCGCTCAGCTTGCCAGGGGAGGAGTCGATCGCTGTGACGTTGTTCGGGGCTCGGTCGGCGCCGTTCCTGCGCGTTTCGAATCGATCGCCGGGCTTCGCCTTGCTCAAGTTCGAACGGTTCCACAATTCCGGCAGGCGCCGATTTGCGCGCTCCCGCGCCTCGCGCCTGCTTGCCAAGGCCCGCCGGTCGATGTCGGTCGGCTCATAGCCCTTGACTTCCATTCCACGCGCGCTTGCCTCTAACCAGGCCTCGCGCCGGAATTCCGCCGAGCCGCGAAGATGGATGGCCTGCCAGTTTCGGTGTTCCGCGACCGCGATCATGTCGTGGATCACTTGCGCGGAGGCGAACCGCGTCGTGAGTCGGTCGTCCGTGGCCTTGAAGGCGAGATATTCGCCGCGTTCGTCGGCATAGACGCGCGCTTTTAGGGCCACGCCTTCTTTCGCCTGCTGGTCGGCGACCACGTAATATTTACGACGGACGCGATCCGGGAAACTATAATCGTTATCCGTCGTCGGCGCTGACGTTTCGGGAGGCGGCGCGTCGTTAACGGCCTCGAGGATGGGATCGCGCTTTTCAGAGTCGCGCGCCGCCTGCGGCTCGTCGCTCTTGCCATCGTCGCCAGCTTCAGCGACGCGCTCGATTGTAAAGTCGCCTTGTGCGTCAGCCGCGTCGCTCATGTCGCTCCCCTCTCGACGTGCGGCCCGACCGTCGCGCCGGCTCGATCGCTTGGCTGTCAACATAGTTCAGAGTCCAGGCCTTCATTTCCTCCTCAGATAGCCCTTCGAGATCGACGTCGACGTCCCCGAAATCAAAAGTGGCGTCAGTCGGAATGGTCGACGGATCGGCGATTTCGTCATCGCTTAACGGCCGCGTCTGGAAGACGGCGCGCAGTTCCGCCACCTCGGAGCGAAGCTCCCTGATTTCGGCGTCGATGAGGGCCGTGGAGCGGCCCTTCGGCAGTTCGCGGACCGGCGCCGGCAGCACGCGTTCGAGAAAGGCCTTATCCTTGTAATAGACGATCTTGTCGGCGATGATCGGCGGAACGCCGGCCATCAACAGGATCGCCTTGGATTTCGGCAGCAGCTTCAATTCCTGGGGCAGCATTAAAGCGCGGCGCTGCTCTGAGACGGTTTCGCTCGTCGCCCGCCTCGCCAATCCCCGTGGCCCGCTGCGGCTCGATGCCTTCACGGTGTCATAGCCGATGCGCTCCGACAGCTCGTTCGCGACGTCCTGTTCCTTCGGGGCGAACACCACCTCGATGGCGTGGTTCGTCATGATGTTCTTGGCGAGGTCCGGCCCATAGATCGCTCGCAGCTGCGCCGGGCTCTGAATGACCGTGAGGAGACGCACGTTGAAGCCGGCGAGAAAGGCCACGGATTTCGCGAGCACATTGACGTTGCCGAGCGCGGCGAACTCGTCCAAGAGCAACAGCAGCTTGCGACTGAGCTTTTGGTTCTGCTCCGGCAATTCGCGGGTATGGAGATCGATCGTCTGCTGGAAGAACAGATTGAGGAGCGGACTTAAGCGGTCGAGATTATCGGGCGTCACCCCGAGATAGATCGACATCGGCCGCTGCCGCAAAAGCCGTAGGTCGAAGTCGTTCTCCGCCGTCGCCGCGTCGATGCGGGGGTTGAGCCAGAGGCCCAAACGCGCCGTCACCGTCTTGCGCACAGAGTTCAAGGTGTTCTCAGAAGCGGCCAAAAAATCGTTGAGCGCGGTCACGCAATGGCGCGAGAGGGGCGATGGGCCGGATTTGCGCGCCGCTATGATCTTGTCGAAATGCTTCTTCAGATCATGGGTAGAAGAGAGCTGGCGCAGGATTTCGCCAATGGTGAAGGGTAGCCCGGGCGTTTCGGCGACATAGCCGCCGATCGCTACGAAAGCTGAGCGGGCGGCTTCGAACCAGAAGGGATCGCCGCGGCTCTCAGAGGGAAACAGCATGACGGCGATGCGTTGCAGATCGTCATAGAGATCCGCCGGCTCGCTGCGCACATAAGAGAGAGGATTGTAACGGGCGGTGCGGCCGCTCTCGTCGAGGGGATCGAAGAGATGGACTTCCTGCCCGTGCGCGGCGCGAAAGCTCGCCGATTTATCCCAATTCTCCTTTTTTACGTCGAGAACCACGACCGAATCCGACCAGTTGAGGAGATTGGGAATGACGTAGCCGACGCCCTTGCCGGTGCGGGTCGGGGCGTAGACGAGAACATGCTCCGAGCCCCCGAAGCAGAGGAGAGAATCGTCCTTGCGTCCGAGCAACAGGCCTTGCCGCGCTCGCAAGCCCGCCTCGGCGATCTCGCGCGCGCTGGCGAATTTTGCTTTCCCGTGCAAGGGCAGAGGACGGGGCCGTAAAATCGCGCCGAGTGCGCCGAAGGAGACGACGAGGCCGGCGAGAGTTGAAAGCGTCAGCCAACGTTCGAGGCGTTTGTCGGCGCCATAATGCGCCCAGCTGCTGACGATCTCTATAAGATGGAAACCGCCGTCGTGCGCGCGAAGCCCGAGCAGCAACACGTTCGAGGCGACGAAGAGGAAGAGCGCCACGGCGCCGGCGACGAGCGCCGCAAAGAGCGCCGCCCTAACGGGCGTGCTCGCGTTTGCGAAGGGGATCATAATAGATTTCCGTGATGCGGTAACGGCCGTCGCGCTTTTGCATTTGCACGACGATGTCGACAAGCAGGAGAAGCAGCGAGCGGATGTCGTCGCGATGGAGATCGCGGCCTTCCGCGCTCTCTTTCACGAGGAGGGTCAGTTGCTCGAAGGCGAGACGGGCGCTGTCCGCGTGCACCGTGGTGATCGATCCCGGATGCCCGGAATTCACGTTGCGGAGATAGAAGAAGGCCGTGCCGTCGCGCAGCTCCTGCAACAGAATGCGGTCGGGGCGCATGCGCAAACAAGATTCCAGGAGTTCGCGGGGTCCGACCTTGGCGAGGCCTTGGCCATCTTTTGAGTAGAGCAATCGCACGCAGTTCGGGTGCGGGATGACGAGCTCGGCGGCGTCTTCGATGGTGATCAGCCGTTCGTCCTCGGGGATCGCCGCGATCAACGCCTTCGAGAGCGTCGTCTTACCGGAGCCCGTCGCTCCCGAAATGAGGATGTTGCGGCGGGTCAGCACCGCGAACTCCAGGAATTCGCGCCATTTGCCCGCTTCCTTCAAGGCGAGCAGGCGATGTTCGTCGGCGGAAAGCTCGTCGCTTGCCGCGCGCACATCGTCGAAGAGCTTCGCCTCTTCGAGGTTGTGAAGAGTCATCGTCAGGGCCGCGGGCTTGCGGATCGTCAGACTGAGTGTGCCGGTGGAGACGGCGGGCGGGACGACGATCTGGCAGCGTTCGTCGGCGATGAGGGTGGTCGACACGATCGGGCGCTCGGCGCTGACATCCTGTTTGGTGAAGCCGGCCGCTGCGGTCGCGAGATGCAGAAGGTGCTCTTGCGTCAGCGACGACGCCTCATGCCGCGCCCAGCCGCTAGGACCTTCGATGAAGACTTCGCCCGGGCGATTGACGACGATCTCTGTCAGGCTTTCGTCCGAGAGATAGGGCGCCAACGGCTCGAGATAGCGCTCGAGGACAAGGCGCGCGCCGCCGCGATCGCCGGTTCCGGCGGATCTCACGGCTTGGTCACCATGACATGGTCCGCGATGGGCGCCGGAGGAGGATCGAATATCTGGGTACGCGTCTCGATGCGGCGAAGCCGATAGACGGAGGAGAAATCGAGGTCGCGCGCGACGAACACATTGACGAGTTCGCCTTGGTTCTTGTTCAGCGTCGGCGGAATGTCGATCGAGTGCTGGACGGCGACGGCCGCGGCGGTATTGGCGGCGCCGGGCGCGTTGACGATCTGAATGTCGCTCGTTTGTAGCTGCTGGCGACCGATTGCGGCGGCGTCGCCGACGATCGACAATAAGAGCGCGCCGCCGAAACGCTGCCAGAAATGCGTATCGATCTCGCCATCGAATCCGGCGCGGCCGAGCGCGTCGGTTGCGGGTGAGGCGAGCGCGACGATCACGCCCGTAGGGGTTTTTGCCCGCGTCCACAGCACAAACAGGCGGTGCGAGCCGCGCCGGACATTGGCGCGATATTCGCCGACGATCTGCGTCCCCTTTTCCATCAATACGACATTGCCCGAATCCGACATCACGTCGCGTGAGACGACGCAGGAAACGAAGCCGGGAACGTCCGACGACATGGCGGTTTCGAGAACGCAAGGAATGGCGGTGCCCTGCGCGACGAGAAGATTGCGGTTGGGAAGCCGCGAGGCGCGCACGCCTTCGAGGGGGGTCGGCTGTAATTTGTCCAAAAGCTCGTTTTGCGGCGGCGGCTCCCCGATTCCGTTGCGGTGGGACCCCAACTCGTTTGTAAGCGGATTGTGAGTCGCCCGCGCCTGGAGCGGCCGGTTGTACGCCAGCACCGGCGCGCGCCGTGCGCTCTCCATCAACTGATCGGTCGGCGAGGGCGTCAGCGCCGCAGGGGCGGAGCGCGGAATGGCGCCCGTGACGTCCGGCCCCTTCGGCGTCGGCGGCTCCCGCGCCGGTTCGAAGGCCGCCGCCTGGCGGATCAGGAGTTTGTTGGGCGCGGGGTCATTTGCTTTCCTTTCGCCCTTCCATGTTCCCCAGATGATCAGCGCCGCGAAGGCGGTCAGCGCCACGGCCCCGAGCCCGCGCTGGAGCGTCGCTCGCCGGCTGGCTTCATTCGAGCCCGCTACCGGAGTAATGCCGCGTTCACCGGGGAGGGCGTCGGTCTGAGCTTGAGTCATTTCTCACCTTTCATCGCCGTCTGGTCGGGGCTTTCGGCAGCCGAGCGACATTAGGACTCATCGTATTCGTGTCGGGGTTGACGCCGACCGGATCGAAGGCTTCGTTGTAGATGCAGAGAACGTCGCCGCCTTTGCGCAACCGAAACTCCAGCGCTGTCGCATGGACGGTGACGAGCTCGCCGCGCACGTCCTTTGGCGCAAGCGTCTCGGAGCCATCCGAGGCGATGAGGTAAATCGCCGGCACTTCGCGATTTCCCGCAAAGCGGAAGGTCGTCTCCTTGCCGTCGTCGAATACCGCTTCGGGCTCGAGATCGATTGATCCTTGCGCCGAGAAGCGCCAGTTGCGCGCCCCATGAGCGCGAGAGACGGCGAAAGCGTCTTCGATCAGAGCCCCTTCGCGCCCGGCCCCCCGAGCCGCCGCCTCTATACGGCGGCGCTCGATCTCGTCGCCGGGATAGGCGAAGCCCACGACGAAATAGCCCTCCGCAAGCGAGCTTTCCGCGATCGACAGCTCGAATTGGTAGGAGCGCTTGCGGCCGTTGGCCCGCGTGGTCACGACCTGTAGATTGGTCGGCGAATGCTTCTCGCGCGGCTTGAGGAACAGGATCGATCCAGCGGGCGCGACCTCCCAGGCGACGGAGTCGCCGATCGCCACATGTGCGATCTCTTCGTCGTCGGAAAAAACAATCTGCGTTGAGGCGCGAATGACGCCGTTGATCTTGACGACATTGGCCGGGTCATAGGTCACCATCCTCACGCGCGCGTCGCGCGGGCCGGCGGAGGGCTGCTGCAGGGCGATCGCCGGCGTGCTCGGCAATCCGGCGCAGGCGAGCGTCAGTAGGATGAGGAGGAGATTGCGGATCACGGCAGGGCCTCCGGATCGGCGCGGTATTCAGAAACGAGAAAGCCGAGTGGGTTGATGAGGCGGTCGCTCGAGGAGATCGGCGCGTTGACATAGGAAAAGGTGAGCGTCGCGATCCAATGGGCGATGCGCGTCTCTTCGCCTTTGCGGCTCTCAGCAAGATAGCGGACGGAGGCGACGTTATCGCTCAAAAGCGAGATTGCTTTGATGCGCACATTGGCGACGCCGAAGCGGCCATGCAGAACCTGCGGGCTCTCGGGATTGGAGCCGCGATACCAGGCGGCGAAACGCGTCTGTTCGGCCGGGGCGGAGAGCAGGGAGATCGTGCGGAAATTCGTCTCCGCCTCCGCGGCGCTGTAGCCCTCGCGGGCGCGCACATAACGCGCCAGGAAATATTTGGTGACGGCTTCGTCGTAGCGCGCCGGCGTTTGTTTCAGCGCGGCGACGGTCTCGACGATCCCCGTCGAATTGTCGACGCGGATCACGAAGGGTTCGACCGTCTTCAACGGGGCGAGCGCCGCCACCGCACCCACGGAGACGACCGCCAAGCCGCAGGCGCCAGCGGCGATAACCTGAGCGATCCGCTTCGAGCGCTGCGCCGAGAGCAACAGGTCCTGCTCCCAGTGGCGCGCATTCTTGAAATAGGCTTGCAGTTCGTCGGGGCGAACCATCGTCAGCCCTCCTTGCCGCATGAGCGATAAGAGGCGACGTCATTGAGGCGGCTCGCGTTGGGCTTGTCGCTTGCGATGGAAGGCGCCGGCGCCGCGCGATTCAGCGCAGTTGTGGCATTCGGTCGGTCGGTCTCGGCCGCGCGGATCGCCGATGAGGGAACCGAGCCAAGAGCCTGCGGCGCGCCCTCCCAATCCCACAGAGAGCGGTTGAGGGGACGCCGCGCGAATCCATCGCACGTCGGCGGCGCGCTGGAAAAAGTCGCACAGCCGCCGAGCGGCCACGCCATCACACACATAATGATTAATCGCCGCATTCTCATTAATCCCATATCGTCCGGCGCGGCCGCCGCCGCCCCATCGTTGGCTCGGGTTGCTTCGATCAGGCCCGTTGAATGCTGCCGCCTTGCCTGCGCACCTTCATCGCCGCGAGGCTGCGGTTCGCCGACCAGCGCGCCCCGGCATAGGCCCCAGCCGCTGCGGCCGCCGCGTTGGCGACGAGCGTTCGCGTCACCAGCCGACTCGCGAGCGAAGCGCCGCCGCCGGCGAGCCCGCTGGCGATCGAGGGTAGATGCAGGGCAATGTGGCCAGAGAGGCCAAGCAGGGTGCTGATGGCGACTGCGCCGACCAGCGCCTCGCCGAGCGTCGTGGCGCTGTTGGAGAATTTGTCGATGAAGCCGCTGACGGCCGACAGCATCAGTCCGACGAGGGCGATGACGAGCACCAGCAGGATCAGAAAATTGGCGACCTGGCGCAGCCAGCTTTCCGCGAATGGGCGCGTGGCGTCGAAGAGAGCGAGCGCAATGAAGAGGGGGCCGAGCGCGATGACAATCGCGAGACCGATCTTGGCGTAGAGCAGGACGGCGAATTGCAGAAACGAGCCGATCGCAACGAAGACCAGGAGAATGGCGGCGATCAGCGCCGGCGCGATATTGGTCAAGCCCGCCTGGTCGTAGATTTTGTTGGCGATGTCGATGCCCTTCGAGAGCAATTGATCAAACGGCGCGCCGGAATTGACGTTGAGCCCGGAGCCCGCAATGGCGTTGCCGATTTCCTTGGGAAGAGAGTCGAAGAAGAGGCCGGTGACATATTGCTGGAAGGCCGAGGAGTTCGTTGCGAGCAAGACGACGACGACGATGCGCATCGCTCGCCACGCGAAATCGAGGATCGGCTCGGCGATCACGCCGCGCATCACGGCAAAGCCGTAGAGGATCACATAGAGCATGACCGCGACGCGCAAGGGGCCGTTAACGTAAGCGGCGAGATTGCCCGCCGACGTCGACACGAAATTCGTGAGCGGCTGCTCGAACTCGTGCAGGAAACTGTCGAAGACGTTCACGGCCATGCGGGCGAATCCTATTTCAAAGCGTCTTTCATCTCTTGCACGGTGATCTTGTCGCGCGCGGCGTTCGCATTGATGCAATCGGGCGTCTTGCCGAGCGCGCCGGGATTATTGCGGCAGGCCTTGAGCGTCGCCTGCAGCTCGTCGCGACGCTCGATGAACCACGAGACCGTTTTCGCTGGCTTCGGAGAATCTTGCCTTGATGCGGGCCGAGGCGGCGCGTCTTTGGCGCGTTTATTGCCTTCGCCGCAGCCAGCGAGTCCGACGCCGATGAGCGTTGCGAGGAGAAGGAGCGCCGATCGCTTCATTTTAGCGCCGCCTTCATTTCGTCGACAATCTGTCGCTGCTTTTCCCGCTCTCTCTGCGCATCCATGTCGCCGCGCGCCTGCTGGATCATGGCGAGGCCCTGCATGCGGAGCACGTCGTTTTGCAGCAGCGCCTGCTCGGCCTGGAGGCGCGCCGACAGATCGAGCACTTCTTTCGCATCGCTCGCCGAACTGATGCGCCTGCGCAGCTCTTCGAGAGCGTCGATCCTTTGCGAAGCTGTGTCATAAACAGCTTGGCCGAGCGAATGCTTGGCGCCGGTCTCGCGAGCAATGCGGTCGAGCTCGCTCTGATAGTATGAGTTCGCGCCATTGCCGGCGTAGGCCCGGTTTTGTGAGAGATAGGAATCGATTGTGCTCGCGAAACTGCCGTTTCCTTGCCCCGCGACGAGTTTCTCGATCTCCGAGAATTGTTGCGGCAGAACTTTGCGAAACTGCGGGGTGTTGAGCAGCGCCCCAATGTCGTTGGCGTTCGTGAGCTTATTGACGCTGTCATAGAGACGTTTGGCTTCGCTCAACTGATCGCGCGCCACCTGGAGCTGCGAAGTCAGCGTATCGACCTGTTTCTTCATTTCGATCAGCTGGTCGAGCTGGCGCGCAAACACGCTCGGGTCGAACACGACCTGGGCGGCGGCGGGCAAGGTGGAAAGCAGGGCGGCCAGAATGGCCGCGCTGATCCGAGGGGGAGCAAACTTCATCGGGTCTTCTTTCGCTCAGCGTGGAAGATCGGTAGCCAGCGAGTTGGATCATCGCCGACCTCTCCGCGGATGCGGTCGAGGAGTTCGACGGTTTCGGTGCGGCCAGAGAGCACGGCGAGCTCGTCGTCGAAGCCGGTCAAATCGAGCTTCGCCACCACGGAATTGTGCCCCTGCTTGACGAGGAAGCGCCGACTCTCGGGGGCGAGCTCCTCTCTGACCAGGCGAAACTCGGCGTCAGTCAGATGGAAGCCGTCGACATAGTCGGCTTTCGTCCCGCGCGAATTCGGGAGAAAAATTTGCGTCGGGCATTGCTCGACGATGGTATGGGCGATGGGCGAAGCAAGGGCGTCGCGCGGCGACTGGGTGCCGAACACCATAACGCCGTTCTGCTTGCGGATCGTTTTCAGCTTGTTGTTGGCGAGATCGCGAAAGGCGTCGTCGCCGAGCGCTTTCCAGAACTCGTCGATGTCGATGATGAGACGGCGGCCGTCGATGAGCCGCTCGACGCGATGGAAGAGATACATCATCAGCGGCGTCCGCACGGTCGGATGATCGAGAAGCTCGGTCATGTCGAACCCGATGGCACGGGAATTGAGGCCGATCTCGTCCTCATCGCCGTCGAGCACCCAGCCGAGCGCGCCGCCCCGCTGCCAGCGCTCCAACCTTGCGCCGACGCCTTCCGGATCCTGCTGGCCGAGAAACGCCCGCAACGCGCCGAGCGAGCGCTCTTGCGGCCGCAGGCGGGCAAGAGCCCGCAACCCCGAATCGATCCGCTCTTCTTCGGCGACCGTCAGCGGCCGGTTTTCGGGCGTGACCAGCTTGCGGATCAACTGGCCGAGGAAAGAAAGATTGGCCGGCGTCAGCTCCAAGGCTTTGAGCGGCGCGCAGCCGGTCGGAACGCCGTTGCGCAGCGTCAGATACGTTCCGCCAGCGGCGCGCACGAAAATCTCGGCGCCACGATCCTTGTCGAAGAAGACGTAAGAAGCCCCCAGCCGCTCGGCCTGCGCCAGCAGAAAATTCTGCACAACCGTCTTGCCCGATCCTGAGGGGCCGCAGATGAAAGTGTTGCCGAGGTCGCCGTGATGGAAGGAAAAATAATAGGGCGAGCCGGAGGCGATCTCGAGCATGGCGACCGCCGATCCCCAATGGTTTCCATCCGGCTTGCCGGTTGGATAGGTGTGGAAGGGGGAGAACGCCGCGAAATTGCGTGAGGTGATGGCGCCGGACCGGGCGCGGTATTTGAAAAGGCCGGGGAGCTGCGCCCAATAGGCCGCCTCTAACCCCAAATCTTCGCGCGCTGCGACCGCGCCCGCGTCGGCGAGCGCCCGCCGCGCCAGGCTCATGTGATCCCCAAGCTGCCGCGGCGTCTCAGCGTAGACGAGCGCCGAAAGATGATGATCGCCGAGCGCGAAGCGGTTCGATTCGAGATCGTCGAGGGCGTCGCTCAATTCTTCGATTTGCGAGGCCGCGGGATCGCGCGCAGAAACCAGCTGGTTCTGCTTACGCGTCAGCACCGTCTTGGCGTCGGCCTTTGACAGGAAGGCGAAGGATTGCGTCAGGACGAGTTCGAACGGAAGGGAGAGCAGGCCATTCAGGAGCCCGGGCTTGGTTGAAGCCGGATATTCCTTGATCCCGAACATGCCGGCGAAGCGCGAATCGCCGCTGCGGCGGATTTCGAGGGCTTCGCGCCCGAAAATGACCCGGTTCGTATAGAGCGCCGACCCGATCGGCCCCTGCGGCAAGGGCGTTGGCAGCCATTCGCCGGAGGCGAGCGCGTGGAGGAACTCCATCGGCTCGGAAAAGACGAGCGCCTTACGCGCCACTAATCCCAAAGGGCGGGCTCCATAGCGTTCGAGCGCCGCCACGATGTCGCGCGCGGCGTCGCCGAGCCGCTTCAAGGCCTCAGTGTCGACTTCGGCTGCGATGCGAACCGCGCGGCCGAGCCGTTTGAAGAAGTCGGCGGCGGCGTCAGTTGTAGCGCGTCCTGGATGCCAGACGAGCGTGAGGTAAAGATCGTTACGAAAGAGCCGTTCGCTTTGCAGCCGTTCGCGATAACAGGCGTCTAGCGCCGCGGCGAAGGGCGAACGGAATTGCCCTTCGGGGTAATCCATCGAGCGCCGACGCACGAGATGCGTCCACAGCGCCAGCTGTTCGTCGGCGAGATTGCGCAGCGTCAGATTGAGCTTGGCGTGGAGATCGTTGAGATCAGCGGTCGCGGCGGTCTCAAACGAAACCCCGTCGAGGCGGATAACCGTGATCAATGCGCGCGTCGAGAGGCTGATAACCGTCTGGTTCACGTGCCGCACGAACGGCAGATAGACGTCGGGTTCGAGCTCGCGCGCTTTGATCACCGCCTTACGCATGAGCGAAGTCCTTCGCTCGATAGGGCTTCACGAGCCGCAGCGGCGTGCAGGATGAGCCGCCCCAGAACAATGCATTGCGCATCCGCCCACGCGTCTCGAGCCAGGCAAGAAGAATGCGGAACATGTTGGGATCATGCCGGCAGATGATCCGATTAACGCCGTGGATCGGGAGCGCGACGAGGCCGTAAAGGATGCTCCCGGCGGCGAGGAAGAGGATGCAGGAGAAAATCATATTGAAGGCCATAGCCTCCATGGTGACCCCTGCGATCATCGCCGGGCGCGTGCAGGCGAGAAACAACGTGTCCTCGCTCAGGCGGAGCGGCTCCATCATCAATGACCGCCAGTCAGCGTCGACACCACTTCTGAGGCGCCGAAGACGATGGCGACGCCGAGCACCACGTAAGCAGCCTTGCGCAAATCGAGGTGGCCGAACATCCAGGCGACGCCGACAATGATCACGGCAAGAGTCGCCAAGAGACGCGCGACATTGCCGGTCAGCAGGGTAACGATGTTTTGCAGCACGCCCTCGATGTTTGCTGATTGCGCGAATGCCGGCTCGACGAGGCCGATGCTGATAATGAGGCCCATGCAGAGAAGCGCGGAGGATTTGCGAAAAGAAGACATTAGAGACTCCCGATTGGGCTCGCGGCGAATGGGTCGCGTGTTGTTAAACCGAACGAAACGAGAGGGCGCTCATTCAGCGCTCATAGACAAAAAGCGAAGCGCCGCGGCCGGAGCGATACACGTCGAGAGTTGTTGGACGCTGCTCGACGGGCGAAATGTTCGCCGAGGAACGTTCCGCTGCGGATCCGCCTACGTGCGGGCCTGCCTGTGGACGCGCCGCAATCTCAGGGGCCGCGCGCAATTCTTTTTCGACAAGACTCGCGACGACGGACGCCGCGGCTTTTTCGGGATCGCCCACCCTTGTGCGCGCTGCCTCGAGTCGCGCTTGGTACAATGCGTGAAGGCCGGCGACATGCTTGCAAGCGTCGAAGCTTGCAGAAATCGTCAGTCCAGCCTGTTTCCTTTCTTCGGGACCGAGTTGAGCGAGACCGATTCGCACGTTTTGTCCGGCGACTGTCGCTTCGCTCGCCAGTTGAACGCCTTCCTCGAGACTGGTCGCCTGAACGGAGATCGGCTTCCTTCCGTCGATCGTGATCAAGAGCGGTTCGAAAGCGCTCGTTTGGCGCACGATCGCCGTCAACGGCTTGATGGCCGCTCCCGGCGCGCAACGTTCAAGGAGAGCAGCGAAAGTGGCAGGATCCATGTCCGGGGTCCTCTTTGAAAGCGTCAGTCGAGATTGCGGAGCATTTGGCTTTTTCAAATCAGGCGATGAGCTGCCATTTCGCGACTGCGCGCTCGACGAGCGTGCATCGCAAGCGTCCACTTATAAGTGTGAGGATCTAGCAAGGACGCGAGCGCGATCAGTTTCATTTCCGAATCGTCTCCAGCTGCGGAGTTGAGGCGCGCGAGCAATGCAGCAGGAGGACTCTGTATGGAACCTGCCACTTTAGACAGGGCGGCTGTGGGTAAATGCTCAGCTCCCGCCCAAAAGTCGCCCCATCAGGACAATAGATGGCCTGGTATCTATCTCGCTCGTCTCTCGAGGGGCAAAAAATCTAGCATTTGTGTGCGGTTGGAGGCCAAATGAAAAAGGCTAAAAGAGCATTCCATGAGTTCATCGACGCCGTGTACATTGCGAACACGAGGGAGGAATTCCAACGCGTCGGAGAGCGCGCTGCGTGTGCGCTAGGGTTTGAATGGTTCGCCTATTTCGAAGGAGGTAATGGCGACCTCACTCTCGTCACGTCGTATCCAAAGAACTGGGTGGATCGCTATTACGACGAACAATATCAAAACATTGATCCCGTCCTCCGTCAGGCGCGCATTATTGGTCCGGCATTTCCGTGGGATGCGAGTGACATGGCAGCGACGCGATCAATGAAAGAACATCATTTCCTCGATGAAGCGCTTAGTTTCAACATCAGAGCAGGAGTGACCGTCCCTATTGCTGCAGGCTACGGCCGCTTCGGCGCCTTCACGTTTGCGGCCGACGACCACAGTCCCGCGCTCGATCGTCTCACGGAGAACTCAAAAGATCTGCTGCAGATGATGGGCGTCAGTTACCATGCTCACGTAAAAGCCAGAATGTCGGATCCGTTGGAGCTCGATGGTGACAACGTCGTGCTAACGTTTAGAGAACGGCAATGCCTCGGATGGGCGTCGTTGGGAAAGACGATGCAAGAGATGGCGACGATTTTGCGCGTTACGCCGCGCGTGGTGAAGTTTCATCTCGATAATGGTCGGCGGAAGCTCGGCGCATCAACGTTGCCTCACGCCGTCGCCCTTGCCCTTCGCCGGGAATTGCTGCCGTAGGAGATTTCACCGCTTACCGATTTCATGACTGCCGATTTGCAATCCCGCATGCGATGATCGGGATTTTCTTCGGGGTCACCGATGTTCTCCTTCCTGAATCCTGATTTGGACCTATTGCAAGGTGGTTGCGAGGGGAGGACCTTTCGCATCGCCAAACGGAGCGCGAGCCAGGGCCCGGGCTTGCCCTGGCGCGACGAGCGCGATAGCATTTTAGCTTCATGGCTGGCGCTGAGGTTAGCCCTCAGCCTCGCGCGCGACGACAACCCGACCAGCCATTCTTCTGGACGCCGTCACGGGTTCTTCTCAACCGCCCTCGCGGGGCGACCCGCGCCCAATCAGCGCAAATGCGCCACGTCGCAATGCTTCTTTATCTAACTGCGTCCGGTCTCACGGCAGAAAAGCGCTCTCGTCGGCGAGCTTCCGCGGCAGATATTGGTCGATAACGTAATTGAGGCCCCATTTGGCCAGCGCTTGCTGCTCGGCGCGTACCCCCATCTTAAGCAATTGCTCGACGGCGGCGATCCACGCAGGATTAGCCTTGATGAACGGGTCGTTTTGCAGCGCGTCTCGCGCGCGTTTAACGTCGGTCGCTGTAAGGGGGTGGGTCGCGTCCTCAAGGCCAAAGTCGAGAATGTCTTGGGGCGTGACGCCTAAGAAGCGCGCCTGCGGCACACACAGGAAGCGATTGACGTGAGCGGCGTTGCCTGAACCTACCTTGAGCGTGCGGTAAATATTGGTGAACCCATAAGGGTCGCAGTCCACAAAGCAGTAGACAGGCAAATCCTGCGTGTCGGAAAGAAGGCGAATGAACCGCCGAGTCGCGCGGGTCGGCACGCCGCCCATTTCAACGATGATGCATTTCGCGGTTTCCCAGAAACGGTGATTGTTGAGGCGTTGAAACATGCCGCCGGTTTCAATGGCGAGCACGAAACGCGCATCAGTCCTGAAGCTCAAGTGCTCGGCCGAACGCGGAATACTATAGGCGCCGCTCCCGAGATTGGCGCAGTCGATCTCAATGGATCGTCCAGTCGCGGAATCTTTGTCGATGACGGTGAGCCGGCCGGCGACTGAGCCGCCATGCGACTCGGGGTAGAAGCGTAATTGCTCGCGTGAAAGGCCATGCATCGACGCCATGGCTTCGATGTCGTCCATAATGGCGTCAGACTCGGCTTGTTCGTCGAATCGGCAGTCCCCCCAGTTCTTGCTGATGTAATAGGCTTCGCGCTTCGTGGCGAAATCATTGCTCTCGACCATGGCGCGGGAAGTCGCCATCAGGCGTAGCGTTTGCGCGAAAGATCGGGCGGTGTTCACCGTCAACGTGCGCAGCTTGTGTGCGCCGCACAGCTCCAAATAGCCTTTCATTTCATCATAGGTCACATTGTCGAGGCCGCGGGCGGGGAGCTTGATGCTAGGCAAGACTCCAGTGTCGATGTCTTTGCGGACCTCGCGCGCGATCGATTCAATCAAGGTGATCGTTTCTTTATCCTGATCGCTGGGCGTCTTGACGGAGCTGGCGTTCTTCATGGTTTTGACCTTCGGGTCGTGCGGCTCGTGTGGAGGACGTCATCAAGCATGTTCACGGTAGAATCCCGTTCATCGTCGCTCAGCGCCAAAATGTCCTGCAGGGCGGCGCCAATATGCGGCAGATACCTTTCAATGTGGGCCCGTCTGTCATATTCCTGACGAAGGTGAAGCTCGCGGCGCAGGTAATGCGCGAGTCGACGCGCACATTGTTGCAGCCCTAATTTGATCTCCTTGAGAATTTCCGGATAGGGCTCGATCGCTTCCTTGGACTCGGAAGTGTAAGGAATCCAAACCGAGGCGACGTGGACCAAGATCGCCATTGGCGCAATCGGCAACGACCCCTTGGTCTGGTGGAGGCCATAGGTCCGCCAGTTCGTCTGAATTACGGCCTTGGTGATGGCGCAACTTGACTGCTGGTAGAGGAGCGGCGTCCGATTCGCAAAACGCAAAAGACGAACAGGCTCGTCCTTTGGCGCGATCAGCTGTTCGACCGTGCTGGCATGTTGCGCTTTTTGTTTGCGTCGCATATGGCCGCCGGCGTCGACTTCAATGTCGGGCTCGCCGGGACGGCCAAACGCCATTCCGACTTCCACTTGGAACGGGTTGCCGCGATAGGCTGCGGCGGGCCGCGTGGCAGTTGTGTAAAAATCCGCCGCCAATTCCTTGCGTAAGCCTTCGAGAAGTTGCGGTTCGCCGATTGGGACAATGCAGTCCGTCCGCGGGGCCAAGACGCGTGTTTTTTGGATGGCGCGATGCAATGCCGCGGCCTGCGCGTGGGCGATGTGAGCTGGGTAAGAGCGATCGGTCAGCGGCTTGCCGGCGCGCTTGATAATCTCGATCGCCGTCTTTTTACCCACGCATGAAAACTCATCGACGAGAAACCGCATTAAGGACCGACTCGTTGTGTTGCTCAACATTTGGATGAGCCGACCAAGCTCGACGCTGTGCGGATGCGGTTTGATTTCTTTTGGTCGAGGGGGAAGGGTATCGGCGCAGCGAAGAAATTGGGTTTCTTTCCCATGGGGGTCAACGTATGTGATCGACACATGCGGATTGGCGATGGCCGTCTGCTTCAAATAGACTTCAACCGAATGCGGCCCCGTTTGATGGTGGCCCTCCATCTCCATCTCGACCCGCGTTCCGTGCGGGCAGTCCCACTCGACGCGTCTCTTCTTATGGATGTCCGGCCGGTTATTGGCCGTATCGATCGATACGTAAAGCTCCGAAGCCAGTTCATCGCCTTCGGTGCGGCTGATGATGTGCAGCGGCTTACCCACGGTCAGCTGCCCATACATTCCCGCGGCCGAGATTCCCATTCCCTGTTGACCGCGCGACTGGCTCAGTTTGTGGAATTTCGATCCGTAAAGCAGTTTGCCAAAGATGCGCGCGATTTGGCTCTCGACAATGCCAGGGCCGTTATCCTCGACCACGACTCGCGCTTTCCCCAAACGATCGCGCACGTGCACAACAATTTCGGGCAACACCCCCGCCTCCTCGCAAGCGTCGAGGGCGTTATCCACGGCCTCTTTAACGGCGGTGACCAAGGCCTTGGCGGGCGTGTCGAATCCAAGCAGGTGACGGTTCTTGAGGAAGAACTCTGAAACGGAAATTTCGCGCTGCCGACTCGCCAATTCAATGGCGGTGGGGACCCTGGTTTGCTTGTCAGACGAGATTTGCGCCATCCGTCGCCGCGTCGATTGCCGTGCCCTTATCAGGTGCTCGGTTGGAGTCTTGCTGGCGGGCTCCCTGACCGCGCCCGTCTTTATGTAACATATATGCACTTGGAGCTTTGCATTAGCGTCGCCAGCGCTTGACCTATTTCCGAAGCCTCCCGTAAGTCCTTTAAAGGGAAGAAGCCCGTAAAGGGACGAGCGAGAGCTCTTCCGGCGGCTCGGGTGAGGCGGAGGCGATGGCCGAACAGGCTGCGAGGGCCGAAGCAGCCAAGCGTTACCTGGCTCACGGCTGGTCGATTTTGCCGCTGCGGCCGCGCGATAAGCGACCGCTCATCCCCTTGGGCGCATCTGCAGATCCGACGACCTTCGAGGGAGGACGTCGCCGAATGGTTCCGGCGATGGCCGGACGCCAATATCGGAGTCGTCAGCGGCGAGATTTCAAATCTGATTGTCCTCGATGTCGATCCGAAGCACGGAAGCGACGCGGCGCTCGAACGATTGGAGCGCACATACGGTCCGGTTCCCGCGACGGTGGAAGCGACAAGTGGCGGCGGCGGCCGTCACCTCTATTTCGCTCACCCGGGAGGCCTCGTCAGGAATCGCGCTGGCTTGGCGCAGGGAATCGATTTGCGCGGCGACGGCGGTTACATCGTCGCCCCGCCGTCCATTCACCCGAGCGGCGCTTTTTACGAATGGGCTCCGGGACGCAACCCCGACGAGATCGCGCTGGCGCCTCTGTCGCGCTGGCTGATCGCGCCAATGCAGGGGCTGCGCGTCGGACGTTCGCTTTCCGATTGGCGGCATCTCGTGAAAGAAGGGGTGGCGGAGGGTCAACGCAACTCGACGATTGCCTCGCTGACCGGCCATTTGCTCTGGCACAATGTCGACCCCGACGTCGCGCTCGAATTATTGCTCGCCTGGAACCGCATGCGATGTCGCCCCCCGCTTGACGATGCGGAGGTTGCGGGGGTTGTGGCAAGTATCACAAAACTGCACGACGTTGAAAACGCGTTCGAACAGCAACGACTCGGCTCGGAGGAATTTAGGTCGTGGCCAAAGGCGCCATGACGCGCCCACAAATCCGAACAGCGTGTTGCTCAACAGGAGCAGGTGATTGCATGGATCGGCCTCATACAACGAGGAGGGTCATGTTGCGCCCGTCCTCAAATCGCGCCTACCGCTCGGCGCTATTTCGCCGCCTGTTTAGGGCAGGCGCTATCTCAAGTCTGCTTGGTGCGCTCAGCCGAGCGTCGATTTCCATTTAATCGAACAGCCGATCGAGGGAATTTGGTCGGGCGGGGCCGCTCCCCTGGCGGCGATCGCGCGCATCGCCTCGACGAGTTCTCGCCTCGCTCCGGCCGGAGGCGGAAACGTGCGTCCCGCATCGAGACGACCTCGATATTTGAGTTTGCGATCTCGATCGTAGCCAAAGAAATCGGGCGTGCAGACCGCGCCATAGGCTCGCGCGACGGATTGTGTTTCGTCGTGAAGATAGGGAAAGGGGAAATCGTGCGTCTTCGCGAATTCCTTCATCTTGTCGAAGGAGTCCTCGGGATAAATCTCGGCGTCGTTCGCGCAGATGGCCGCAAAGCCGATCCCTTCTTTCATGAGCACGCGGGCGTCGCCGACAAGCCGGTCGATCACGGCTTTGACGTAAGGGCAGTGATTGCAGATGAAGACGATCACTGTTCCATTTTCGCCGGCGATATCGTCGAGCGAGCAGGTTCGGCCGTCCGTGGCGGGAAGTCGAAAATCCGCCGCCGACGTCTCAAGGATGATCTCTTCGGGACTCATCGCCGCCATGGCCGCGCCTCCATTCTACTTAAAAAGGGCTTCTTGAGGCTCAGTAGATAGGGTGCCTCCTACAGAGCGCCCGAACCTCTTCACGAAGAGTCGCGATCGTCAGCGCGTCAGTTGGAACTTGCAGGATGCGGGCTATCCATTGCGCGATCATTAGGAATTCCGAAACCCCAAAGCCGCGCGTCCCCCCCCCCGTTGCTGGAAAGGCGCAAACCCGAAGTCGCTTCTGGAGGGCGCGGATCGAAAGGGATCAGGTTTTTGTTGACGGCGAGGCCCGCGCGCTCAAGCAAGCTCCATCAGCATCAGGCTGGTGTCGGTTCCACCGGTGACGATGCGAAGCCCGCCGTCGCTGAGCGTCACCGCCAGAGCCTGCGCGTTCTCCACGATTGCCTCATTGTAGACTTTGAACTCTGGGCGTAGCGCCCCGCCGAGGCAGGCGGCCTTGCCGGTGAACGCCATGCAGCATCACTGATCCCTGCACGCCGGGAAGATTCCGTGGTTGATCCTGTCGCTCAGCGCTTCATCGTTCCAGAGCGCGAGGCCGCCGCGCGCGCCGTGCAGGGATTTGTATGTAGTCGTTGTCACGACATGCGCATGCGGAAAAGGGTCGGGGTAAAGGCAGGCGGGACCTCTGTGTGCAAGGTAAAGGCAGGCGAGACAACCGATGAACTCTTCGCGTTTCTCACCACTGAGCCGAACAAGGCAGTCGGCGTAATCCACCCGAAGGCAATGCCCGTCATTTTGACGACGCGCAAGGAGATTGACCTTTGGATGGCCGCTCCCGCCGAAGAGGCGCTCAGGCTGCAGGGGCCACTCGCGGACGACGCGCTCATGATCGTAGTAAGGGGCGGGAAGCAGGATGAAGGAGGTGTGGCGGCGTGGTCGCTTCCATTTACCGTGGCCCTCCGTGCTTGCCGTTCGCTTCATCGCTGAGCTGCGGATCGGCGATCCAGCCTTCGGCAGCGTCGAGCGTTTCAGGCGCCCCCGAACCCGTTCTCTCTGTTCCGCCAAGCCCAGGCGGCCTGTATGGCGCAAAGCAGAGCATCGAGATGGTCTCCACCGGGATTGTGGCAGAGCGCTTCCGATGCTTCGATCGCGAAGCTGTAACGAGCTTCCGCGTCACCATCACGCAGGGCAGAGAGGAGTTGAAGCCGCGCGGTGCGCTGGTCTTGTGTCTGTTTCTTTTTCGTGTCCTGCTTGTAGCTGCGGCGGCCGATGATCGAGCGGGCGAGCATGCCGGGGTAGGCCTCGACGACGATGTGCCCGGGGTCGCCGTCCTGGAGACGCGGAATCGTAACGTTTGCGTCGATCAGGCGCGGAGCGCCTTCGGAGAACATCAAAGCGATCGGAACGCCATAAAGTTTTTGCGGGCTTATCGACCCCGCGGCCATGTCTGTCTGGCGGCGGTATTCTCTGTCGCCGTCAGGCCGGGACGCGCGTTAGCTGTCGAGCGCTTTCCGGAATCCGGCCCGTCCGAGGCTTTGCGCGTGGCGGACATAGCCGGCCCAGTCGGCTGGCCAGCCGATGTTTTCAATGAATTGCCGGGATTGACCGAATGGAAAGTCAATGCCGGCGATCCACGGCCCGGGGCGTTTCAGCGCCCGCTCGAACTCTGAAAAATCCCGCCATTCTTCGAGGGTTTCTGTACGCAGGAGGCCGCCGTCAAACGTGCAGGCAAGGCAGGCGAGGGGTTTGCGGCGTGATGGCGTGCTCGTGATCGATATCGTAGACCCTCATCGATCAGGCCTCGCGCTCTTGCAGGAAGAGTCCGCCGTATACGAAGGCGCGGGCGATGATTTCGCAGCCGCGTTCGGTCACTCCGATGCTGCGCATGAGCGGGCGCCAGTGCTCTTTTGCCGTTGCGGCGATGCGGTCGAAGATTGCCGCCGCGTCATCTTCCGAAAGCAGGAAACGGCCGTGGTCGGCGATCAGATTGACGCGGTTCGCGTAGCGGCCATAGGGGCCGCATGTCATCGCAAGGTCGCGCCGCTCCTCGGCGATGGCCGGGGTTGGCGTGAGATCGTAGGCGGGGCTGAGCCGCCAACTCCTGTCCTTGCCGAGCACCGCATGATTGCGCGGGTGGTCGTCGAGATTGGAAACCGCCGCATTGAAACAAATCCTGCCGAACAGCTCCCGGAGATCGGCTTCCGGTGCAGCGCTGACGCGCCTGATTTCATCGGCAAGGAGGAGGTAGGACCACTGCGCGCGGTCTTCCGGCTGGTCACCCGTCCGCAGCAAGGTGAGGGCGCTGACCATGCGGTGACGGCGATAGCCGCTTTCGGTGGGGTCGCGGTCGAAGCGACGCACGAGCAGGACATCCTTGCCGCCGACGGTTTCAATACGGCTGTCCGCGACATGAAGGCCGCATTCGGCGGCAAGGCGCAACATGCCATGCTCGACGCGCGGATAGTTGAAGCGGTCTTCGCGCGCGCTGAATTTCGCGATCCAGAGACTGCCGTCGTCTTGGACGACAGCCTTGGGACGGGCGCCGCCCATCGAAGTGCCGGGGTCGACCAGATTGCCGGCCTGGGCCACGATTTCATCGGCCCGGTCCGCGTCATCCGCCATGATGGCATCGGCGGCGGCCTGGAGACGCGCAAGGTCGAGGGTGCTGTTGAACGCGCGGCGCGGCGCGGGCGGAGTGACATTGAGCCCGAATCCGAGCGCGCCCGCGCGATCGTCCGGCCCTTGCAGCAGATAGTCGAATTCTTCGAGAACGGTGAGGCCGGCGTGTTTTTCGATCACCCTGCGGCCCCAATAATCCGGCATGGAATCCCGGATCGCGCCGAAGAAGCCGTCAAGCCGCACGGTCTCATAGACACGCGGCGCAAGGCGCAATTCGATGGGGTCGAATTCAACGGCGTCGGGCCGGGCAAGATAGCTCTTGCCGTAGACGAAAGAGCCGCGCGCAACCCCGGTTCGGTCGGTGGTCACGCGGAAACGGCCGGCTGTCACGAACTCCGTCGCGCCGGGCAGAACGATATAGACGAAACATTCGCGCTCAGAACTCATTGTCCAGCTTCCTGCTGCCATGAGCGGTCTTCGGCCGGCGCGCGGCTTCCAGGGTCTTGCCTTCCTCATCCCGGTCGGGGCTGGCAACCGTTTCCATGTCGCCGAGCAGGCCGAGGGCCCAGAGCGCCCCGACGTAAGCGGCGATGCCGGTCGTCGGCTTGCCCTTTTCGACATCGGATAGTGCGAAGCGGGACAGCCCGATTTTTGCGGCAAGCTCGTCGAGGCGCAGGCCGCGGCGCAGCCGTGCCGTACGGATATTCGCGCCGAGGCGCTTTAGGGCCGTCTCGACGGCGTAGGGTGGTGCCTCTGCGATCTTGCTTACACGGGTCATGGCATTTTAAAGCTACTTCTTACGCGCATGAGATGCTTTAAAATAACATATCACGAAGATTACTGTTAAGTCAAGGTATGGCTAATGCATTGGTTGATTTGAAGCAACTTGTCTAGAATACAGGTTATTTTAAATTAACACAAAACGGCCCGTCGATTGGCGTTCAGAAGCGGCTGCGATTCAGCAGCGCGTCCGTAAGGGGAAACGTCCCGCCCCCGCCATTGCCCGTTTCTGCGTCCGTTTTTTGTCCGGTCTACTGCCTTCATAGCGTGTCGAAATTCAACAACATAGCTGACAACGAGGGGCGCGTTTTGCTTCGAAAAAGTCCGGTTTTTTGGCCCGCCGCATCCGCCCTTTTTGGCGGAAGGAGGACACCCCCTGAGTTGTGAAGCGTGGGGGTCCGCTTCGGCAGCGGCCAGGGCCGCCTGAGTGGACCGCGCACACCGCTTCCGGCATGCGCGGGCCCGCTGCGCTCACAGCCGCGGCCCGTTACCCGGCCGCGCCAGCGCCCTGCGGATGATGTGTAGGTTGTAGTGCGCGTTGCGCAGCTCGATCGAGCGATGAGATGGTCGACACACTCGCGTCGGATCGACCCGATTAACCGTTCGGCAAAAGCATTTTGCCAGGGCGAGGCAGGGGCTGATCAGCGACCGGAAAAAACGGACACGTCCCCCGGTTTTCGCAGCATCTTGTTGACCTCTCCCTGATGCAGTTCCTCGGTGTAGATCATCTTGCGCGCATACTCTTCCAACATCACCGACACGCCTTCCACTTCCTTGAGCAGGTCGCGGTAAAGCTGCAACGCCGCCCCTTCGTGGGCCAGCGACTCGCGCAGGATATCGCCGATATCGTGTTTGTGGGTTTCCAGCAGCGGGCCGATGTGAAGCGACGGATGGCCGCCGATGTGAGTGATCAGCTCACCCGCCTGGTGCGCATGGGCGAGAGATTCGTCTGCCTGTCCGCGCAGCCAGGAAATGATCGGGAGGCGGTTGTAGCCGAATACCATCAAGGAATAGTGCGTATAGCGCACCACCCCCGCCAGTTCACTTTCCATGATGCGGTTGAGCATGGCGATGATCTTGTCGTCGCTCTTGATCGCATTTTCTTTCTTGGCCATGCCCGTCTCCTGGTTGGAATATCCGGGTTGCTCTGCATGGAGTTGCTCGACGCTGACGAATTCTCCATGACGTAGTCCGGTTCGGGGCGCCGTCAAGTTAACCTGACCGTGGACGCGAAGAGGTGGTTTTCCGGATAACGGCTCCTTCGCGCGGCGAGCTGAGCGCTTGTGATCTCGGGCCAGGCCGCAAAGGCATGGTCGCGAAAGGCGTGACAATCAGGCGCAGACATATTCTCGCGACGGCGAAATTGGAAAAGATTGGCGGTCTGATCGTGCATCGAAAGGAATTTCTGGGCCTGCCGCCGCGATTTCATCCGCTTCATGATCCGCTATCGTCGCCGCGTCGGCCGAGAGAATTCTTCATCCCATTGTACTGCTCTTTGTGTTGGCTGGCCGGCGTGTCAGCGATCGGCGGCGCGCTAGATATCGTGTTCGAGGAGTTCGATCGATGACTATGGCTCTCGCGGAGAAGACCTGCGTACCCTGCCGCGGCGGCGTTCCGCCTCTCGAGCGTGAGCAAGCCGAGGCGTTTCTGGCGAATGTCCAAGACTGGGATTTGTGCGACGATGCGCATCGCATCGAGCGCCGTTTCCTCTTCGCGAATTTCCGCGAGGCGCTGAACTTCGTCACCGCCGTAAGCGAACTCGCCGATGCCGAAGGCCATCATCCTGACGTGAGTTTCGGCTGGGGATACGCCACAGTCTCCTTGCATACCAAGAAGATCAAGGGCCTGCACGAGAACGACTTCATCATAGCGGCGAAAATCGATCGATTGTTCGATCTGCCGCGCGGCTGAAGATCGGGCGTCTCGCCGCTACTTTCCGTTCGGCTCCCTTCACTCCAACGATCGCCATCACGCTGGCCTTTATCGCGGCGCATTCCGGTAGCCTGCTCGTCGCTCGGTAGGGAAGCGAAGCCGGCGGTCAGAACAGGCGAGCCTTTCGAGCAAATCAACGTCTTGTGGAACGCATCATTTAATTCGCGGATGCAATCGTGCGGTGTCAATTCGCGGCATTTGTGCTCTTCCTCACAATCGACGCACCACAGTGGCGCGTCGAAGCGCGAGGGGGAGGCTGCTTACTGCATTATACCGCTTGTCAGCATGCCGCGAATGCTCATGCTGTCCATTACGGCGATTAAAACAGCTTGCCAGTGCGGTAGAGGAGCGAGCCGACCCACAAGACAAGCGCCAAGTAATAGAGCGCCCATCCCTCCGCCGGCGGGAACCAGCGGGAGATCGTGCGGAAGTTGTGCACGTACCACTCGCTACCAAATCGAGCCATCAGATTGGCGCTGATTGCGTCAATGAGGAGGATGTAGAAGATGATTGCTTCCATGCACGCCACCATGCTCGACGAATGGTTCGGAATGGCAATGTGGGCCTGACACACAAGATTCCTGACAGTCGTCCGCGCTGTTGCCACCTCATTTTAAAATTGCGTTCTGACCCATGTGAATTCTGGATGCGCCGAGATGATGTGCTGCCACCAGGTAAGGTCGTCTCTCACTATTGGCGACCGGTCATTGAGTCTGATTTGAAAGGCTCTGGGTTGGTATTTTAACGCATCGATGATTGCGCCCACCATCTGTGCGCCCATCCCAACTCGCAGCGAGTTAATTTCTTCAATGTATAGCTCGGGCGGATCATACCTGTTGGTTAGCATAAGCGATATACCCGACGCTTTGTCGTTACCCGCTTTGACGATCATTTTGGGCGAGGTCGAAGCGATTATCTCCCAAAAACCGGGGCCATAGGATTGCAGTGTTACGTACGGCTGTAGCCTCCGCAAATTCAGATAAATTGCGCTGGCAGTCGTCTCGACCTGCCGGTCGTCGGGTCTTCCTTCAAGGGTCATACTAAGCAGTCGTCCGTGAAGAACGGTCCTTGCGGCGTGACGGGGTTATTTTCTGATTGTGTCGGGCCGGCGAGCTCGGCGAGCAAGAGGGCGCACAAGCTTGCGAGCCAGGCGAGCAAGCGGCGGAAGTTGTAGCCTGCGGCGGCGAGGACGGCATTGATGGCGTCGCCGACCGCATGGGCGAGGAAGTTGCGGCCCATGCGATGGTCGGCTTTCAGATGGCCGATGACCGGCTCGACGGCGGAACGGCGTCGCAGTTCGCGCTTGATCGCCTCGGTGATGCGCCGTCTCTGGCCCGAGATGTAGACCCTGAACTTATGCGTCTCCGGGGCATTGTGGCCGCGATAGCCGCGGTCGGCGACGATGCGCTTCATCTGTGCGCCGATCTGCGTCTCCATTTCCGGAATGAGGACGGCGAGCGTGTGGCCGTCGTAAGGATTGCCCGGCAGCGAATTCACATGGGCCACGAACTGGCCGCCCTTCGAGGGATGCAGCGTCGTCGCCACCGACACTTTCACGCCGAACTCGTAGGGGCGATGCGCCTTGCCCTTGCCGATGCATTCCACCTCGGGCGCGTGCAGGGAATAGACCTTCTTGCCCCGCTGCTTCTGCCTTTGCTCGCGCACGCGCTCGGCGAGATAGAGCGGACGCGCGAAAATCGCGCGCAACGAGAAGTCATCTTTGATCCTGCGCGCGATGTCGCGCTCGACGCGGCCCAGAAACGTGTGGAGTTTGCGCAACGCCTTGTTCGCGCGTTTGAACTGCTTGGCGTGCGCGTAACGCTGATGCGCGATCAGCGCGTGCTTGCCGATGCGCTCATAGGATTGGAGACTTAAAACCACACCCCATTCTCGGCGGACTTCATCACCATTACGTCCGGATATAGTTTTCAGTATACACAGGCCTCCGCCGCATGCTGCAAACCCAGGCGTTGCGTCTTCAGTGGCTTGCAGCACGTCGTTGCGATGCGCCGGGCGGCGCGGCGTCTGTCGGACGTGGCGGTGACGAAGACATTTAACTTACGCAAATAACTTACGCAAAATCTTCGTAACATATTGTTTTAGTTCCATAATCCAAATTATGCGAATCATGGATGTAGCTGCAATATACAGATGTCACCGGCCCGCAAAGTTGAGATGTCGCTCCCCTCGATAAGCGCATCGACTGAGGACGGGCGGCGGCATGGTGGTCTCTATGAGCGAAAGAGAGTTTTCGCGGCTTCGTGTTTTGATGGACATTGATTCAGGACGATTACGGATTGGGGACGCGGCGCAACTTCTCAACATAAGTCTGCGGCAAGTGCTTCGCCTCCGCAGGGATTTTCGAGCGCATGGCGCCGCCAGTCTGGCGTCAAAACGCCGAGGCCGGCCGAGGAACAACAAACTGCCCGCCGCCGTCCGCGAACTCACTATGGCGATCGTCAAAGAGCGCTACGCCGATTTTGGTCCGACGCTCGCCGTCGAGAAGCTGCGAGAGAACCACGCGTGCCTCGTCTCACGTGAGACGCTGCGCAAATGGATGATTGAAGACGGGCTTTGGATCGACCGCAAGCATCGCCTACCCCCGGTTCATCAGCCTCGACATCGGCGCGAGCGCGTCGGCGAACTCGTTCAGATCGATGGCTCACGTCACTACTGGTTTGAGAATCGCGGCCCCGAAGTGACGCTGATCGTCTATATCGACGACGCGACGAGCCGGATTCAACATGCGGCGCATCGGCCGCATGACGGGCGCCAGCTGCTTGGCGACGTATTCGCTTGGAAAGAAGAACGCACGCTGACGCACAATCTGACGGTTCATTACGACAAAGTGCTGTTCATGCTTGAGCCGAACGAGATCACGCGTCCCCTCGCCCGTCAGCGCCTAATGATCGTCGACTACCCCGACGGTCGCATCGCCATCCGCCACAAGGGCCTCGACCTGCCGTACCGAACATTCGACAAGCTGCAGAAGATCAATCAGGCGGCGATCGTCGAGAACAAGCGGCTTGGCGAAGTGCTGGCCTACATCGCCGCGCGGCAGGAGACGCAGACCGAGGGACGCTCCAAGAAAGCCCCGCGCCGCCGGGGCCAGGCCGAGCGGCATATGTTCAAGGTCAGTTGAGCGCTTTTCAAGGTAGGCTAAAGCTTAGCAGAAAGGTACGGCTCCGTTCGAGCAGCGCGGCAGCGCAACCCGACCAGCTCTGCCGCGCTGCTCGAACCCGCAGCATCCGGGAAGCCCGACGGGTGACATTTCAACTTTGCACAAGCAGCGCCATTTCTGCCTTGCTGTGACAATGGATGTAGAACCCCATTAGAAAGGTCACAGCTCTCCCCGTTAGAGATGTCACTCATCCCGAGGCGACCCGCTTGGAGAAGTGAGTGATGACGCTCTTGTCGATGAGCGGCGCGGAGATCGACCGGTTATATGTGTTGCGTGATGTTATTGGAGAGCGGATTCCGGCCCGGGAAGCTGATGCGCATGACGCCGCGCCAGGTGTTTCGCTTGTTGCAGGTTTATCGGGCAGATGGGCCATCGGCGCTATTATCGAAGCGACGGGGCAAGCCGAGCAACCGATCGTATCCGCCGGTCGTCAGGACTGAAGTGCTGGCGCTGATAAGAGCCAACTACTCAGACTTTGGTCCGACGTTGGCGGCCGAAAAAGTTTTCTGAACGTCACGGATTGCGTTTGGGCGTAGAAACAGTGCGGCGTTGGATGCTGGCTGAAGGGCTCTGGAAAGATCGCCGGCAACGTCTCAAACCGGTTCACCAGCCGAGGCATCGGCGCGACTGCGTCGGCGAACTTAGTCGGATCGATGGCTCCGAGCATTGGTGGTTTGAGGATCGTGGCCCTCAATGCACCCTGCTCGTTTTCTTCGACGACGCCACGAGCCGGATCATGCATTTGGCTTTTATCGAGACCGAATCGACGTTCGATTATTTCGTCGCCGCTCGCACGTATTTGCAGCACTACGGCAAGCCGGTGGCTTTTTACTCGGACAAGCATGCGTTTCGCGTGAACAAGACCGGTGCGACGGGTGGCAACGGCATGACGCAATTTGGCCGAGCGCTGCATGAGCTAAACATCGATATCATCTGCGCGAATACCAGCCAGGCGAAAGGCAGAGTGGAGCGCGCGAATCTGACGTTGCAGGATCGGCTTTTGAAGGAGCTTCGGCTCGCCGGAATCTCGACGATGGAAGCCGGCAACGCTTTCTTGCCGGCGTTCATGGAGGATTACAATCGCCGGTTCCCCTTTCAGCGACAAAGATCTTCACCGGCCGCTTTGCAAGGACGACGATCTTGATGAGGTTTTCGCTTGGAAGGAGGATCGCACGGTCTCCAACAGCCTGACGCTTCAACACGACAAGGTGCTATTCATCCTCGAGGCGAACGAGATCACACCTCCCCTCGCCCGCCAGCGCGTGACGATTTTCGACTATCCGGATGGCCGCTTCGTCATCAAGCACCAGGGCCGCGAGCTGCCCTATCGCATTTTCGATAAGGTGCAGCAGGTCGATCAAGCCGCCATTGTCGAGAACAAGCGATTGGGGCCCGTTCTGGCCTATATCGCAGACCGCCAGAAGCAACTCGGTGAGAGCCGCAGCAAAAAGGCGCCGCGCCGTGGGGCCACGCCAAGAGCATTTTCAAGGTAGGCTGAATGTCTCTGAGAGATTGCGGGTTCCGTTCGAGCAGCGCGGCTGCGCTAACCCGACCGGCTGCGCCGCGCGCTGCCCGAACCCCGAGATTGCGGGCGCTGCCTGTGACATTTCTAACGAGCACAAGCTGCGACTTGTCTATTGAGTTCTGACAAATATTGTAGCTGCAATATAGAGATGTCGCATTCCTTCTCGGCTCCCTGCGTATTTGGTGTTGCGTGCTCGTTATGGCTCAACACAAAAGCCCGCGATCGATCAAAATCGGACACCTTTATCCGGAAGTGCAGGAAGCGAAACTACACTATCTCCATGAGAGCTGATCCTTGGGTAGCCGACCGCTCGGATCGTAAACGGAAACTTGGTGAGGGCGACTCTTGCCCCATTTCCAAAGCACGAGATTTTGATCGGCGGAGGTTGCGCCGGGCGCAAAACTCGGAACAAGGATGCCGGCCTTTCCCGCGTCGAGCAGCTTCCGTGAGATCCGCCACGACGGCGGCTCACTGCCTTGCGAGATGTTCGAGAACCAAGCGCAAGCCAAATCGGCGAGCGAGGCACCGTCGGTTTTTCGATCGTCCTCGGTGCGCAGGTCGACGATGTCGTCGCAGTCGACGTCATAAGAGCAGATCACGCATGGCTCGATCTTATGTGCGAATCCCTGGTTGATTTCCTTGACGGCTGTCGTGATCGTCAGCGCAAGGTAGAGCGCTGGAACGCCTTTCGGATTGAAGCGGCCTCCATGGATCGCCGCGCCTTCACCAGAGAGCGGCGCGAAGGACCATCTCGGATCATGCGCCCGGTAGCAGGTCCCATGGAATCTCAAGCAAACCCGCCAAGGGCAATGTGATCGAGATAGTCACGCAGCGCCCCAGCCTGCCCATCCTTGACCAGCGCTTCGGCGGTTCGGCCGCCGAACGCCGGAATCGGCTGGGCGCGATACCAGGCCATCGCCTGCTCCTTGCCACCCGCCCAGTCGGAAATACGAGAGACGATTTCGAGCATTTCCTTGAGGCGCGACTGGGTCTTGGGTCCCTCGAGACGCGCGCGCTTATAAAGGGCTTCGCGGCTGAGGCCGATGGTTTCGGCGAGTTGTCCTTTGGACATGCCGAAGGCCGAGGCGACGCCATCGAGCTGCACGAGGCCGCGTTTGCCTATTAGGATCGCCGCAAGGGGGCCGGCGGCCATGACAGTCTTTTGAGCCGCTCTGCGCCTATGCGTCCTACGCGTGGGGAGTTTCTTGACTTGTGCGGCGGGGGCTTTGGGGGCGGCCATGGGAGATATCCTGCCAGATTTACAGGTCATATTATAGGGCATCTTCTCGCCGCCTCAAGTGGAAAAGTAAGAGGGCCCTTTGGGCTTTGTGCCGCGGAACCCGGGGCGTTTCATTGTTCTTGTCGACGGACTCTTTCTCAAGCGCGCGCTCGTGATGAACCGGCATCGGCTCGAAACTCGTGGGCTTCAGCGATACGATGGTCGATCGACTGAAGGCGCAGGGCTTGATTGCAGGAATCGTCGCCTGGAAGCTGCGGCTCTTCGTGCCGCTCGGCGATGAGGCTGCAAAATCGTCGAGAAACTTCTCGCGCTTTATCCCCTCCTCCGCGTCGCGCCCGCGACCCGCGTCAGTTCGTAAGATGGGAGGCGATCAGAGACATCATTCCAGTTTTCCGCGCCCTCGGATCAGCGTCGACAGCTCACGGGCGACACGCTTGCCCGAGATCGATGTGTCGCGGATCGCCGCCAGGCATTCGCGCGTCACGTCGTCGACGACGATGTTGAGGATGCGGAACCACCTGCCGCAGGCGAACTGTCATGCGCGAAGGCCAAAGACCAGCGCGCATTCGGCCTTGGCTCGACAAGGATCGGCACCCGTGTTCCGACGGCGTGGCGGGCCGCGTTTGCGCACCGTAATCCCTTCCTCGCGGTAAAGCCGGTAGATGGGTTTTTTGCCCGAGCGCTCGCCTTCCTGGCGCAGCAGGATGAACAGTCGCCGATAGCCAAAGCGTCGGCGCGCGTTGGCGAGTTCCCGAAGTCTTTCGCGCAGTTCCCGATCCGCCGGCCGCTTTGGCGTATAGCGAACCGTCGTGCGGTCGATGGCGACGATGTTACAGGCCCGACGCTCCGACAGGCCCATGACGGCCCGAAGGTGCGCGACGGCTGCACGCTTCACGGCGCCGGGGACTCCGATTTCATTCCGGCCACCATTCCGAGATGAAGCCGGCCGCCTGAGAGTCCTTTGGTCCTCTTTTCGTCTGCTGCCTGCAGGTCAGCAACTTTGGCATTCCGCCTTGTCGAGATCGACGGGGAGAACGGGATGCCGGCGAAGAGAGAACCGACCATGGGACAACTGAGGCACATGCTGCGGCTTGCCCACGAGGGGGTGAGCGCGCGCGCGAGATGGGGCGCCGGCTCGGCGTGGCGCGCAGCACGATCCAGGACAATTTGAAGCGGGCCACGACGGGGGTGTGATCTGGCCGCTGCCCGAGGAGTTGGACGACGCGGCGCTGGAGAAGCGTCTATTCACGCAGCCGGCGTCAAGACGGGTGCGCGCCGCCGGGTTGAGCCGGACTGGGCGGAACTGGCGCGGGAGCTGAAACGCGCCGGCGTCAACATGATGATCTTGTGGGAGGAATACCGGGCCACGCAACCGAAGGTTATGGCTACAGCCGTTTTTGCGATCTGCTTCGCGGCTTTGAGCGACGACTGACGCCGGTGATACGGGAGCGCCATGCGCCCGGCGACAAGGTCTTCGTCGACTATTCGGCCAAGCGCATCGGCATCGTGAACCCAGCCACGGGCGAGATCCGCGAGGCGGAGATTTTCGTCGCCGTGCTCGGCACCTCGAACCTCACTTATGCGGAAGCAACTTGGACGCAGAAGCTGACGGATTGAACCGGGGCACATGTGCGCATGTTCCGTTTTTTCGGCGGCGCGCCGCGGCTGCTGGTTCCTGACAATCTGAAGAGCGGGGTCAACAAGGCGTCGTTCTACGACCCCGAGATCAATCGGACCTATGGCGCGCTCGCGTCGCATTACGGCGTCGGCGTGCTGCCAGCTCGGCCGAGAAAACCGCGTGACAAAGCGGCGCTCGGCCGCGACAAAAAACGAACCCGCTTGACCGCGTTCAAAACGCGAAACATCATTCAAACCGATCTGCAGCAGAGCAACGCCGGTGGCCGACATCAAATCGGAATGCCGGCCGGCTTCGGATTGGAATAGGTGGCCGGCTTCATATTGGAATGCATGGCCGGCTTCGTCGGTATCCGCAGCCAGAAGCTTCTTCAGCTTTGCGTTCTCGTCCTCCAATGCCTTCAGCCGCTTCGCTTCGGAAGCGTCCATGCCGCCGAATTTGGCTTTCCAATTGTAGAGCGTCGCTTCCGAAACCGCGTATTTGCGCGCCAGATCCGCGACCTTCGCGCCTGCTTCCCGCTCCCGTAAAATCCCGATGATCTGCTCTTCTGTGAACCGCTTCTTCTTCATCTCGTCCGTCCCTGCAATGGGGTCAGATGGGGACTCTGATGGAAGCTGGAGGAGCTTTTTAAGGGGGAGGTCAGCGCCGTCGTTCCGCGCCAGCGTCACTCGGCGCCGCCGGCTGATGCGAGGCGTCGCTTCGATCCCAAAATCATCGCCGCTGAGCTGCGCCGCGCCGCGGCTTCGCCGCTCTATGCGACCGGCGAGAACTCCCGCTCTGTCTCGGCGAGCACCTGCGAGATATATTGACCATAACCGCTCTTGGAGAGTCTAGACGAGGCGGCGCGCACCTGCGCGGCGTCGATCCACCCCGCTCGGAAGGCGATCTCTTCGAGGCAGGCGACGCGCTGTCCCTGCCGCTGCTCGATGGCGCGCACATATTCGCTCGCTTCGATCAGCGCCTCGGGCGTGCCGGTGTCGAGCCAGGCGAATCCGCGGCCAAGTCGAGCGACCTGCAGTTCGCCGAGCTCCAAATAGACGCGGTTGAGATCAGTGATCTCCAATTCGCCGCGCGGGGAAGGCTTCAGTTGCGCCGCGAATTCCGGCGCACGTTCGTCGTAAAAATAGAGGCCTGTCACGGCCCAATTCGATCGCGGGCGCGTCGGCTTTTCTTCGATTGAGATCGCGCGGCCGGCCGAATCAAATTCGACGACGCCGTAACGCTCCGGATCGCGCACATGATAGGCGAATACCGCGGCCGAACTGCGCGACGATTCGCTCAATACTTCCGGCAGGCCATGGCCATAGAAGATATTGTCGCCAAGGATGAGCACCGAGGGTTCGACATCGACGAATTCGGCGCCGATAAGATAGGCCTGCGCCAGCCCCTCCGGCCGCGGCTGCACGGCGTAAGACAGCGACAGGCCCCATTGCGCGCCGCTCCCGAGCAGCCGCTTGAAGGAAAGCAGGTCCTCCGGCGTAGTGATGATCAGGATCTCACGCACGCCGGCGAGCATCAGCGTGCTGAGCGGGTAATAGATCATCGGCTTGTCGTAGACGGGAAGCAACTGCTTCGAGGTGACGAGCGTCATCGGATGCAGCCTTGTGCCGCTTCCTCCAGCGAGAATGATGCCACGCATGAGAATCCTATTCAGTTTGGAATTAATCGGGCGACGCAGGCGTTGACGGAGTCGCGCCATTTGGGCAGCGCGACGCCGTAGCCGGCTTCGAGCTTGGCGTTGTCGAGCCGTGAATTCGCTGGACGGCGGGCCGGCGTCGGATAGTCTGCGGTGGCGATGCGCTTGACGCGCACGGGCTTGCGGCCCTGCCTCTCTGCCGCGGCAAAGATCGCGTCCGCCATGTCCGCCCAGCTTGCTTCGCCCTCCCCGGTCATGTGGAAAGCGCCACGCAGGCTCGGATCGGAATCGTCGACCAGCCTTTCGACGATGGCGAGCAGCGCGTCGGCGATATCGAGCGCGCTCGTCGGATTGCCGATCTGGTCGGCGACGACGCCGATTTCGTCCCGGGTCTCGCCAAGACGCAGCATCGACTTGACGAAATTCGCTCCAAACGGACTGTAAACCCAGGCGGTGCGCAAAATGACCGAATTTTCGCAGCGCGCGGCAATCTGCTTTTCGCCTTCGAGCTTCGAGCGTCCATAGGCGCCGGTCGGGCCGGGTTCGTCGTCTTCGCGATAGGGCCGATCGAGCGTTCCATCGAAGACGTAGTCGGTCGAAAGATGCAGCAGCGGCACCTTCAGTTCGGCGGCGGTTTCGGCGACGAAGCCCGCGCCCGCGCCATTGACGCGCATCGCGACGTCGGGTTCGCTCTCGGCCTTGTCGACTTGAGTGTAAGCGGCGGCGTTGACGATCGCGTCGCAGCGCACGCTGCGTAGTGACGCGAGAACCATGTCGCGCGAGGAGAGGTCGAAGCGCGGACGGCCGAGCGCGAGCATTTCGACGCCTCTCGGCGCGCGCTCGATGAGGGAGCTGACGACCTGGCCCGTGAGCCCGGTGACGGCGATGCGCTTCATCTTGCCCACTTTACGCAAAAACCTCCGCCAGATCACGCAGCCGCGGCCATTTGCGATCCTTGTCCGACAGCACGGCGCTTCCGGCGGCGGCCGGCCACGCTATCCCGATGTCAGGGTCATCCCAAGCGACGCCGCAATCATGCTGCGGCGAATAGAAATTCGTAACTTTGTAGATGACTTCCGTATCGGGCTCGAGCGTGACGAAACCATGCGCGAATCCGATGGGAATGAACAGCTGACGCCAGTTCTCTTTCGAAAGCTCGACGACAACGTGACGCCCGAACGTCGGCGAAGACCGTCGAAGATCGACGGCGACGTCGAGTATGCGACCACTGATCACGCGGACGAGCTTGTCCTGCGCGAAGGGCGCGGTCTGGTAATGCAAGCCGCGCACCGTCCCGACGTCGCGGGACAATGAGTGATTGTCCTGGACGAAGTCGAAATTCAATCCGGCGTTCGCCCAGGTCTTTTCGTTATGCGTTTCGCAAAAGAAGCCCCGCTCGTCGCCGAATTTTATAGGCGTAACGAGCTTCAGCCCAGGAAGCTCGAGATCTTCAAACAAACAGTCCCCCTGTCGCGCGTCAGGCGACGGCTTCTTCATCTTGCTCGGTAAGCACACCGAGGCGCTCGCCGCGATATGTCCCCGAACGGATCGCTTGCCACCAATCCGAGTTATCGAGATACCAGCGCACGGTTTTGCGAAGACCGGTTTCAAACCGCTCAGCCGGCCGCCATCCGAGTTCGCGTTCGATCTTGGAGGCGTCGATGGCGTAGCGCAGATCATGTCCCGGCCGATCGGCGACGAAGGCGATGAGATCGCGATGCGGTCCGGCCCGCCGCGGACGGAATTCGTCCATGAGTTCGCAGATCGCTTGCACCACGTCGATATTGCGCCATTCGTTGCGTCCGCCGACGTTATAAGATTCGCCGACTTCCCCTTCGCGCGCAACGCGCATCAGCGCCGAGGCGTGGTCCTCGACATAAAGCCAGTCGCGCACATTCTCGCCGCGGCCGTAGATCGGCAGCGGTTTCTCCTCGATCGCGTTGATGATGGTGAGCGGAATGAGCTTCTCGGGAAAATGATAGGGACCATAATTGTTGGAGCAATTGGTGACGATCGTCGGAAGACCATATGTATGGCGCCAGGCGCGCACGAGATGATCCGACCCCGCCTTCGAGGCCGAATAGGGCGACGTCGGCGCATAGGGCGTGTCTTCGCAGAAGAGGCCTTCCGTGCCGAGCGCGCCGAACACCTCATCGGTGGAGATATGCATGAAGCGGAAGGCGCGCGCGCGGGCGCGATCAAGCCGCCGCCAATAGTCGAGCGCCGCCCGCAGCATGACAAATGTGCCGACGACATTAGTCTCGATGAAGGCGGCCGGCCCGTCGATCGAGCGATCGACATGGCTTTCGGCGGCAAGATGCATGACGATGTCAGGCTGAAAATCCTCGAAGGCGCGCGCGACCGCCACCGCGTCGCAGATATCGGCTTGAAGAAAGGCGAAAAGGGGATTGTCGGCGATGGGCCGCAGCGATGCGAGGTTTCCCGCATAGGTGAGCTTGTCGAGAACGAGAATCTGATCGACGCTCTTGCCGATGACGGCGCGCGCAACGGCCGAGCCGATGAACCCCGCGCCCCCGGTGATCAATAATTTCATCAAAGCCCCGCTTTTCGCTATCGCTCCGCCCTGAAATCGCGCCTTCACGCCCGCAAGCTTTATTGCGAAGGCGGCGGTCAGCGCTCAAGCCGTTTACGCGGACTATGTGGCAGAACAACGTCATGGCGCTGCATAAGAATTTGGCTTGGCCGCGCGCGATGGCCTGAATTGCGCGATTGCTGCGCGCGACAAGCGGAGAGGGAACCCATATCAAACTGAGACGACTCTATGGTCGCGTCGGCGTATTACACTCCTCGCGCTAAGATAGAGTGGCGGCTTCGAGCTGTTCGAGGCGATGCTCCAAGATGACCGGTATTTCGGCGTATGCGTTCGCCATCGATTCTGCGGCAGGTGCGATTAGCTGCCGTTCTGGATAACAACACCGCCGAGCAGCCATTTTGCTCTGTCCAATGCCGCGGTCGAATGAATCGCCGCGCGCTGCGAGGCCTCGAAACTCGCCTCAATGAGACCAAAATAATTCTGGAACGGGCGCGCGGCCTTTCAACATCGACCGCGATTCTATCGAAACGGTCGTCGCGTTGACCCCGCTCCAGGGACGACATAGAAGATCCCAGATCTCTGAAAATCCGCATTTGACGCTCGCCCGCCGTCGCGAGTGCGGATGTTGTGTGCATTCAGCCACGTTACGATGGCGTTTAGGCCCATCGGTCCATTGTTATTGACCCCATTCAGCGCCATCCGGTAGATGCGCCGCACCGTCTCGGCTGGATCGGGTCGCTCCGGCATCTTTTTGATCTTCGCGACACGCTGCCCGGCCTCGGCGATTCCAGAATGGCGACGGCTTCTGTAGCGCCGCGTCGATCATCGCTTGGAACGCGGGGCGACGATCATCGGTCGCGGTATCACCGGGTTCGAGGAACTCGGCCGCGGCCTCCCAGCCGCGCTACAGGCAATAGCCTTCGATCTAGCGGCGCTGATCGGGAATTGACAGGTCGCTCTCGGCCTCTCGGCCGGTGGAACGCGAGATAGAGCGCGGCGCGCGGGCCGTCGCCATGACCGTCGGGGTTTCCTCCACGCGAAGCGGGGTGCCATTGCCGCTACTCCTCCGACTCGAAGCTGCGATTTTCACGGCAATGCCAGAGACGCAGGATGAAGATGGTCTCGGCCGCGATCTCGTAGCGCATCTCGTAATTGCCGACGATAATCCGGCGGACCTCACGCGGCACATAGGCTTCCAGCTTCTCGCCGATCCGCGGATAATCGAGTAGCCGCTCCGGCGCGTGGGCGAGCTGCTGGACCACGCGCGTCGCCGCCTCGGGGGCGACCGAGTTTAGATGCTCGTGCAGTCGCACAAGGTCCGACGGCGCCTTGCTGGTCCACTGGATCTTCAATTGACTGGCGAGGGCAGCGGCTTATCCGTTCCAAGGCTGTCGGCCCATGCCTGGATCGCCTGATGGTCGATCACCCGGCCCGCATTGACATCCTCTAAGGCTTCGAGCGTCATACGGTGACGTTCCTCCTCCTGGTCGACCCAGGCAGCGAGCGCCTGCTTCATCACCCAGCCGCGAGAGCGTTCGAGCCGGGCGGCCATTGCTTCAACTTTCTCCGCGAGTCCCAGTGGGACATGCGCGGTCAATACCTTCGTCTCGTTAGCCATCTTTATCACCCGCCATCATTTCGATTAAAATATAATCGAAATGAAGAAGAACAAGATGGTTAGTTTGTGGCACCTCCCTGCGGGGATCGCAGCTCTATCTCCGCTGCGCTCCGTGCGGATCCCTAACGTTGTCCGTCGTCGAATGATTTGAGACAGGCTGGGCTGCGATTTATTGGAGGACGCGGCTCACCTGATGATTGAGTTTAAGCGGCGGTCATTTGATGTTGCAAGCGTCGATTCTCGATTGTGATGCGTTTGATCCTTTCTCTTTCGCGCAGGATTTTTGCGCCGCGTCCGCAGTAGACGTCGGCGGGCGCGAGGTTGTTCAGGCTCTCGTGATAGCGGCGATGATTGTAGTGATCGACGCAGGCGCCGATCTTCGCCTTCAGGTCGCCCGGAAGATAATAATTTTCGAGCAGGATGCGGTTCTTGAGCGTTTGATGCCAGCGCTCGATCTTGCCTTGGGTCTGTGGATGCAACGGCGCGCCGCGAATGTGCTCGATTTTATGATCGTTGAGCCATGTCGCCAGATCGCCCGAGATATAGGACAAGCCGTTGTCCGAGAGCAGACGCGGCCGATGAACGACATGGGCCTGATCGAGGCCGGATGCTTCGAGCGCCATATTCAGCGTCTCGGTCACGTCCTCAGCCTTCATCGTCGTGCACAGCTTCCAGGCGACGATGTAGCGTGAGAAGTCATCGAGAATGGTGCTGAGATAAAACCAGCCCCAGCCGATCACCTTCAGATAGGTGAAGTCCGTTTGCCAGAGCTGGTTGGGCGCGGTGGTCTTGTCCTTAAACTCATCCGCCGCCCTGACGACGATGAAGGCCGGGCTCGTGATCAGATCATGCGCTTTGAGTAGGCGATAGACTGAAGCTTCTGACACAAAATAGTTTTTCGTATCGACGAAGCGCGCTGCGAACTCCCGCGGCGACAGTTCCGGCTCATCGAGCGCCAGTTGAACGATCTCATCGCGCTTCTCATCGGGGATGCGGTTCCAAACGCGCGAAGGTCGGGACGGCTTGTCGGCCAAAGCTTCCAATCCGCCGGACCGATAGAGATCGCACCAGCGGCAAAATGTCGGACGTGCGACGCCGATCTTGTCCAGCGTCTTACTTGCCGGCAGATGCGACTGCTCAACAAGGCGGATGATCTCCAGCTTTTCGGTTGGGGATATCTCATTCCTCGTCTCCCCCATCCGCGATCATACTTTTTTTAAGCAGTCGCAATCCGAGCGCCTGCTCGGCGACGACTTCATTCAGCTCCTTGGCCTGCCGTCGCAGATCCTTGACCTCGCCGGTCGTCGCCGCCCGCCCCGTGTCGCCGGCAAGACGCCGTTTGCCGGCTTCGAGGAACTCTTTCGACCAGGAATAATACAGGCTCTCGGCGATGCCTTCGCGTCGGCACAGCTCGGCGATGCTGTGCTCGCCGCGCAGGCCATCGAGAACGGTGCGGATTTTCTCTTCGGCCGAATGATGCCGGCGAGTCGCGCGGCGAATATCGCTCACAAGCCGTTCAGACGACTGTTTCGGGCTATCGGATTTCTGGCTCATCTTCACTTCCTGACGGTTACGATGAGCCAGAAATCCTCCTTTCAGCAATCCGCCCAGTTTGTCTCAATGGCTCTGACGCCGGACACTGCTGAGTGAAGGACTGAAAACCGAACGCGTGACGGTAGGCCTGATTAACAAGGCGCAGGAAAACGCCAGGATCGCCATCATTGCGGCAGTTCGCAATGGATAGTCGACGAGTGAGTGGCCAAGAAGCAAGGCAACAATCAAAACTGCAGCTCGGATTAAGGATCGATCGATCGGGAGAGGCCCAGGGTTCGAAGGTCCCCACGCGGTTATGCCTCTTCGAAGAAGCCAGTAAACGAAAAACCCAAGCAGCAGAGGACCTACAATCCCAGTCTCCAACCACAACTCAAGCAGATCGTTGTGGGCATGATTGGCGTAGGTGCCCGGGACCAGGTCGTCGCGTCTAGCGAACATCGGATAGGCTGCGACAAACGCGCCGAGTCCAGCTCCGACTGGCATAAAAGTCTTGGCGCCCTCAAAAGTGACGCGGGCAAATATCTTTCGTTCGTCGGCCAGAGGACTGACGTCAAATCGATCAAGCGCTCCTAGCAATTCGGAGCCGCCTACAAAGAGCAATGCGAGCACAACCACGCCGATCATTGCCCAGAGGGTAACCGAAATTTTCGGCTTTTGCCTTTGGAGCGGACTGCTCGGCAGCGCCAAAGCTCCCAAGACCGCTACAAAAGTCAAAACAAGCCCGGCCCGGGAGCGCGTCATAACTACTGCGGCGGCGAGCACGAGGAGCGTCCCTATTATTGCAACAGACCCCGCTATCAAGGGCGCTGTGTCATATTTGCGGCGGTCTTGTCCAGGGAAGGGAAATTGCAGATCGCCGACCACAGTCGGGACCCACGCCGCCGACAACAAGAAGGCGCAATAGAGCAACGCCGCAAAGTGGTTCCGATTGGCAAAAAAACCAACCGGGGAACTCTGATTGGTTATCTGAAAAAGCCGCAGCGAACTATTCGAGCCCTGCGCGAGCTGCATCAATCCGAGAAAGGCGCTCATCACGGCGACCCCGATGACCAAGAGGCTCAAGTACCTGCGCTCTCGCCAGTCGAGCGTCAGGACAGAAAGAAACACCGCCGCAGGCGGCAATAGGGAGAGCGCGGTCAACCAAGACGCTTCCGGAGCCATGCTGATGGTCGCCCACAATGGACGCCGATCAAGGAGCTCAAGAGAGCTGAGGACAGCTTCCCGGCCAGGCAATTTTGTCCAAATCGCTGGCGGCAATGGGATCAGTTGAACTAATACCAAGGCTCCGATGAGGCCGCAAAACGTCAAGGCCCAGCGAAGCGCGCGGTCGTAGGCAGCATCCGTGAGACGCCAGAGTGCGGCGAGAAACAGAGGAACTGAACATAGCTCAAGAATCGCATCAGAAAGAAAACCGCCCTTTGTCCCGCCTCCAAGCAAGAGGCAGGACAGAAGGTTTGTCGCGGAGAGAAAAAAAAACCAAGTCGGCCTGAGGGCCGACATGGCAGACTTCATGGGCTCGCCGGAATAAATACGGGGACTGGCACGTACTGAGTGCTGCCGCCCCCGGTAGCTAGGAGTCCGGCCGCAATGCCACCGCCCGCAGCCGCTATCCCCAGGCCAACAGCGCCCCATTTACGGTCGTCGTCAGGCTGGCCCAACGGGTCGATAATTTGAGCGTTAAACGAACAAGGCGAATGCTTCGACACTCTCGTCAGCGAATTTGCGTGGACATTCACGCTGCAGCCATCGGGATAGACCAGACGGGCGACCCCTTTGCGGCCAACTTTTACCTTGTCTCCCGGAGCAACGTCGGCTGAGCCGCGAACAGAGGTAAACCCATTTTCCCGACCAACCCAGACGTCTCCGGTTACATCTCGAAGCGAAGCCGAATTGGCGGAGCTGCTGGCAAGCAGAGCAGCCAAAAAGAAGATCTTGCTAGGCCTCATATTACACTTCCTTTCTCTGATCAGACGATGAGCTGCAATGATTTCAATCGCCAGCTCGAGCGACTTGCAAACCGTCACGGGAAAAATTCTACCGAGCTATGCGGCACTTAGCAAGGGAACGAGGCGCGACTCATGCGTTTTCCATTCCAGTGTGGCGCCCGCGCAACAGTCTGCCCCCATCATTGGCGCAACCGAGCGCAATTATTCTGACGCGCACTACGCTAAGTTGCTCCATCATTTTGTCAATTTTTGGGTATTTAGGAGTGCCGAGCTGTATGTTCGGATGTAAGGTACTGACTCTCGGCTAAGGATCAATTCGCGAAAATGGGACGTCAAGGAATGCGGCGTTCACAAAAGGACACGCGACGAAACGCAGACAGCAGGAGCGACATTGTCCCAACCTGATTATCTTTTTTGGCACATGCGGTTTGGACGGTTAGTCGATTCCTTTTTTGAGGTGCGCTATGGGGGTTCGTAATTCGAAATTTTTCGGTGGTGGGGTTCTAAGGGCCTCACGGCGGATCTTTGTGTTGAGCTGCTTGATACAGCTCGGTAGCTGCAACGGGGTTCCGGGAGAGAATTCCACATTTGCTCCGCAGTCGAGTTTGGCCGCTGGAGACAGCGCGGAACTCGCGCGCGTAGCGGCAGAGCACGTCGCAGCCTCCACTCCCGGAAACGCCGGCTATTTGGTAGGCCCGCAGGATGTTTTGGCTATCGCCGTGTTTCAGGCGCCGGAACTCACCCAGACGGTGCAGGTCGACGAGAATGGAGTCGTCAATTTGCCTCTTCTAGGTGAGGTGCCGGCTGCGGGGAAGAGCCCCTCTCGACTCGAGAAGGAAATTCAGGCGCGCCTCAACGCCCGTTATATGAAATCTCCGCAAGTAACTGTCTTTGTTAAAGAATACAACAGTCAGAGGGTTACCGTAGAAGGAGCGGTAAAAACCCCAGGGGTGGTCACCCTGCGAGGCGATCACACTCTTATGGAGGTGATCGCCAAGAGCGGTGGGTTGGATCGAGCGACGGCGTCGAGCAATGTCGTCATTTTCCGAACGGCTGATGGCGCGCGCACTGCCACTAGGTTTGATATTGCCGCCATTCACGGCGGAACGGAACGCGATCCGCAGGTGCGCCCCGGCGATGTCATCGTCGTCGACGATTCTATGGCGAAGTCGGGATTCAATGCATTGATGCGACTGCTGCCAATAGCGGGCTATGCAGTTGCCATCCTTTGAAGGCTTCACGTCAGACGCATCTGTCGCAGAAATAGCACTTTTATCGCCCGATCGCTGGGGCGCCATCGACACGGGGAAGGTACGATATGAGTGACCATCATAGCAGCGCGTTGTCTACGCAGGACAGCGCGTTGGCAAAAAACTCGATGGTCCAGACCCGTGGTTCTGAGTTGCCGGGGTACGGTTACCGCGAGAGCGGAGGAAGCTTCGCCGAGACTGCCGGTGCGCTCGCCGGCATGGATTTGCGCGCAATCTGGCGCATTCTCAGTAAGCGAAAATGGTTGATCGGTGGCTGCATTGCTGCGTGTTTGCTTTCCGGACTGCTGTGGACCCTCTTGAAAAAACCACTCTACACTGCGTCTCTTCGACTGGAGATCGCGCGCTCCGCGCCGAAGATGTTCAAAGGGGATGATATCGGATTGCACGAAAGCGACGCGGCCGATCTTGCAACAGAGATTGAACTGCTCAAAAGTCACAACCTTGCAGAACGGGTGGCGTCGCTGACCCACTTTTCGCGTGACTTGTCAGGACAGCCCGCTTCCGCGTCGAGGGCAGAAGGTTCTGGCGAGAATGGCAAAATTGGGAGTAGAGATGGTGTGCGCGAAGCCGCGAAGGTGATTCTTGACGGTCTTTTAATCAAGCTGGCGCCAGGCACAAGGCTCGTTGATATAAGTTACACTGATCCGCAGCCCGAACGAGCGCAGAGAATTGCCAATGCTTATGGCGAGGCCTTCGTCGCAACCAACCTTGATAAACGATTTCAGGCTAATGCTCACGCAAAATCGTTCCTTGAAGATCAGCTCGTACAAATAAAACATCGTCTTGAGGATTCCCAAAAGGCCATGATCGCCTTCGCAGAAAAGGAGCAGATTATTGCGACGACTGATAAAGCATCAATTACGGAGAACGAGCTAACCGCCGCCAACGCTGCTCTCGGCGCCGTTATCGGCGAGCGCATCAAGAACGAACAGTTGTGGCGACAGACCCAAAACGCCTCAGCGTTCGATTTGCCACAGATATTAACGAACAAAGCAATCGGGGACTTGCGAAGCCAACGCGGGCAACTTGTCGCCGAATACCAAGAAAAATCGGATACATTCCGTGCAGATTACCCGGCTATGATTCAGCTCAATAACAAAATCAAGGAGATCGACCGTCAGTTGGGTATTGAGACAAAGATGATAAAGTCGTCCCTCAAAGGCGCCTACGATGCTTCGCTTGGTCAAGAAGCAGACATGAAACAACGAATCGAGAAGCTCCGCACAGAAGCGCTTGACCTACAAAAGCGTAGCATCAGGTATAATATACTGAAGCACGAGGTGGAGACAACTCGTTCTCTCTATGAGAATCTGCTGCAGCGTTACAAGGAAGTGGATGTGGCGAGCGGAGTTGGAACAAACAACGTATTTATCGTCGATAAAGCTCAGCTGCCAGTTAGTCCTAGTTCGCCTAACATACCTAAGGCCTTTCTGATCTCCCTAGCACTTGGACTAGTCCTCGGGGTTGGGGGCGCTTTCGCGCTCGAACAATTCGATGATATTATCTACTCGCCCGTCGAGGCCGAGTTGGCATCGGGATTGACGCTTCTGGGCGTTATACCTAAGACCAAGCCGCCGCAGACTTTTCAAGCGGCGTGCGAGGATCTCCGCTCGCCTATCTCAGAGTCGTTCCGATCGTTATGCACTTCGTTGCATTACTCTACGGAAAATGGTGTTCCCAAAACGCTATTAATTACGAGTTCCAGACCCGGTGAAGGAAAATCAAGTGTTGCATTGGGCGTTGCCCACCATTTCGCCGCGACTGGCCTTAAGGTGCTTCTCCTGGACTCCGATCTTCGTAATCCATCGCTCCACAAGAAGACTGGTTTGGACAACAGCATTGGGCTCAGCAGTTATCTGACGCACAATTGCGAAGTCCGCGATGCAATTCGTCGAATTGAAGAGACGAACCTGTATGCCATGACATCAGGCCCGCTGCCGCCGAATCCCGTTGAATTGCTCCACGGACCGAGATTCGCTTCTTTGCTGTCGGTGGGCGGCGAGATCTTTGATTTAATTATTATCGACGGTCCTCCCGTTATGGGAATGGCGGACTCGTTGATACTCGCAAATATGACCAGCACCACACTGCTTGTTATCGCAGCTGGGGAGGGACGAACTCATATGGTCAGAGGCACTCTGAAGCGCCTTGGCCTGGCGCGGGCAAGACCGTTGGGTATGATCCTTAACAAGTTTGCCGCGACCTCTGCCTATGGGTATGGGTATGGGTATGGGTATGAGTATGGATACGGGTATGGCGCCGAGATGGCGGCTGATAGTGAGAAGCTCGAGAAGCAGCCTGAACATCCTCGGAAGCTGAACAGTGGCGCTGCAGCGGCATCATGAGGACATCTCTGCGGTCAGGGCGGCGCTCGATCTATTGGCGCTGCCTTCGCGTCGTCGCTACATGCGAGAGAGTCCTCTGCCAGGAGACATTGTTTTGCTCTTGCGGATCGTCGTAGACGACCCGAATACGGTCAATAGCTCCGCAGCATGGACCGAAGCGTCCCCTAAAAGGCTACGTCAGGCTGCGGAGTTTTACATCGAACAAGTGATGCTAGCGCCGCATTCCGATAGCTACCGGGTGCTCGGGGGCCAACGGAACGCTACCGCCGCTGAACTGCGTCAAAATCTAGGATATCTGTGCAAGTGGTTGCATTCAGACGTCTGCCAGAACACGATGCAATCCGTGTTTTTGCTGCGTGTCACTCAAGCGTGGAATGACCTCAAAACGCCTGAGCGTCGCAGCGCCTACGACGCCAAATTGGACGCGCGGTTGTGGGCACCGAATGCCTCTCGTCGAAAGCGAGATCAAAAGACAAATCCGGATCGGCGAAAAGGCATGGGGTTGCTGCCGATGGTCGATACTTGCGGCGGCCGAAAGCGGCGTTCACCAGATGGAAGGGGCGCCATCAATTTTTGGCGTGAATTGGCAGACTTCGTGTTCGGCCCGTGTTTACGGCGATGAAACAGGCTTAAAAACGAGAGTAATTTGATGCTAAAAGACTGGGTGCCCCATGATTATGCCGGCATGGAACCGCCTCCCTCCCCTCGGGAGCGTGTAGGGGTTCGGTTGAAGCCAATACGACTAACGGTTTTTGCCTTCCTTGCACTAGCGCTCTGTTGGTTAATCATTGTCCATAGCGTCGCAGCTTTTTTGGCCACGACAGCGCCGAGATCTGCGCTGTTCCTGAATTCCAACGAGGCGAGATCGCTCGTTACTGTCGCTGACGCGGAGATCAATTCTTCAGAGGACCGCAATGGCAATACAGCTGATCGACCCCGACTCACGCCGCAGCGTTTAACGATATTGCGCAGGCAAATTCAATCAGCGGTCGCTAACGATCCGCTTCCATCGAAAGCCTACCGGTTGCTGGGACAAATTGCCGAACTTCAAGGCTCCGCCCAAGAGGCGGAGAAATTCATGCTGGCCGCCACGCGTCATTCGCTCGACGAAAGTTTAGCTGTCGACTGGTTGATGCGGAGAAATTTCGAAAGGAAGAATTATGCAGGCGCGGCCTTTTACGCGGACGTGCTCCTGCGATCAACAAGTCGAATGAGCAGTGCGATGCCAATTTTGGCGCATATGGCGGAAGACAAATTCGCCAAGCAAGAAGTTGAAAGGCTTCTCTCCGCCAATCCACGCTGGAGACCTTCGTTCTTCAACGCGCTAGGACCGTATCTCACTGACGCGCGCGCGCCATTTCATCTGCTCTTGAATCTTAAAGATAGTAAGGCGCCCCCGACCAGGAAAGAGCTTAACGCTTATCAGACGTTTCTATTCAGTCACAAGCTATATGAACTTGGCTATTACGTTTGGTTGCAATTTTTAGCGCCAGAGGAATTTGAGTCTGCTGGGTTCTTATTCAACGGCGATTTCGAGATGCGTCCGTCAGGCGCCCCCTTCGATTGGCAGTGGCCCGCCGGCGGTAACGTTGTCGTCAATTTTGCGCCGAGGCCTGAAAACCCTAGAGCTCATGCGCTTTTAATAGAGCTCGGCCCAGGCCGGGTAGAGTTTCCCCGCGTGACCCAGGCCGTAGTTCTGGCCCCAGGCTCATATTTGCTCAAGGGATCTTTGATGGGCGAGGTTGCGGGACCTCGCGGCCTGCAGTGGAGCGTCAAGTGTATGGGCGGGTCTACAATTGGCACAAGTGAAATGGTTCGCGGGTCGTTCCCGAATTGGCGCGCCTTTGAATTTCCATTCGTCGTGCCAGAAGCCGGTTGCTCCGCGCAAATGGTACAGCTTAGCCTAGCGGCGCGGTCCCCCTCGGAACAATTAGTCAACGGAGAAATTTGGTTCGATAAGATTTCAATATCGCGGGCAAACGAAAGCACGCCTAATTAAAGGTTCGGCCGCAGTTCTATCGCACTGTAGATCGTTCTCGCGACGCAACAGAACGGATCGAGTTGTTTCCTGTGCCGTGAAAGCGAACGCGGAAGCGTTTCCGCTCGGCCTCCGTAGAGACCCCATCCCGCCGCGCTCGCTGGAGGACGTTCAGCAGACGAAAGGTATCCCTTGCGGTCGCGGCGATCATCTTCGAGGCGCCTGCTGCAGCGGCCTTTTCACTCTCGAACCGGAACTCGGCGCCGTCGACCCACATCCGATGGAGGATGGTCGCGAGCTTGCGGGCGATGGCGACCCTGGCTCTCGCCAGGCCGCGACGTTTGGCGATCTTCATGCCCCATGCGCGCAGGATTGACCACTTCTTGCTGCGAACCAGCAGCGAATGCGCCGCCTCATAAAGAGCCGTGCGCGCCAGTTCGTCGCCACATCGGCTGACCCGCCCTTGGATGTCCGTTTCGCCGGATTGATAGCGTCGTGGGGTCAAACCCAAGTGAGCGCCGACATCCCTCGATTTACGGAATCTTTCCGGCTGATCGATCGTCGCTCGAAAAGCGAGAGCCGTCAGGGGACCGACGCCCGGAGCGCTCATCAATCGGCGGCAAATAGGCTCGTCCCGCACGATGTCGAGAACCTGTTTGGTCAATCTTGCGAACTCACGCAGCATCGTGCCGAGAATTTCGAGCAGAGGCTCGATCATGCGCGCCAAGCCGTGCTCGTCCTCGATCAGCTCTCGGGCGCGGACGACGAAGTCCCTTCGCGCCGGAGTTCCGAGCTTGAGGCCGGTTTCGCGCATGATGGCCCGAACCACGTTTTCGATCGATCGCATCTTGTTGAGAACCGTCCGGCGCGCGACCAAGAGCGAACGCCAGGAACGGCAAGTCGATGTTTTTACATGCACCGCGCGGAACCAGCCAGTCCGCATGGCGATCGCGCGCGCATCGTTGCGATCGGTCTTGTTCGGCATGGCGCCCATGGCCGCCTTCGCCTGTCGCGACTCGATGCAGATCGCCGGCCACCCAGCGGCTTTCAACTCACCATGCAACCATGCCGTCAACGAGCAAGCTTCCAATCCTAAACGCTCCAGCGGCAGGCCAAGGTTCGAAAGGAGAGCGTCGAGCGCTTCCGGTTCGCTGGCCGCGCGCGCCTCCTTCATGATCTGGCCAGTCTCGTCGACCACGCAAATCGCGGTCTCTTCCAATGACACGTCCAGTCCGGCAAAATACTTCATGGCTGCTCCTTCCCGATGCTCGTGGCCATTCGACACCGACCACGTTCTCACATCTCGACAGGAGCAGCCGCCTTCATCACACCTCGGCCAAGACCAATCACCCCATCTGTTTGTTGATACGCCCGAGGGCGCGGATGGAGCAACAGGCGATCGGCGGAGCTGGTCGGGGTTGCGCAGCCGATCGCCTGTTGCGGTGAGATTGGCCGCATATTCCGCCGGCGTCGCGTAGCCGAGCGAAGAATGTGGGCGTCGATGATTGTAGAACGGGGCTTGAGAAGGCCCACAGGACCGCCTGCGGGGAGGTTCTCTGACGTAGCCCCTTAATTGCCCGGACACGGCCCACCCTTAAGATAAGGGTAAGGAGTAATGCCGTGTCTATGACTGGTTCTTTTCCGAAAGCCGAAATCCTGACCGACCCGCAGCGCCGGCGGCGGTGGGAGCCGCCGGTCGTCTGTGCACCGTTTGATTCCGTTCACGGCCATCGCTGATCTCCCCGAGGCCGAGTTCTTTGCGTGACGCGGCCGGCCGCAAAATCAGCCACAATTCCGTGCGAGACTGGCGCAAACTGCCCCGGGCGTTCTGCGTCAAAAGGCCTCGCCGCAGAGCGCAGCCGCGCGTTTTTGAAGGACGGATGCATGAACGAAGATGAGCGCCGCCGCACTATCGCCCAGTTGCAGGAATTGGTGCGCGACCCACACATCGCCAGCGCCGGCAAAAATCCTCAGGTCGAGTTCCCTCGCGAAAGGCGCGTCGAGGCTCCCGCGCGGGCGGCCGATCTTGCGAGCGGGCGGGGGGCGCATGCCGCTCCCGACGGACGGGTTCGAAGACCGACTCCTCCGCTGCAGGGGCGGGGCTCGGAAATCAAAGGTTTGGGGCCGCGAGGGCACGGTCGGCAGACGGCTTCTGCGGACATCCTCGCGGAAAGAGCGGAGATGGCGCTGTCGCCTGGGGCCGATCCATCAGATGCTATGCGCGATCATCGCAATGATGAGGACGAGCTGGAAGATTTCCTTCCTGAGCACGAGGAACAGTTTTCGACATCCGCGGCCGCCGTCAACGTCATATCACGTCGCTATCTTTTGGGAGCGTCGGCGATCGTCATTGTCCTTGGATTGGCGGCGCTCGCCGCAAGCTTCGCTTTTGACAGCGTGGGGGAGACGGCTCAGAACCTTGAGCCAAAGACGTCCGAGCTGGAGCAGGAGGAGACGCAAGCGCAGGCTATGCCCCGGGACATGCCGGCCGGCGACCCGCAGCTATCTTCGGCGCTTCGGGATAAAGTCGAAGACGCAAGCGAGGCGTCGCCACCCAGCGAGAGCGGACCGGTGGCGAGCGAAGCGAACCGCCCTCCTACCGCTTCGCCACAGCAAGTACAGGATCCGCTTGCGGCGGCGGCTCAGCTCGCGCAGCCAATGGCGAGCTTTAACGCGCCAGCTCTCCCGACGGGCGCTTTCTTGTCGCAGGAGCCCCCACAAGCTCCTGCGGCGGGGTCGACAAAAGAAACTCCCGGAAGATCAGGCAAGATCGCTCACGCTCGCGGCGAGACGCCGGGTGAGCCCCTTGCTGGTTCCCCACAATCGCCGCCCAAGAGAGCGCCTCTGCCGCGGCGCCGCTCCGTCAGCTCGCCATCGGAGCGCCCGAGCGCGAAAACTGCACAGGGCGAGCAGGACGGAGGCGCCCCTCCACAGGAAACGCCTCGTGACACGGGCGGCGCGGAAGCCCACCGGCCCAGCGAGTACATTCTGCAACGCGCGCTCGACGCGCTCAACGGCTCGGAATGAGCCCCTTAATTGTCGAGATTGGAGTGGAGGACGCGAGTGGTGAACACGATCGCGCAGGTGCCGACGGAGGGCGGCGACGTCGAACGCGCGTCGGGTGGCGACGTTGCATCAGAAGCGCATCGCTAACCATTTCAAAATAGGTTTTTTTAGGGGCATCTGAATTTTGAATTTCTTACGGTTATCATCGAAACCGCTCGCCTGTCACGCCGGAGGTCGCGGTTTCGAGCCCCGTCTCTACAGATCATTTCCCCGCGAGTTCCACACTCTCCAGCGCGAGAGACTATCAGCGTCCTAAACGACGGCGACAGTGGCAATTTTCGGGAGCCTTTGTCGAACGTGCAGTGAACGAACCGTGCCGAGTCTTGTGTCTGAGTCCAATCCGCCGCCATGGCGTCCATCGCACCGCCAAATCCCTCCTATCGGCCGCATATCTGCCAAAGGGCGTCATCGAGTCCGGACTTCTCTCCGACGCGCAGCTCGAGAGCGTCATTTACGCTGGCGAGGCTCATGGCGGTCATCTCGCCGGTTCGTTCCTCGTCAACGAAAGCTTCGATATGGTTGCTGTCGCGCCGGACGACGCCGGAAAGGCGGTGGGCTTTCGACGTCGACGGCACGGGCGCCGGAAAGGGCCGTTGACCTGCCCCTGAAGTTTCATCCAGCGGCAATTAGAGTCGCGGTGTTTGATACGCCCGAGGGCGCGGATGTAGCAACAGGCGATCGGCGGAGCTGGTCGGGGTTGCGCAGCCGATCGCCTGTTGCGGTGAGATTGGCCGCATATTCCGCCGGCGTCGCGTAGCCGAGCGAAGAATGCGGGCGTCGATGGTTGTAGAACGGGGCTTGAGAACGCCCACAGGACCGCCTGCGGGGAGGTTCTCTATCGGCTTCATCCGTGGTTCGGGCGCGAAGTTTTCATCCATGAGGCTATCGACAAGATCGATGGCGTCGTGTTCCGGTGCTCAGTCGACGGCTCAAACGTCAAGCGGCTGCTCGAGGTCCCCGCGTGGATGTTCGATCGCGCTGCATGCGCGTCAGAAGTCAGCTTTACTTCCGTCCCCGCCGTCAGTCTGCAAGCGCTCAACGCATTATCCTCCCTGCTGGATCAGGTGTTGAAGGATACGGCGCCATCATCGAAAGCCCCGGTTCCGAGCGCATCCAGAGTCTCTCACGACCAGAATCAGGGAGAGACCCATGGCGCGGAAGACGACGGCATCGGTGAGCGGGGATCGGCGCAAGCGCCTCGCTGCACAGCAGATGGATTTGTTCGCGCGCCAGTCGGCCGCCGGCGCGCCCAGTTGGCTCGACCTGCCAAAGGATGCGCGCCAATCACTGGTCGACCTGATGACGCGGCTGATCCTGGAGCATGTGCGGACAAAGACAATGGGAGACGGTCATGATCGCTGAGAAGATCGGCTGTCACCATCTGGAACGGAAGGCGATTCTCTATGTGCGCCAATCATCAGCCCACCAGGTCCTGCACAACCGCGAGAGCGGCGCGCTGCAATACGCGATGCGCGATCGGCTCACGGCGCTGGGCTTCTCCAACATCGAAGTGATCGACGAGGATCTCGGCCGCTCGGCTGCCGGCAGCGTGCAACGCGCCGGTTTCGAACGGATGGTCGCCGAGGTTTGCCTCGGCAAGGTCGGCGCCGTCTGCGCCCGAGAAGTCTCGCGCTTCGCCCGCAATAGCCGCGATTGGCAACAGCTGATCGAGATGTGCCGTGTCGTCGACACGGTTCTCGTGGATCAGGAGACGGTCTATGCGCCTCGGCACGGCGACGATCGTTTGCTGCTCGGGCTCAAAGGGAGCCTTAATGAATACGAACTCGATCTTCTGCGCCAGCGCTCGCTTTCCGCTCGTTACGCGAAGGCGCGGCGAGGTGAACTCGTCGTCGCGGCTCCGGTGGGCTTTGTGAAGGCCGACGACCGATACGAGAAGGATCCGGATCGGCGCGTGCAAGCGGCAATCGCGTTGGTGTTCGACAAAATCGAGGAACTTGGCAGCGCGCGACAGGCGTTGCTTTGGTTCCATGAGCACAAGCTCGACCTGCCGGTAAAGCAGAGGAACGGCGAAACGACCTGGCGACGGCCCAACTACGCCACTCTTCACAGGATGGTCGAGAACCCGGTCTACGGCGGCGCCTATGCCTATGGTAGAACGGCGGCGACGAATAGATACGGCGCCAGCGCCGGTGCGCAAATCCGCCGCAAAGCGCGCGCCGACTGGCTCGCACTGAAGCCCGGCGCCCACGACGGCTATGTGAGCTGGGAGAGGTTTGAAGCGATCCGCACGATGGTCTCCAGCAATATTCCAAGCAGCCGGCATCATGGAGCGCCCAAACATGGCGACGCCCTGCTCGCCGGTCTGATCCGTTGCCGACGCTGCGGACGCAAACTGACGCTGCGCTATACCGGGGTACGTCATCATATCCCGCGTTACAGCTGCTCGCGCGGCTGGATGGATAATGGCGAGCCGCGCTGCATCGCGTTCGGGGGCTTGCGCGTCGACGATGCTATCGAAGAAGCGCTTCTCGGTGTGGTCGGCCCCGGCGCCATTGCCGCGGCGATCGCCGCAACCGAGGAGGCTGTTGAGCGGCGGGATCAAGTGCGCGACGCTCTCGGCCGCGATCTTGAGGCAGCGCGTTACGCCGCAGATCGCGCCTTCAGACAGTATGACGCCGCCGACCCCACCAATCGGTTAGTCGCCGGCGAACTCGAGGCGCGCTGGAATACTGCACTTGTCCGCGTCGCCGACCTTGAAAGCAAGATTGTTGCGCACGAGACGGCTTCTCCGACGCCGACGATCGATCCAGCCGCGCTTGCCCTGCTGGGAGCGAACCTCAAAACGGTCTGGTCGGCTCCGACGACGGACGCGCGATTGAAGAAGCGCATCGCGCGCACGCTGATCCACGAAGTCGTGGCCGATATCGACGACGACGCTTCCGAAATCGTCATCGCCGTCCATTGGACGGGTGGCGCGCACAGCGAGCTTCGCTTGCCCAAGCGCCGGCGCGGACAGCGCAACAGCACACCCGCCGACATCATTGCCGCCGTACGCGAACTGGCGTTGATCGCAAGCGACGATTTGATCGCCGGCTTTCTCAATCGTAACGGGCTCCAGACCGGCCACGGCAATCGCTGGACCCGCGAGCGCGTCACCTCGTTGCGTTCGCATCATCGCATTCCGGTGTTCAAAGCCGCCGCCGATGGCGTCGAGCCTTGGCTCAATCTCTCCGACGCCGCGCGCGTCCTGAAGATTGCTTCGAAGACTCTGCGGCTGGCGGCCGAGGCCGGCGAGATCGACGCGCGCCACCCTTTGAGCGACGGTCCCTGGATCTTCGCACGGGTCGAACTCTTGACGGACGCCGCAAAATCGATTGCAGAACGCGCCCGACGAAACACCAGATACCCCGCGGGACCCAACCGCGACCAGCAAAGCCTCTTCAACTCAATGACATAGACAGATGGGTGTTCTGATGCGTGGTTGTAGTCGTTGACCCAGGCGCCGATATTCGCCCGCGCGTGGTCGAGGCCCAAGAACAGCGTTTCATTCAAAAGCTCATCGCGCATGCGTCCGTTGAAGCTCTCGCAGAAGCCGTTCTGCATCGGCTTGCCCGGCGCGATGTAATGCCACTCGATTTTGCTTTCGTTCGCCCAGGAAAGGATGGCGTTCGAGGTGAACTCCGTCCCATGATCGGAAACAATCATTCCCGGCTTGCCGCGCCCCCGGATCAGCGTCGACAACTCACGAGCGACACGCTTGCCCGAGATCGACGTGTCGGGGATCGCCGCCAGGCATTCGCGCGTCACGTCGTCGACGATGTTGAGGATGCGGAACCGCCGGCCACAGGCGAACTGGTCATGCACGAAGTCCAACGACCAGCGTGCGTTCGGCCTTGGCTCGATAAGGATCGGCGCCCTTGTTCCGACAGCGCGGCGGCGGGCGCGGCGCTTGCGCACCGTGAGTCCTTCCTCGCGATAGAGCCGGTAGATGCGGTTCTTGCCCGAACGCTCGCCTTCCTGACGCAGCAAGACGAACAGCCTCCGATAGCCAAAGCGGCGGCGCGCGTTGGCGAGCTCCCGAAGTCTTTCGCGCAGTTCCGTATCCGCCGGCCGCTTTGGCGCATAGCGGACCGTCGCGCGGTCGATGGTGACGATGCTGCAGGCCCGACGCTCCGAAAGGCCCATGACGGCCCCAAGGTGCGCGACGGCTTCGCGCTTGGCGGCGGGCCCTACCATTTTTTTGCCAGAAGCTCCCGCAGCGCCGCTGCGTCGAGCATCTGGTCCGCCAGAAGCTTCTTCAGCCGCGCGTTCTCCTCCTCGAGCGCCTTCAGACGCTTGGCTTCGGAGACGTCCATCCCGCCAAACTTGGCTTTCCAATTGTAGAGCGTCGCTTCAGAAACCGCATATTTGCGTGCCAGATCGGCGACCTTCGCGCCCGCTTCCTGCTCCCGCAAAATGCCAATGATCTGCTCTTCCGTGAACCGCTTCTTCTTCATCTCGTCCGTCCTGCAATAGGCCGGACTCTAATCGATCATGGAGGAGTTTCTCAGGGGCACGTCACCGTCAGATTGCGGGCGTCGTCCTCGACAATTGGCTCAAAGGGCGCCGCAAGGCGCTCTGGATCTCGAAATCCGACAAGCTCATCGAGGACGCCCGGCGCGACTGGGCGGCGCTCGGTCAACGCTGCATGGTTCGCTCGACAATCTGATGGTCAGCCGCATCGACCCGCACGCCGAAACCGAACGCTACCGGCAAGAGGTGCTGAGGACGAAGGGCGCAAAGCTCGACGCGCAGGGGCGCGCTTTGCTCGAAGAGGATTTGCGCTCTCCCTGCACGGAAGAAATCGCCGTCTTTCAGGCATTCTCGCGCATCATCCGCGAAGCTGGCGAGAAATTCGTGGTCATGGACACTGCGCCGACCGGCCACACGCTGCTGCTCCTGGATGCGACGGGCGCCTATCACCGCGAGGTCGCGCGGATGCTGGACGCCAAGGGCGCGCATTACATGACCCAATGATGCAGCTTCAGGACCCGAATCGGACGAAGATCCTCCTTGTCACCTTGGCGGAAACGACGCCTGTCCTCGAAGCGGCAAATCTTCAAGCAGATTTGCGCCGTGCGGGCATCGAACCTTGGGCATGGGTCATCAATAATACGATTTCCGGCTGATTACTTCGCATTGGCGATTTTCGACCACCAGTGGAAGCCGATTCGGCTCTTGACGGCGTCGCGTTCGTCGGCGGGAGCGACGCATCTTCGGGAGACGATCTCGTCCAACTCCTCGATCGTGGCGAGATGCTTGTTGACGATGGGCTCGTCGACGAGCGCCCACAGCGTCTCTGCCGGCTGCAGTTCGGGCGTGTAGGGTGGAAGAAAAACCAGGCGCGCGCCTTCGGGAACGTTCAGCCCCAGCCAGCGTTGTCGATGACGAGAACGATGGTTCGCTCATGGCAGGCACCGGCCTCGCGTGCGAAGGTTGCGAGCAACGCCTCGAAGAACGGCTTCGACACGCCGTCGTGCACATACCAGAAGGTCTCGCCCGTCGCCGGCGACACGAAAGCGGCGACATAGAGCCAATCGAAGCGATGATGGCCCGGCGCGATCGGCCTTTCGCCGACAGGCGCCCAGACGCGGCGCGTGACGGGCTTCAGCCCGAGCCGATGTTCGTCGCTCGCGAAGACCTCGATCGGCCGGTCGGGATGCTTTTCGGCTTCCTCGGAGACGGCGTCTTCGAGCTTTTTTTGAGCGCCGCCGCTTCGTCGGGCGCGGCCGACTTCGGATTTTTCGGACGCGGCGTCTGGATCGACATGCCGCAAGCCTTCAGCGCCTCCCAACCGCGCTGAACGGCGACCTTCTCCAGCCCCAGTTCGCGTGCAAGAAAAGCTGCGACCTTGGCGCTCGTCCACAAGCCGCCGTCGCTGGGGGGATCGTTCAATCGAAGGCGAAGTTTTTCGAGAACGTCCAGCTTCAACACGCTTGGCCCAGAGCCGTTGCGGCGGAGCAGATCGCCCAGAGACTCGGGACCTTCCGCGTTGTAGCGCGCGGCGAGTTGCTCGATCCAGCGCCGACCGAACGACGTCATCTCGACGACCTTGCCGACGCTGTGTCCCTTGGCGAGAAGCCAGATCGTCTGAAAATGCCGCGCCTCGCGCGCGTCCGAACTCGAAACATACCGCTCTCGCAACGCCTCGACGCTCAAATGCGCGGCTATCGTCGTCATGACCCGCCTCCAGCGATTCATGACTACACAGTCTAACTGCTTCGAGTCGCCCAGGGGATCCCACCCCGCCCGAGTCAATCAGCCGGAAACCTTATAACAGCGTGGCTGCGGCGCATCCGCGCTCGCCCCTCTTACGCAAGCGCGCCGAGAACGAACTGGCGGAAGTGAAAAGGTCGCGACAGACCATGCCAGCCGCTACTCCGTCGTGCCGCTGCTAAGGGACGAGCCCGTCGGGGCGCCGCGACTTCTCGAATTGGCTGGCCATGCGACGGCCCCTGAAACGCCGCCTTAATTTTGAGGCTGTTATCTAAGCGAAGCGGTATTTGCTTAAATAATCGCCTCGGGCATTCTCCCGCCATGAGCGCTCAAGCGCCCAAAGCTGCCCGTCTCGGCCGCTATGTGGAAACGCCCCTCGGCGGGGAAGTCGTGTGCGCCTTCGTTCCCCCTCCCCTGCCGCCAAGCCCGGAACCGACCTCCTGCCCCTTCTCGGACGCCTAAGCGCCACGGCGGACGCCGCTCGACGGCGCTGTGGTCCTGCTGCCGCGGCAGGAGCCCGCTACCGGGGGGCGGTGCGAGGCAATTGTCCTCAGGGAGCGAACGCTTGGCTCCATTTCTCTCCGAAGGGCTGTTCGTTGGAGGAGCGCTCCCCTTGCCACCCCGGCATTGGCTCTTCGAGAGGGCCGCGTGCCGGCCTGAAAGAGCAGCGATGTCGCCACAAGCGGCTTGCTTGCCGCACGCTCCCCGCGACTTCTTTCCTCTGCCCTGCTCTGCCCTGCCCTGCGTTCGCGCTTCGGGCATTCCGCGCGGAGCAAAGAAATCGACGGGAAGCGCTCTTCGCTTTGCTTCGGCCCTTCGAGTGCAGCGCGATCCGCCCGTGGCGCGTGATCGCTGTCAGGCCGCGATCGGCGCGGGTTCAAGCGACAGCACCAAAGCCATGAACCGATCACCAAGCACAATCGCCGTCCTCGCATCTACTCGATGAACTCGCCTTGCACGGCTATAGCCCTAGGGACGACGAACTGGAGCCACGCCCCCTGCCCTCTTCTGACGCCGCATCTTGGCGTGCGAAGCGCCGTCGAGTTGATCGCGCAAGGACTGACGCTCACCGGACGTCGCAACGCTTTTGAACTCTTCCGCGACCATCTCGCGGAGCTCTATGCGACCGAAACGGGCTCCGCCTGGCGTCCCCGTTCCGGTTCAAAGGTCAATCACCGCGCGTCGACCGCTGCGATGGTCGACAGCCAGGACCTCCTCAACGGCAAGAAGCTGGCCGAGACGCAAGTGCTCTTGCCGCGCGGACATCGGATCGCTTTCGCCGGCGGAGTTGATTGCAACAATCATCAGCGCATTTGGAATGCTCTCGACAAGGTTCAGCGAAGCATCCCGACATGGTCCTTTTCCATGGCGGCGGCGCAAAGGGAGCCGAACGGATCGCGTCCTGCTGGGCGGACAATCGCAAGGTTCCTCAGGTCGCCTTTAAACCGGAGTGGACCCGTCATAAGAAGGCCGCACCGTTCAGGCGCAATGATGTGATGCTCGAAACACTACCGATCGGCGTGATCGTCCCGGCTCGTGGATTGTCGAGAACCTCGCCGACAAGGCGTGCAAGATGGGAGTTCCGGCGTGGCGGTTTGACGTCGCACCGCCGCGAGCGCCGTCAATTGTGGGTAGCGGTCCTTTCTTGCGCCGCCCTAGGAATTGTGGAGCGCGCGAGAGTTGCCGGCCGGCAACTATTGTCACGCAGCAATTTATTTGTTTGCGAATCGGGCGTTAAGTTTTGATTAACTCAAAATTCCTTGCCACTGAGGCCGAATCGGGGGAACGTGTCACGGCAAACGACGCCGATTGCGCTAGAAAGCGTGCCTAACGAGATTTGCCGTGGACACCCCTGCTCTCCAGTTTCGATCGAATGCGATCAACGAACTTGTCGGCGCCCATGCGCGGGAGCTTTCGGCTCGTCTCCAAGCGCATCGGCTGCAACTCTTCCCTCCTGAGGCGAAGAAGACTTTACGACGATTCTCGTCGCTCGAGGCTGCAAAACTGATCGGGGTTAATGACGGCTATTTGCGCCGCCTGTCTTTAGAGAAGAAAGGCCCAGCCGTCGAGGTCGGTCCAAATGGCCGCCGCTCGTACACCATCGGCGACATCCAGTCTTTACGCGTATATCTCGACGCCAGCAGCAAGCCCGACCGCAAATATATTCCTTTTCGAAACGGCGCGGAGCATTTGCAGGTCATCTCTGTCGTCAATTTCAAAGGCGGCAGCGGCAAGACCACCACGGCAGCTCACCTCGCCCAATATCTCGTGCTTCGCGGCTACAGGGTGCTTGCGATCGACCTCGATCCCCAGGCAAGCCTCTCCGCGCTGCACGGCGTTCAGCCAGAATTCGACGTCGGAGAGAATGAGACCCTCTACGGGGCGATCCGCTACGACGACAGGAGGCGACCCCTCAGCGACATCGTTCGGAAAACCTACTTTGACAATTTAAGCCTCATCCCCGGCAACCTCGAACTCATGGAATTCGAGCACGAGACGCCAAAGGCTCTCATGACCGATCGCCATGTCGAGTCGATGTTTTTCACGCGTATGGACTCTGCGCTCGCCTCGGTCGCCGACCAGTATGACGTCGTTGTAATCGATTGCCCGCCTCAACTCGGATTTTTGACCATGTCGGCGATGTGCGCCGCGACCGCCGTGTTGGTGACAGTTCATCCACAAATGCTCGACGTCATGTCGATGTGCCAGTTCTTGATCATGACGTCCGACCTTCTCGGCGTCGTCGCCAAGGCCGGCGGCAATATGGGGTACGACTGGATGCGGTATCTAGTCACTCGCTATGAGCCTGGCGACGGTCCGCAGAACCAGATGGTGTCCTTCATGCGCTCAATGTTCGGGGAGCATGTGCTCAATTTTCCAATGCTCAAGAGCACGGCGATAGCCGACGCCGGCATTACCAAGCAGACGCTTTACGAGGTGAGCAGGGACCAGTTCACTCGCTCGACTTACGACCGCGCTATCGAGGCGCTCGATAGCGTCAATGGCGAAATCGAACAGCTCATCCGCAGCGCATGGGGAAGAGGCTAATGGCGCGAAAGAACTTGCTGGCAGGCCTCACGGGCGTTTTGTTGCCGGCCGGCAACTCGGACACTCAAGTGACGACCGACGCATCCCGCCAGCCTTCTGCTGCGGCACATCTGGGCGTCCTCGGCACGCGCGGGGCGATAGGCGCGGTAAGCCGCTCAATTGAGCAGCTCAAGGCGCACTCCATTGTTGATATCGCGCCGGATCTCATCGAGGCCTCATTCGTTTCCGATCGTTTGGAAACCTCGGAGGAGCATCATCGCGCGCTCGTCGAGTCGATCCGCGAGCATGGCCAACAAGTTCCCGTGCTCGTGCGCCCACACCCGGTAAAGGAGGGGCGTTACCAGATCGCCTATGGACGGCGCCGGCTTTTCGCGCTCGCCGAACTTGGGCGCAATGTCCGCGCGGTCGTGAAGCCGCTCAGCGACGAACAACTCGTGGTCGCGCAAGGTCAGGAAAACAGCGCGCGCAAGGATCTCTCCTTCATCGAGAAGGCGCTTTTTGCCGCGCGCCTCGAACAGTCGGGCTATTCGCGGGAGATCATCATGGCGGCGTTGACCGTCGATAAGACCGGTCTCTCGCGTCTGATTTCCGCGGCCGTGAAGATCCCGCAAGATATCATCGAGGGTATCGGTTCGGCGCCGTCAGTTGGACGTGATCGCTGGGCGGAACTCTCGACGCGTCTCGAACGCAATGGCGCTTTGGCGCTCGCTCGCTCAGAGATGGCGAAGGAAGAATTTTCGGCGGCGACGTCCGACGCAAAGTTTGAGCGCGTCTTCGCCGCTCTGGCTCCGAAACTTGCAAAGAGCAAGATCGTTCGTTCCTTTGCCTTGAAAGCCAAGGATGGAGCCAAATTCGGCAACGCAAGAGATGAGCCTCTGACTCTGATGCTTGCGATCGATAAACAAGTCGCGGCGGGGTTCGCGCAATATTTGCTCGCTGAGCTGCCTGAACTCTACGCGTCCTTCAGAAAAAAGGCGGAAGCCGTCGATGATGTCGCTTCATAAGGCTCATCCGCCGAGACGCCTCTCCCGGCCTTTTGCGCTCTAACCCGGCGCGAATGAAGGTCAATCTGAAACAGGAGACTAAACCGCAAAAGAAAAAAGCCCCCGAACGTCGCCGCCCGGAAGCCTTTCTCTGATTTCAGCACTCCGAGAATCTCACTTCCGCGAATCACTGTCAAGAGTCTTGGCGCCAATTTTCGGCGAGCGGATTTCTTTTGCCTGAACGAGGCAAAGGATCATGCGCACACATCCAACGACGCCCTTCGGGCGGCGGCCGCTTTCGCTCGCCATGGTGGCGGCGCAGGCGGCGACGCGAGATTTCGCGGCGAAACCCGACGCGTCCGAGACCGTCGTCCATAAATGGCGGCTGTTTCGCGCGCTCACGGAAGCCAAGGAGCCGATCGGCGTCACCGACCGCGCTTTGTCGGTGCTGCACGCGCTGCTCAGCTTCCATCAGGAAACCGCGCTGACGCTGCCCGAACGCGATCCAAAATCGGAGAGCGAGGATAACTCTGCCGGCGCCGGCGTCATCGTGTTCCCATCCAACCGGGAGCTCTCGATCCGCGCCCATGGCATGGCGCCGGCGACGCTGCGCCGGCATTTGGCGTCGCTCGTCGAGGCGGGGCTGATCATCCGGCGCGACTCGCCCAACGGCAAACGCTTCGCGCGGCGCGGGCAGGGCGGCGAGATTGAAAGCGCCTTCGGCTTCGATCTGACGCCGCTGATCGCGCGCGCGGCCGAGATCGAAAACCTCGCCGAGGAAGTGCGCGCCGAAAACCGCGCGATCGCCCTATTGCGGGAAAGGATCACGCTGGCGCGGCGCGACATCGTCAAGATGATCGAGACGGGGATCGAGGAGGGCGTTCGTTTCGCGCTGATATCGATTGACGGGCAGGACATCAGCGACTGGGAAGGCCTTTACGGGCGTTATCAGGCCCTCTCGGCGCGCTATTTGCGCAGCCTCGGAAGAACCGGGCTGGAGGCTTTGGCGGGCGAACTGGCGGGCTTCGCTGCCGAAATCCAGAAGCTGCTCGAAACACACGTCAAAGAGCAAAAAAGAAGCGCCAATGAGTCTCAGACTGAGCGCCATATACAGAATCAAATCACAAATATTCCTGATCTTGAACCTAGCCTTCGAAAAGGCAGGGCCGAAGCGCCCGGGTCAATGCCGAAAGACCCGGGCGCCGATAGGGCAGAGGCTTCAACAACCGAGGTTCTTGGTTCAGGAAACGGGGAGCGGCAAGCGTCGTTGGCGCGAACCTATCCGCTCGGGATGGTGCTGCAAGCCTGTCCGGACATCGTCGATTACGGGAAGGGTGGCGAGATTTCTTGTTGGCGCGACCTCATCGACGCCGCAGCGATCGTCCGATCGGCGCTCGGCGTCTCACCAGACGCCTGGAAACAGGCGCTCGACGTCTTGGGCGAGCATGACGCCTCGATCGTCATCGCCTCGATCCTGCAGCGGGGCGAGGAAATCAAATCCGCCGGCGGCTATTTGCGCGTTTTGACCGGGAAGGCGAGGGAAGGGGAGTTTTCGCTGGGGCCGGTGCTGATGGCGCTGCTGCGCGGCAAGGCGGCAAAGGCGGCGCGGGAACGTCGGCAAGCGGGATGATCCGACTTTTGGCGTGGGGTTTCACTGCCGTGGAATTGGCGATTATCGTTGCCGATCGAGGGAGCGCGGACGCGATGACCGACACGACGACCCAACTCGCCATCCTTTGCGATGCGCTGATTAAAATCATCGAGCTTGGCCCACTGGCGGCGGAGGGGAAGGCGTCGCCCGCCGACCTGTTGACCCGTTCGGGCGACATCGCCGCGCAGGCGCTCACCGCCGCCGCGACCTATGGTCAGTTGCCGCCATTCGCGGAGGCTTCGGCTCCTCAATCGGCCGACGACAGGCAATGAAACGCCGGTAGGCCTTGCGCGCCAAATCGAGATCGTGATCGACGATGGCGACCATCAGATTCCCGGCCGGCGCGCCGTAATCTGGGCTCAGCCGGGGAGGGGATGCGCTTTGGCGAAGAGCGCGGCCGCCGCTAAAGCTTCACGCGGCACATCAGGTTCTCTGCGGCGATCTCGTCGAGACTTTCGACGTTCGATAACCGCGCTTCGATGACATGGACAGTGATGCGTGTGCCCTTGATAACGGGTGCGCCCTTGATTCCTGGAACGCTTTCTGTCCACGCATCGCCTTTGTCTGGGTGAACCAAGCCTGTAATTTCCTGGAAAGTTGGGTCATGCGGCTTTGTCGGACCGGCTCGAGCGCCGGCGGGTGACGGTCTTTGCAAGACCCGCCTCCTTGATCACCAGGGCCGGATCACGCGCGAGAATGCGCACCAACATGCCGGCGGCGCCGGACGGCGAACGTTCGCCGCGTTCCCATTTGCGCACCGTCCCCAGAGAGGCGCCGGTGACCTTTGCGAATTCTTCCTGCGTCAGACCCGCCTTAAGACGGGTTTCTGCGATGAAGGAGCGATCGACCTTGACGCGATGCGCGCGCGCGCCGGGGCTTTTACGTCCTTTCGCGTAGGCCAGAGCATCTTCGAGGCCCGCGATCAGCTTGCCGAAATCCTTGCCGTCCATACCGCTACCTCCCGAACTGGGCGCGAATTGCCGTGGTGAGCGCCGCCGCCGCCTTCCGTTGTCTGGAGTCGAGATCGGCTTGCACATTCTTGGCGTAGACCGCGATGAGAAACACCGGCATGTCTGCGTCGTGAAAGAAGGTGATGAGCCGCGCTCCGCCTCTCTTTCCCCGGCCTTTCAGCGGAATGCGAACTTTTCGCAAGCCACCTGTGCCTGGGATCACGTCTCCTGCTTGAGGATCGGCAGCGATCGTGTTGACCACGTCGATCCTTTCAGCCTCGTCCATCAGCTGGACCGCGTCGGCCAGATAGGGCGCCGTCTCGACAACGGTGATCAGCGACGCGCTTTTCATCGGCGTAATATACCCCAAAGGGGTATTAATACCAGAGGTCGCCGCGGCGGTCTATATCAGCCGCGCGCAGTGAAGGCCGACGCGAACGCCGTCGGTTACAACCCCGCCGCCTTGGTCAGGTTAACCCTAAATCGGTCACGTTTCCTTTGGTAGCGCCGGGTCATTTCGGGGCTGGCGTGTCCGAGGTGCTTTTGCACATGCGCCTCCTCGATCTGCGCCGAGGAGGCGAGCCCGGCGCGCAGGGAATGGCCGGAGAAGGCCAGCCGTCGTTGGCCTTCGGTCAGATCGCCGCGAATGCCGGCGGCGAGGGCGGTTTTCTGGACCAAACGGGCGACGTGCTTGTCCGTGAGCCGCTCGGGCGACACGCCGCCATTCTTGCGCGCAATCGGGCGGAAGAGGGGGCCGTGACTGATCCGGCCGAGCCGCATCCAGGTCTCGAGCAGGGTGACGGGGCAGGTTTCGGGACGCGAGCCGCGGCCGACTTCGACCTCGCGCCAGCCGGTCTTGCCAAAAATCTGCAGCACCACGCCGCCGTCGTTGTTGCTGGCGTTGGATATATCCGCGCCAGTCCTTTTGCCGCCGCTCGAAACATTGGCGGAGTCTTTTCTGGCGCTCGAAACTTCGGCGCCAGGAGGAAAAATCTCGATCCAGCCAGTTCCATCCTCGGTCTGATCGGGCCCGCAATCGAGGCCGACGATCTCCGAGCGGCGTAGGCCGCCGGCGAAGCCGATCGCCAGAATGGCGCGATCGCGCAACCCGCGCAGATCCAAATCGAGCGTCGCCAGCATGGCGATGAGCTCGTCGGCGAAAATCGCCTCTTTCTGGGCTGGCGGTTGCGCATGGGCGCGGCGAATGCCGGCGAGCACCGTCGAAATATGCCGATCGCGCGCATCGAGCGGCTCCCCGAGCTGGCGGTAGCGCCAGCAGATGCCAGCGAGCCGGCGTTCGAGCGAGGCGACGCTCAACGCGGGCCGGCCGGGCGAGTCTTCCATACAGTCGGCGAGATAGAGGCCGACGGTCTGCGGGTCTGGGGGCAGGGGATCGAGGCCTTGCCGGCGCAGCCAGGCGGCGAACTGCCGCCAATCCGCGTCATAGGCGCGCCTAGTGTTGTCGGCGCGGGCGTTGCGGGCGTAGTCGCGGGCCTTTTCGCCGAGCGCGGCGAGGTGGGGGGAGGGGGCGCGTTCAGTGAGCGGGCCGCCGACGTCTTCCAGTTCGTCGTCCGTATTGGCCATCGGTGTCGGACTGTCGCAATTTCTGGGACTCCCAGTCATTGGAATCTTTGGATTTTCCTGTTGCATAATTTTGGGATCGATTCAGAATTTCAGGGACTGGCGTCGAGTTTGATTCGTAATTTGTGGAACCAGATTGCTGCGAGACGGCAAGGCTGTCCATGGATATTGGCGACATCGACCCGAACGAATGGGCGGCGGCGCAACGGCGGGCCGAGGTTCTCTCCAAGCTGCCAGAGCGGCCTTCGGGCGAGCAAATCCGCGACGCCATGGCGGCGCTCGGGGTCGGCCGGACGACACTGTTTCGCTGGTTGAAGCGGTTTCGAGAGAGTGCTCGAACCAGTGAGCTGGCGCCGCGCCGTCGCGGCCCGCATTCCGGGATGCGTCCGCTGGCGCCCGATGTTCTCGCCATCGTCGAGATGCATTTCCGAGAGTTTTACGCGACGCGGCGGCGTCCCACGCTGACGCGGTTCTGGGCCGAGGTCGCCGCCGATTGTCGGCGCCAGGAATTGCCGGTTCCGTCCATGCGCCGCCTGCGTCGATGGCTCGATCGCCAGGACGAGGCCGAACTGCTCCGACGGCGCGAAGGCAAGGGCAAGTCGGAGCCGATTTTTCTGGCGACGCCGGGATCGCTGGAAGCGACCGCGCCGCTGGCGATCGTGCAGATGGACCACACCAAGGTGGACGTGACTGTGGTGGATCCCGTCACGCGGCTTCCCATCGGCCGCCCGACGCTGACGCTGGCGATCGACGTCGCCACGCGGATGGCGATGGGATTTCATCTGTCGCTCGATCCGCCCTCGCTGACGGCGGTCGCGCTGTGCCTGACCCATGCGGTGATGGACAAGACGAGTTGGTTGGCGGCGCGCGGGATCGAGGCCGAATGGCCCGCGCGGGGCGTTCCACACGTCATTCATGTCGACAACGGCGCCGAATTCCATGCCTTAGCCTTCGAGCGCGGCTGCGCCGAGCACGGCGTGGACCTCGCCTATCGACCGCCAGGAACGCCCCGCTTCGGCGGCCATATCGAGCGGCTGATTGGAACGATGATGGGGGCGGTCCATCTCATTCCAGGGTCGCATTTTTCCAACATCCGCGAGCGCGGCGATCTCGATCCGGAGCGGCAGGCGGTGATGACCCTGCGCGAACTCGAGACCTATTTCGCCCTGGAAATCGTCGGGGCCTATCAAGCGCGGATCCACAAGGCGCTCGGGGCGCCGCCGGCGGCGGTCTGGCAGGCGCGCATCGAAGAAGTTGCGGTGCGCATGCCAAACGACGTCAGGCGGTTCCTGATCGATTTCCTTCCCGCCGAGCGGCGCGTTTTGCAGCGTGACGGCCTGCATCTCCATCACATCCGCTACTGGTCTGACGAGCTGCGCTGGCACATGGGGCGGGGCCCGGAAAAACTCACGGTGAAATACGATCCGCGCGACCTCTCGGTGGTCTTCGTGCGGGTGGGTGAGGGGTATCTCGAAGCGCGCCCGGCCGATCGAACGCGGCCTTCCATTGCGCTTTGGGAGCAGCGGGCGGCGTTGCGGGCGCTGCGCGCGGCGGGCCGCCGGGCGGTCGACGAGGAACAGATCTTTTCGACGATCCTCGCTCAGCGCGCTCTGGTGGACGAGGCGGTGCGCGCCACCAAGGCGATGCGGCGCGACGCGGCGCGGCGTCCCAGACCGCAGCCGCCGAAGACGATCGAGGCCCCGCAGGCCGCCGCGCCGCGGGCGGCGGACCCGCCGCTGGTCCTGCCCTATTTCGAGGTGGAGGAATGGGATGACTGAAGATTTCGAGCATTTGTTCGCCGCGAGCCGTCCAATCGCCGCGCTGAGTTCGGAAGAGCGATTGCGGCGGATTCGCGCCGACCGCTGGATCAATTATCCGCGGGCGCAGCAGGCGCTGGCGATGCTCGAGGATCTGATCTCGTTTCCCCGACGCGCCCGCATGCCCAATCTGCTGATCGTCGGCGAGTCCGGCATGGGCAAGACGATGATCGTCGAAAAGTTTGCGCGCGATCACCCCGCTTATTTCGACGCCGTCAATGGGCTCAAGCGGATGCCGGTCGTGCTCGTCCAGATGGTCTCGGGGCCGGACGAAGCGCGGTTTTACAAGCGGCTGCTCGCGGCGATCGGCGCGCCGGAGCCGACCCGGCCGACGCTCGGCGCGTTGGAGAATGTGGCGCTGCGCGTGCTGGAGCAGGCGCAGCCGGGCATGCTGGTCATCGACGAGGTGCATAGCCTCCAGGCGGGCACGGTGCGCGAGCAGGCGCGGTTCCTCAACATGCTGCGGTTTCTGGGCAACGAGCTGCGCATTCCGCTCGTCTGCGTCGGCACCCAGCAGGCCCGCAATGCGCTCAAGACCGACGAGCAACTCGTGCGCCGCTTCGAGGCCATCGCGCTCCCGCCCTGGCGGAACGACCAGGATTTCGCGGCGTTGATCGGAAGTTTGCAGCGCACGCTGCCGTTGCGCCGGCAAAGCGAGATCGGCGAGCGGGCGCTCAAAAGCATCCTGGAGACGACGGGCGGCGTCACGGCGGCGATCTTCTCGTTGATGACGCGGCTGGCCGTCGCCGCCATCGTGAGCGGCGAGGAACGGATCGGGGGATCCGATTTCGAGGACGCCAAGACGACGTCGTTGCTCGGGGAGGCGGTGTGAACGCGGCGGCGCTCGCCTCGCTTCTGCCCGTCGCGCCGCGACCGGCGGCCGAGGAGCGCCTGTCGTCATGGCTGTCGCGGGTTGCGGGGATTTACGGCATGTCGGCGAACGCGCTGCTCGCCCATTTCGGGCTTGCGGGAGTTTCGGCGCTGACGCTCGAACAGGGCCTGTCGGCGGGGCAGGGGGCCTTGATCGCGACGCGCGCCGGGCTGAGCGCGCAAACGATCGACGGCATGACATTCGCCGGCCTGGCGCCGCATGCCCGTTTCGTGATCGCGCCGAGCGCGAGATATTTCTGCCCGCGTTGCGCCAAGACCCCCGCGATCGGCCGCAAGGGCGCGGCGCTGCCCTGGATGTTTTGGTGTTCTGTGCACGGCGTCCGGCTGTGGGCGCGCGAGAAGCGGCCGATAGAGAGCTTTCTTCCCGAACGCGTTCTCGAACGCCTCGATCCGCCCGCCAGGCGCGGCGCCGCTCGCTTCGTGGCCTGGGCCGAGGACCGGGACGCCATCGGCGAGACGAGCGCGCCGACGGTTCCGGAGCTGCTGCGGTTCCTGACCACATCCTATCGTCGCCCGTCGCCGCCGTCCCTGGCGGAGCAGCCGCGGCTTTCGCTGGAGGCGCGGCGCGCCAACCACGCGTTTCTGATCCGACCGATCGTCCGCCAGGCCCTGCTTGTCGTCGCGCCGGAATATGATCGCTTCGCGCCCGTGCTCGCCAAGCCAGTTCGCCCGGGGCTCGCCGCTCTCGCGTGCGGCTCGCTCTTACAGAACTACGCTTTGGCCGTCGGCGTGGCGCGCCTGACCGAAAATCCCGTCGAACACGCGGCGGCGGCGCTGGCGGTGGCCGACGCCGAGGGGGAGACGAACCTGCGTCGTATTTTGACGACCTGGCCGTCTGCGACGCGCCGTCGCATCGGCGTCGAGTTACGACGCCTGACCGACGCGCAGCCGGCTGGAAAGGCTCCGCGACGGCGTCGATTGCAGCTCAGTTCCATAAATTATGCGCGAGTCCCACAAATTTCGGCGCGGCTTGTCCCATGAATTGTGAATCGGAATTCCGAAATTATGCGCGGTCCCGCCGCGCCGATCGCCCAATCCCACAAATTATGGCTGTCCGACACCGGCCGATTTCACCGCCACGGGCCCGGCTGGGGCTGCTTCCGGCGGCGTGAAGACGTCAGTCCGCCAATTAAGCCGGAAGGCGGACGCGAAAATCCGACGCCTCGATTGGCCGTCCGCTCATTAAAACGGAGCGACACGCCCGGCGTCGTTGGCCTTTCGAATCATGTCCGATAAGCCCACATTATCGGACATAGCAAAGAGACGACAAGGGCGGCGGATTGGGACGGAATTTTAACGATAAAGCGCCGTTGCGACTTGCCGCCAGACGCGGTCCGCGGCTACGATTTTGTCCATGTTCGAAGCTGATTCGTCCGACTCCTTTGAGCTTGACGCCGCTGTGACCGTGCCGCCGCGGCGCGGTCGCAACAGCGGTCGTTCGGCGCCCGCGCTTTCGCAATATGTGACGGAAATTCAGCCGCTGCCGCGTTGGGCGCGGCGCGACGCGACAGCCCACGACGCTCCCGCGGCGGCCTTCCTCGCCGGCGCCAATCTTCTCGCCCTCGACCAGATTTTGCGATCTGGCGACGATGGGGGTGAACCCGTTTACGTCGGCGCGCTGCGCCAGCGTCTCGCGCTGAAAGCCGCAGCGACCTGCGCGCGTCTCGCCAGGCTGCGCGAGGACGACGCGGCGTTGCGCGACGCCGAACATCTTTCCGGCGCCGGCGTCGACACCAGCCCCGCCGGACGCGTGCATCGGCTATGGCGGCTGTTTGTGACGCGTCCTGTGAAATTTGACGCAACGACCTTATCGGTGGCCATCGAATATCTCGAAGCGCAAGACGTTTTAGACGTGCGAGAACTCGCCGACGCCTTGCGCGACGTGATGGCAAGCGCCAATGACCCGCTCGCCGCGGCGGCGGGCGTGAGCGCAGCGGCGATGTATCATTTGCCGGCCGTCCCGGCGATCGACGCGGAAATCTTCGCGCTCTGGCTCGCCGACGCAGCCCTGGCGCAAAAGCTCGGCTGGCAGGCGCCGGTTGCGCTGCTGGCGACGGTGATCGCGCACCCCACATTACGCCGCGAGCCAAACGGACGTCGGCCGCGCCCGGACGATCGCGACTGGTCGAACGCGCTGGCGAGCGCCTACGCGCTCGCCGCGGGTGAGGCGATGGATCTCGCTGCCGCCTTGTCGCGCCAGACGCAAAAACTTCTCGACGCCGCGCCAAAGCTGCGCGCCAAGGGCGCGTTGCGGGTGATCGACATGTTGGTCGCCGATGATTGCGTCGCGCCGGCGCGCGCCGCGAAATACGCCAAGCTCTCCGACCGCGGCGCACGGCGTCTGTTCGATCGGCTCACCGAACTTGGGGCTGTGCGTGAAGTCTCGGGGCGCGCCAATTTCCGCCTCTACGGACTGTAGCGTTTTCGGGCCACGCAGGAATCGAATCGCATAAAGCAAACGCGACAAGATGCAATATGAGAGGCGCCGATCATGGGCCGTCCGAAAAAACGGGAATCATACGACGACTTGGCCCCCTTCCTGACCGACCTTCCAGAAGCCGCGCGCTGGCGGGAATGGATGGGGCGAGTCGAAGCGGTCATCTTTGCCGCGCGAAACCCCGTGCCGCGCGAAACGCTTGCAAGAGTCGTTGGTTCATCCTGCAACCTCGATGACCTTATCGCCGACATCCGCGACGAATTGCGCGCGCGGCCCTATGAGCTGGTCTTTGTCGCCGGCGGCTATCAATTGCGCACCAAGCCGCGCTTCGCGCCGGCGATCCGGGCGGCGGGCGGCGACGACTTGCGCCATGCGGGCGCGCCCGAACTGACGCCGACCGAGATCCTGGCCGTGACGGCGATCGCTTATCTGCAACCCGCGACGCGCAGCGACTTGTCCCGTCTTGCTGGGCGGGAGATCAGCCGCGACATGATCGGCGCGCTCAAGCGCCATGGGCTGATCGACGGCGCTCTTCGCGCGCCGGAACCAGGCGCGCCTTTCGCCTATGTGACGACCAAGAAATTCCTGGAGGTCTTCGGCCTCGCGTCGCTGCGCGAGCTTCCCGAGATCGAACGGCTCGAAGACGAAGGGCTCTTGGAGATGCCAAAGCCCGAGGCCGACCTCGACGCCATTCTTTTCGCGGGAGAGGAGGATCCCGAGGAGAGCGACGTCGGGGAGCATTGGGAATGACCGACGACAGAACACTCGCGATTCGACGTCCGTTCGTCGCGCTCTCACGGCGAAAACAGGGGTTCGGGTCACCTAGTGAGCGCCAAGTAAAACAAAGACGTACGCAATCCCCCGCCGCCCTGTAACTTTTGTGAATATATAGAGGTGCGCATTGACGCATTTTGGTGAACCTTCCGATCATGCGCGGGCGTCACGCCATCCCCATCAGCCATGCCGCCGCATAAGGCGGGCGGCGGCTCGGCAGCGGTTTCGGTCAGGCGAGCTATTGGGCTTACTGGGCCGAGAGCCGAGCCCACGGCCTTTGCTATTGCTTCCGCTTCAAGCAGCCGTTGCGCCGCGACCGGCTCGGTTGTGCTGCAAAGCAATATGATTATTGACACATTGTGCAGCGCACATAACCTGCGCGGCTGCGTGGGAATTGCCCCGCGCGCCTAGACCAAAAAGGGATGCTCTATGTTCAGCAACTTCCCCGCGACAAAAGCGTTCGGCGCGGCTTCGCTCGGCGCTCCGTTTGCCACGGTGTTTACCTCGTCAACCAAGGGTCTAGAGGCCATTGCTGCCGAAACGACGGACTACGCAAAGGTGTCCTTCGAGAAAAGCCAGGCGTTCTTCGAGAAGCTGATCGGCGTGAAAAAGATCGACGAGGCGATCCAGCTCCAGTCGGACTTCACCAAATCCGCCTATGACGATTTCCTGGCCTACGCCACCAAGATTGGCGAGACGTATTCGGGCCTCGCCAAGGAAGCATTCAAGCCGATCAATGGCGCGTCGCCCGCACAGCCGCCAGTCGTCGCGCCCCCGTCAAAAGCGCCGGTCGCCACGAAGCAGAACTGATTTTATACGCGGTTTAACGCGTCTTGCATCGGGCCAACACAAAGCGCTCGATCAGCTCAGCTGACCGAGCGTTCAGACTGCTGACAAACCCCTGGCGTGAGCCGGGGGTTTTTGATTCGCTAAGGTCATGCTTCGCAAGTCCGGCCCTGAACAGACGGCGATCGAGATGGTGACGCTCGATGAGCTCGTTCCCGCGGATCACCTGCTTCGCAAGATCGAGGCGGCGATCGATTTTTCGTTCATCCATGATCGCGTGGCGGGGCTTTATTGTCCCGACAACGGCCGCCCGCCGCTCGATCCGACCTTGATGTTTAAGGCGCTGTTTATCGGCTATCTTTTCGGGGTGCGCTCGGAGCGCCAGCTCGTGCGCGAAATCGAGGTCAATGTCGCCTACCGCTGGTTTTTGCGGTTGAAGCTGACCGATGCTGTTTTCGACGCCTCGACCCTGAGCCAGAACCGCCGCCGCCGGTTTTAGGACGAAAGCGTCGCACAGGACATTTTCAATCGCATCGTCGAACAGGCGATCGCGCACGGCTTCGTGTCGGGGAAAGTCCTCTACACCGACTCGACGCATCCGAAGGCGAGCGCCAACAAGAACAAGTTCGACAAGGCGCTGGTGGAGAAGTCGCGGGCCGACTATTGGGCGGCGCTCGACGCGGCGATCGAGGAAGACCGCGCCGCGCATAGCAAGAACCGCTTGTCCGACGCCGCCCAAGCCCGGCATGTGAGGAAGAGCGCCTTTCGGTATGACCCCGAGGCCGACGTCTACCGCTGTCCTCAGGGCAGGCGCTCGCTTAGGCGACGACCGACCGCACTGGCTATCGCCACTACAAGTCCGATCCCAAAGAGTGCCGCGCCTGCCCGCTGCTGTCGTCCTGCACCGGCAACGCCAAGGCCGAGCGCACCATCACCCGCCATGTCTGGCAGGACGCGCGCGAACGGGTCGACGCGCATCGGCTGACGATCGAAGGCAAGTTCATCTACAAGCGGCGCAAGGAGACGGTGGAGCGCTCGTTCGCCGACGCCAAGCAGCTCTTTGGCCACCGTTACGCGAGGTTCCGGGGCCTCTTGCGCGTGCGATGGCAAAGTCTGCTCGCCGCCGCCGCGCAAAACATCATGAAAATTGCCCAGCTCCTCGCCAACAGGCGCGTCGCCGCCCTCGCCTGAGGACGAAAGGACGACTCACGCCACTGAGACGTGGGTGAGGCGCATCTGGTGTCGATTTCGGTTTCAATGTGAGACTGAGAGCTATTCGGGATGGTTGTTCGGTCTCATTTGAGACTCGAGTGTCAGATGAAGCCGAAAAGTTTGCAGGTGTTCATTGACCGGTCGATGCGCAATGCTGATGAAATTATTAGTGTTAGGTCCGTACGCCCGCACGACGCGTCGGTCGATCGACCGGTTGACCGATCTCATTTGAAACCGAAAAATTTTTGCTTCAGTCTCATATGAAACAGAACTTGTTATGACACTGAACGGCCATAACCTACTGAATTAACAAGAACTGTCGGTCTCACATTGAAACCGAAATTGACATTGGCGCCGTGCGCGAACTCTCCGGTCGCGCCAATTTTCGGCTCTACGGACTGTGACATGCAGAGGACGTTGACGTGCCGTCGATGAAGGCGCATCGACAGGACAGTGCGCCGCCAAACCGTCGTGTGCCGCGGCGCGACGGGGATTTGCTGTTCGACGCCGATCTTTCCGATCTGCCACAGGCGATGCGCTGGCGCGAATGGATGGGGCGCGTCGAAGCCGCGATCTTCGCCGCGCCGTTGCCGGTCACGCGCGACGCGCTCACCAAACTGGTCGGGCGCGATTGCAATTTTGATGATTTGATTTGCGACATTCGCGAAGATTTGCGGGCAAGGCCCTATGACCTCGTTCTCGTCGCCGGCGGCTATCAACTGCGCACCAAACCGCGCTACGCCGACGCTATTCGCGTCTTGAACAACGGCGCCCGCGCCGCCGGACCGCCAGCGCTGACGCCGACCGAACTCCTCACCGTGACGGCGATCGCCTATCTGCAGCCGGCGACACGCGCGGAGCTGTCGCAGTTTGCAGGGCGAGAAATCAGCCGCGACGTCATTGGAGCGCTCAAGCGCCATCGGCTGATCGACGCCGCATTGCGCGCGCCGGAGCCCGGCGCGCCGTTCGCCTACGTGACGACGAGGAAGTTTCTGGAGGTCTTCGGACTCGCGTCGCTGCGCGATCTCCCCGACATCGAACGGCTCGAAGACAAGGGGCTCTTGGAGAGGCCAAAGCCCGAGTCCGATCTCGACGCCGTTCTTTTCGCGGAAGAGGAGGATCTCGAAGAGCATTGGGAATGACCGGTGATAGGGTTCGCAACTCCCTGCCTGCTCGTCGCCCTTTCACGGCGATAACAGGGGTTCGAATCCCCTTGGGCGCGCCAATGAAATCAATAAGTTACGCATGTAAATCCCCGCTATATTGGCCGTTGTGCCCAACATTTGCCCGATAAGCGTCGCCGGACGTGGGCGAGGTTTAAGCGGCGTAGTGGAGGACGTTCCAGTAGTCGTCACAGCCAGCTTATCGCGCCGCATCCTTCGCCTCATCTGACAGCGCTGCGACCTTCGTTGCGCGGCGGGCGTCGTCGCGGTCTATACCAAGATCACGGGAGGCTTCGCGGACGCCTCCCTCATTGCCGCGACCACCTTTAGAAACTGGCGCAACTTGCGCCACTTTATCCGCCAGCCTGATCCACTCGGCGACATGCTCATCGCGCTCAAGCGCCGTCAGCTCTGGGCCTGCCATGCTTGCCTTGGCGCGCTTCACGCCTAATTAGGAGCAGTTGCCTTTTGTAAGCGACACTTCGCAGCGATCTTGCCCGCGGTCCATGGCCGCGGGACTTTTTTCAGCGTCACGCCCCTGGCCCCCGACAACCTGTCTGCAAAGCGAAGCTTGCCGCGTTCGTTTCCGGTTCCATTTTGTGAGGTGAACGTCCGTCGATCACTGACCTAATCTGGCCGATGGGCGGGAGGCGCGGCCGTTTCTGCGGCATCAGGTCTGCTGAGCGGCTGCGCCGGGGCTCCGCCCGCGAGTATCGGGCGGAGCTTTTTTCCGCTCTCGCGGCGCCTAACGGCGACGGTTGGACTTCGTGATCCTCTCCCCAACATCGCCGGTATGGATTGGCTAAACTTCTCCGCTCGCAACCGCCACAGGCGTCCTGCGGGATTTATCCCTCCGGCGGAGCCAACGCGCGCTGCGCACGCCCCGAGCGGCCGGAGTGGGTGCACGAAATAAAGTTCGATGGCTTTCGCATCGTCGCCATGAAGGACAACAATCGTGTGCGCCTCTGGTCGCGCTTCGGAAATGATCTGACGGCGCGATTTTCCGCGATCCGCGACGCCGTCGCAGGGCTGTTAAACCGCGTTCGACAGGCGAATTGACTCGCCGGATTGCCGCGCGCGGGAGTTTCAGGTCATACCGGGATTGCCTGGATTAAAGGCCGACGGGATGAGCGCTTTGGCGCTGGCGGCCAAGGCTATAACTAACGGCGAAGGCAGCCGGCCGCGGGCGAAGCTTAGCTCTGCCGAGCGTCGGAGATCCCCAATTCGTCTGGAT
>NZ_JAMRYX010000237.1 GCF_024448135.1 Methylocystis suflitae
TTCTCAAAAGCGCCCAATTTGGGTAAGATATGAAGATCGTGGCTGAATTCGCTGAAGCATGCCACTCAAAAAGAAATATTCGAGTGCTGGGGTGGGGGATCAGAGGTGCAGTTGTCAAGGCCACCATTTGGTGGGATTCTGCCTTGGGGCATTCGACGTGAAACTCTAATCTTGACGGGAGAAGAGCGATGGTTTGTCGTCCGCTCGCTACCCCGACAGGAGATGAAAGCTGAATTCCAGCTTCTACGCCAAGGATTCCGCGTCTTTTTACCGCGCATTCCGAAGGCCGTCCGACATGCTCGGAAGCTGCGAACGGTGCAAAGCGCCATCTTCCCGTCATATATGTTCGTAATTCTCGAACTGGGTCGAGATCGTTGGCGACCCATTAACGGAACCTTCGGTGTTTCAAATCTTATCATGGCAGGAGAAACTCCCCAGCCAGTTCCCCTCGGAGTGGTTGAGCAACTGCTTACTTACGCCGATGACAACGGCCTGATGCGTTTTGATCGGGATTTGCGGGTAGGGCAGTCGGTCCGTGTCACGTCAGGCGTATTTGCAAATGCCATTGGCTGCTTGGAGCGGCTTAACGCCAGCGGCCGCGTTCGTGTGTTGCTCGACATCATGGGCGGCAGGGTGCCTGCACTATTAGACCGCGGGGCACTTGAAGCGACGTAATTATGGTTGCCGCACACTAGGCGCGGCGATCTATGCACCTTGTGACGGGAGAAGCAGCTGCTTCACCCGAATGGCGGTAGCGTGGGCTGACTTTATTGTTCCGGCCCCAAAGATCGGCCACGTTGATCCCCAACGGTCGACGAGTCGTTAGTCGACAGCGTCATTTCGACACGGCGATGAATACACTTCGCAGTCACGAAGTTGCATCCCCGTCGATGCGGTCGAGACCGCCCTACTCTTGGCAATCATCTCAAGAACTTAAGAAAAATCTGGCTAATGACGAGGTAAGAAGGACGCGTGGCGAGTTGGTGTGCTGCCGACCCCGCTGACCGAAATCCTACGTGCGGACGAAAAGTCGCTACGACGCCGGTGTAGCCGAGTTCGTCGCTCTGTGCCTTGACGATCTCAATCTCAACGCTTGATCACCAGACAAAAGCGCAAGGTAGTTCAGTCATTATGACTCCCACTAAAGATCCCTCGGAAATTAAGCTCGGCATCATTGGACTTGGCTACGTAGGCCTGCCGCTTGCTGTGGAGTTCGGCAAGCGGCGCAAGGTCGTCGGTTTCGACATCAATGCCGCGCGTATCGCTGCACTTAACGCTGGCCATGACTCCACGCTCGAAGTCAGTGATGACGAACTACGCTTGGCGACAGGGTTGCGTTACACCATGGATCTCTCCAATCTCGCCAACTGCAACTTCTATATCGTCACCGTGCCAACGCCAATCGACGAGCACAAGCGTCCCGACCTCTCGCCGCTGATCAAAGCGTCAGGAATCATCGGCAAGGTCTTGAAGAAAGGCGACATCGTCGTTTACGAATCGACCGTCTATCCCGGAGCGACAGAAGACGACTGCATGCCGGTGCTCGAAAGTGTCTCCGGACTAAAGTTCAATGTCGATTTTTATGCCGGCTATAGCCCAGAGCGTATCAATCCGGGCGACAAGCTGCACCGCGTGTCGACGATCAAGAAGATCACAGCTGGCTCGACGCCCGACGTCGCCGAGCTCATCGACCGACTCTATGGCGAGATCATTGTCGCCGGCACTCACAAGGCGTCGAGCATCAAAGTCGCCGAGGCCGCCAAGGTGATCGAAAACACCCAGCGTGATCTCAACATCGCGCTGATCAACGAACTGGCGATCATCTTCAATCGGATGGGCATCGACACGGAGGCGGTGCTCGAAGCCGCCGGCACCAAGTGGAATTTCTTGCCGTTTCGTCCCGGCCTCGTCGGCGGCCACTGCATCGGGGTCGATCCCTATTATTTGACCCATAAGGCGATGGCGATCGGCTATCACCCGGAAATCATTCTCGCCGGTCGTCGTCTTAATGACCGCATGGGCGCCTATGTGACGTCCCAGCTGGTGAAGGCGCTGATCCGGCGGCGCATCCATGTTGAAGGCGCGCGTATCCTGGTGATGGGCCTGACCTTCAAGGAAAATTGCCCGGATTTGCGCAATACCCGCGTCGTCGACATCGTTCGCGAACTCGCCGACTATAACGCCAACGTCGATGTTTACGACCCCTGGGCCAGCGCCGAGGAGGCGCAAAAGGAATATGGCTTGGCCATCATCAAAGCGCCGCAGCCGGGTGCCTATGACGCAATCATCCTGGCGGTGGCGCATGACGAGTTTCGCGAACTCGGCGGGGCCGTCAGGGGCTTCGGCAAAGAGGAGCATGTGCTCTACGATCTCAAATATGTACTCGGCCCTGATCAGGCCGACCTGCGCCTGTAGGGTTCATTAAATGACTCGTTACGAGGAAGTTTGCGTCGAGCTGCGCGATAGCCCGCGG
>NZ_JAMRYX010000238.1 GCF_024448135.1 Methylocystis suflitae
TTGAACTCACGCCTTCGCCGAAAGGCCGACGGTGATCCAGCTGACGCCCTCGAAGACCAGATTGATCGCGAGGAAGAGGCCGAGGATGTAGAGGCCCGACATCGGCCACTGGGCCAGGATCATTCCGCCCAGCACGATGCTGATCAGCCCCGAGAACGCCACGAGGCCCCAGGGGCCGACATCGCGGATGTGCCAGGCAAGGATCAGTTTGAACAGGCCGGCGGCGATCAGCGCGACGCCGATGATCGCCGTCAGCGACACCGCCGCGAGCAAAGGATCGCGGAAGACCAGAAAGCCCGCGACGATCGTGATGACGCCGATCGCGCCCCAGAGCAGCGCCCTGGTCCAGGGCCGGATCTGAATGGCGGTGATGATCTCCATCGCGCCGGCGACAAGCATCGCCGCGCCGACATAGAACACCGTCACGAGCGTGGCTGTCGTCACGTCGTAGAGCGCAAACAGTCCGCCGGCGAGCATGAGCGCGCCGAGCGCGACGATCCATCCCCATTTGCGGCGCAGATGATGCAAATGCATCGCGCGCCCGTCGTAAATCAGGCTGTCATTGACCATATCGGCCTCCAATTCGGTAGGAACAATCATTGGTAGGCGGGGCGCGTTTCTCAATGATGAACGTTGCGACGATACCGCCCCTCGCCCGGCCCCTCGCCCGCCGGAAGCTTAACGCGCTGGACTGCACGAAGTTCCGCGCTGCGAAGGCGTAAAAGATTCGGCGCTTGACCCGGCCGCCGAAATCGCGATTTTCGCGCCATGGGAGCCGCCGATCGCCTCGAATCGACACGCGACGCGATTTGCCGCGCTGCGGTGGACTGTGGTCGCGATCCTGGCTCCATTCGCCTCGTCTGCGTCACCAAGACCTTTCCGGCCGAGGATGTGGCGCCGCTGCTGGAAGCGGGCCATCGCATTTTCGGGGAAAACCGCGTGCAGGAGGCTATGGCGAAGTGGCCGGCGCTGCGCGAAAAATATCCGGACATCGAATTGCATCTCATTGGCCCGCTGCAGTCGAATAAGACCCGCGAGGCAGTCGAACTCTTTGACGTCATCGAGAGCGTCGACCGCGAAAAGATCGCCAGGGCGCTGTCCGAGGAAATCGCCAGGACCGGCAAGCGCCCGCGGCTGTTCGTGCAGGTCAACACCGGCGCCGAGCCGCAAAAGGCCGGCGTCCTTCCCGAAAACGCCGACAGCTTTCTGGCCGCCTGTCGCAATATATACGGGTTGCAGATCGACGGGCTGATGTGCGTGCCGCCCGTGGGCGAACAGGCGTCTCCGCATTTCGCGCTGCTCGCCGACATCGCCGCGCGCAATGGGATCAAGGAACTGTCCATGGGCATGAGTTCGGATTTCGAACTCGCGATCCAGTTAGGGGCGACCTATGTCCGGGTCGGTTCGGCGATCATGGGCGAGCGCGACTATCCCGCGTGAGGCGGCGGCCTTCCCAGACTCGCGCAGATGTTGGCGGGCCGGGCCCCCAACCCTCCCCCGCTTCGCGGGAGAGGGAGTTCGGTTCGGCGTTTCATCAGCACTGGCGTCACGCTACGCTGTGGTCGCGCCCGCGAATGCCGCTCGTTAGCGTCCCCTCTCCCGCGAAGCGGGGGCGGGGCAGGGAGGGGGCTCAGCGCTATCCGATCAAGACCACGACCCCGCGTCCCAACCTCGGCAGAAGCCGCGCCATGTCGCGGGCGCGCAATGCGACGCAGCCGGCGGTCGGGGACAGGTCTTCTGTGGCGATATGAAAGAAAATCGCGCTGCCGCGACCGCGCAGGCGAGGGCGAAGATTGTAGCCCATCACGCCGACGGCGTTATAGAGCCCGTCCTTGCGCCACATCTCCTCATGCCCGAGGCGCGACGGCGCCCGCAGCGGTTTGTTATAGACGAAGGAGCGCGGATCGTCGCACCAGAGGTCGCCCGGCCGCGTGCGCCGCCATGGCAGGTGCAAGGGCGCGGGCGCGCGCAGGTAAAAATAGAGAAGCGGCCAGCGGCCGGCCGGACTCGCGCCATCGCCTTCGCGCTTGTTGCGCACAACGCCGCTGCGGCCAAGCGCGCAAGGAAGAACGAGCGAGCCGGCGATCAGCCTTCCCTCGTGCGGGCGCCCGCCTATGCGCCGCGCAACGCGCAGCACGGCCAGTCCGGCAGGTTTCGTCCGGTTCGTTCGTAGATGCATGATGCGTTATATGCGCCGCTCGCCGGCGCGTCTGACCGCCTATAGCAGGAATATTCTCTTCGAAGCGAGGAGCGACAGCCGATGTTCTTTCCGCGCGCTCTGATCATCGCCGCCGAACCACAGTTACGGGCGACGCTCGTCGAGCAATTCGCCGCGCTGGGCCGCTATGCGCTGCGCGACGACCAGCTCGGCGCGCCGGGAGAAGATTGGCCGGATGCGGCGATCGTGGACGAAGCCCATTGCGATCCCAAAGCGCTTGCCGATGCGCGCGCGCAGGGCTGCACGACCCGTGTCGTGCTCATCACAAATGGGCCGAAATCGCCGCCGCAGGGAGTCGACGCCGTCGTTACGCGTCCCTTCCGCTTTGCGGAACTGGTCGCGCTGATCGATTCCACGCCTTCTGGGGCGGCTGTCGGCCCCTATCGTTTCGAGGCCGGCGAACTCCGGGCGCCTTCTGGCGCGCGCTTGAAGCTGACCGAAAAAGAGACGGCGATTCTCGCGAGGCTGGCGCGCGCGCACGGCGCGACGGTGTCTCGCGCGGCGCTGCTTCGCGACGTGTGGGGCTACGGTCCGAATATGTCGACCCGTACGCTCGAAACGCACATTCACCGTCTGAGGCGCAAGCTCGAGCCATCGCCCGAACGGCCGCGCTGGATCAAAACGCAAGGCGACGGTTACCGGCTCGCCGCCAGCGAAGAGGACCCCGCGTCTTAACGCTTACGCCACGCTTACGCCGCGCTGCCGGCGCATACAGAGATTGCGTGGGGGACGCCGAACAAAAGTGACATGACGCTGGACGACGATATCGACAATTTCGCGCGCATTCCCCTCTTTTCGAACTTCGAGCCGAACGCCCTGCGTATGCTCGCGCTTTCCACAGAAACGCGCCTGCTGCGCGCCGGCGACGTCCTGTTTCGACGCGGCGAAATGTCGGATGGCGGCTATGTGCTCACCTTGGGGTCGATCGCGCTGACCGCCGCAAACGACGGACATCCTCAGGCGAAGATCGTCCGGCCCTGGACGCTGATCGGCGAAACCGCCCTCCTCGCGCCGTCGACGCGCCCCGCCGCCGCGATCGCGCAGGAACCGGCCACGGTGCTTAAGATCTTGCGACCATTGTTTCATTTGATTTTGGAGCAGCATCCGGCGACCGCCGCTCGCGTGCGCGATTTCATTCGCTGCAGGCTTTTGGATTTCATCCACGATATCGGCGCCGAGGCGTCGGCGTCTGACAGCGACGTCGGGCGCTTAACGTAAACGCCCAAAAAAGTCACGTTTCAGCCTCTCGCAGCGGATCAATTTCCGCCTAACTAAGTTGTTAGTGCGGCGTGAGCTCCAGGGGAGTTTTCGGCGCAGCGCGGCAGGACGCCGCGCCAGCAGGAGGATGATCGATGCGAAAAGGCCTGAAATTGGCGCTGTCCGGCGCGCTCTGCAGCGCGACATTGGCGACCGGCGTTCCGGAAGCGATCGCCGGTCCAATGAGCGCGCCCGATCGGTCGGTTGTGGCGCCTTCGAGCCCGGTCGAAAATGTTTGGTATCGTCGCGGCTGGGGCTATCGCGGCCGGGGCTACGCCTACCGGCGCGGCTATTACAACCCTGGCGCCGCCGTCGCCGCGGGCGTCGGCCTCGGACTTTTAGGCGCCGGCCTCGCGGCTTCGAGCGCCTATGGCGGCTATTACGACTACCCCTATGGCTATGGCTATTACCC
>NZ_JAMRYX010000239.1 GCF_024448135.1 Methylocystis suflitae
TTGATCCGATCCGCCCGCTTGGCGCGAAAAACATAAATGGCGCCGTCGAAGGGATCGGCCTGCATCGTCTCGCGCACCAGAGCCGCCAAACCCTCCGCGCCCGTCGGGCCGATCATGCGCGCCTCTTCAAGGCGCCGACAATCGCCGTGATCATCGCCACATCCGCGCCGCGCCAGACCCAGACGCTCGCGCCGTCAATATCGAGTTCAATCACATGCGGCCGCGCAGCGACGGATTTGCTCTCCGATAATGACGGCACAGGCGGTAACGATGCTTCGTCCCGCGCCTCGACAACAACAGGCGCGAAGGGCGCGCCTCCGGACAACGCCGCTTTCCGCCGCGCTTCGCGTCGCCAGGAAAATAGTTGCTGCGGCGTCAGTCCGCGGCGGCGTGCAACTTCCGAAACGACAGCGCCGGGCGCCAAGGATTCCTCGACCGCTTGCGCCTTCTCGTCATCCGACCAACGACGACGGCGCTCGCCGCCGCCCGCGATCACTTCGATCCGCCGAACAGCGTCGCGATTAGGCTCAAGCGTATGATCAAGTCTGGACACAAGCCTTATCTCCGTCAGGAGATCAGACTCGCTGCTTTCAGCGTCCGTTGGAAGGTGTGGCCGCAACAGCGCTTACTAATGACGGGAAGATCGACCAACAGAACGAAATCGATTTCACGCAATGGGACCCGACGGCGACCTCCGACATGCAGGCGCTGCGCGATGTGTTCGATGCGAACGATGACGGCAAGCTCAGCGCCAGCGACGCGAATTTCTCGCAATTCAAGCTGATCGTCAGCAACGCCGACAGCTCCACAGTCGCGACGCCGATCGGCGGGACGGCAGGCAGGGTCAATCTGTATAATCCCGCAACGAGGGTGATGTGCGTCCGCCATCTTCAAGCTCGCGAATAGGGAGCGCTTGCAGGAATGCGATTCGCTGCTCGCTGAGCCTGGCTGGAGCGGTTAAGAACGAAGGCTCCGCTTCGACGGATCTTTTTAATATAACGGCCACGCGCTGCGCGCATTTACCCAGGCAACCTCACCTCCGGCAGAACTATGTATAAAAATTCTAGTCAGGAACGGCGCATTCCTAGCGGATTGAGAGGTGAGGGAGACGGACTCCCGGAGAAGGTTACTTCCGTCAAGGAAAGAGCCTTTGGCATATTCATGATAGTAGCGGGGGGCTTCGGGATTGCTGTTCCAATTATGGCGTCTAGCGCGGATTTTTGTCGTGAGCCGCTTCGTTTATTATCTGCTGCCCCAATGATTCAGGCATTCATACAATACCGTTATTTAACATTGCAGGAAGTATGTTCATTCGAATGGCTTTTTATATTGTATAGCTTTATAGTTATAACATTTTTCATGCTTATTGGGTGGGCAATTCCTCCAATTCTGATTAATAGAGCGTTATCAGCAGGGCGCGTTCCGCCAAATTTTTGGAATTTAACCAGTATCTTATTCGGTTGTTATCTGATTGCTATTACATTTCTGTTTCCAATTTTTCAGTTTAACCCGTATGCAACAAGTATAGATAGGTTATTTGTGGCAAAGACGTGGTTCTTAACAAAATTATCACTTTGTTTGGGGAGTTGGGCGGTCGGGTTTGCGTGTTTTCACGTGCTTTGGTCAATTTTTGATGGCGGCGACCACCACGAATAGCGATTAGATATACATACCAATCAGCGGGGAGGCAATAATGGATTACAGGCGCACGAATTTTACCGCGAGCACGGGAACTTTCGCTATCGATTATTACTTTGGCTTAGGAGGAGCGTGGAGCACAGCGTTAAGATGGCGTTGGTGTAATCGGTCGTCAGCAACGCCGACGGCTCCACAGTCGCGACGCCGATCGACGGGACGGCGGGCAGGGTCAATCCATTTAATTCCGTAACGAGGGGGAAAAAATCCCGAATTACTTATCTGAAAGCGGCTTGACGGTATTAAACCCATAAAAAACAGACTTCTCTTCAACTGCGTGACACAAATCTGACGGCGGGCGAACAATTTAGGATGCACGCGTCGCGATTTGAGCTTGACTGGGGCAACAGCTCCGCTAGCGTTACGGCCCGTAATCAGCTTTGTTCCCTCTGTTGCAAAATAATCCGAACTTCTCCTCTGCTCCAAATGAAGAGGTCGCCGCCTGCGGCTGACCTTCGAAGCGCAAAATATGAGTTAGAAAGCTGAGGAAATTTATATGGGCCTTCTTTCTTCTTTTAGCAAATTCCTGAAAGATATTTTTCCAGATCCAAGGCAAAATAGCTTGCTTGTTGACAAGGTACAGATATCCAGACGGGGAGGGTTCTGCCTGACAGTAGAGTGCAGAAAAGATCACGATGGTCTATTTGGTATAATTATAATTAGCGGTGGTGATACAGTAGGCAGTATTTACTTGAAACATTCTGAGTTCCAAACGCTACTAAATAGACTCGGTGATATCAAGCGGGATCATTTTGATGCGTCGGGTATTGGCGAGAAATCGTAAGCGGGGCGCGGTAGGCAAACCCGGAAAAGCGAAGTATTTTTTAGGAGAACGAGATCGGCTTCACGCAATGGGACCCGACGGCGACCTCCGACATGCAGGCGCTGCGCAACGTGTTCGGCGCCAACAATGACGGCAAGCTCAGCGCCGGCGACGCGAATTTCTCGCAGTTCAAGCTTATCGTCACCAACGCCGAGGGCTCCACAGTCGCGACGCCGATCGACGGGACGGCGGGCGGGGTCAAGCTGTATAATTCCCAAACGAGGGTGAAAAAATCCCGATTTACTTATCTGAACGCTGCGTGACGATATTAAACCCATAAAAAACAGACGTCTCTTCAGAGTGCATGACAAAAATCTGACGGCGGGCGAACAGTTTAGGCTGCACGCGTCGCGATTTGAGCTTGACTGTGGCAATAGCTCCGCTAGCGTCGCGGCCCGGTAAGGCCGAAATCCATTGAGCGCCTCCGAAGGAATTTTTTGATGCTTAAAGCGCGGCGGCTCCGGAAGAATCTCGATTGCAGGGCGTAATCGCATTGTTGCGCATCCCTCGCGGCGGCGTGAAATAGTTCGCCCGGTCGCCGATGGCGACCGCGAAGCGTAAACGACGCGCGAGAGAATAGTCATGCCCTCCTCGACAAGTGAATCGACGCTGGCGATCGTCATGACGGCCGGCGAGGAGTTTCCGAGCAATGCGTTTTTGGCGCAGGCGATAAAGGCGCGGATTCCGGCTATCGTCATTCCTCCCGAAATCCTCGCCGACCCGAACGGAACGCTGGTTTTCCTCCATGAGGACGACATGTTCGCTGTCGGGAAGGTCGACGCGCCGTGCCCGATTTCGAAAGATGATCCTTGCGTGCAATTCACCTGGTATTGGCCCGACGCGTGGGAGGCGGTTTCAACACACAAAGCGCATCTGTTGCCGAGCGTCAGCGGCGGCGCGGACGCCAAGCGCCGCGCGGCGTTACACGGGCAGCTGGTCGCCGCGGTCGTTGACGCGGCGAGGGACGCCGTGGCCGTTCATTGGGCGAGTTCCGACTCGCTTTGGCCGGCGCCGCTCGTCGCCCAAACCATCGCGCCCGGCGACCAGAAGCCGCCTGTTCCGTTTTGCGTGGCGATCAAGCTCAGCCGCGACGCCGATGGCGGCGTGTCGGGCGCGACGCGCGGACTCGCCGCCTTCGGCCTCATGGAAATCGAGGCCGAAGGTTTTAAGGGCGACCCGCGCCAGCTCAACGGATTGATGCTCGATCTCGCCGGCTATCTGATCGAGGCGGGGCCTGTCATCAAGGACGGCGATACGATCGGGCCGGATGCGGGGACGAAGATCGTCGTGCGGCATGAAACGTCCGGCTTTGTGCCCGGACAGCCGGTCTATCGCCTTTATGAATCCGAAAATTCAAGAAGCTGCTGTGACACGTTGGAGGGGGCGTGAACGTGCTGGAACTCAAGCCTCCATCTTTACGGATATCAAGTGGTATTCCAATGACGAATTCGCGTGTAATGAATCAATAGTTGCGACCGTCATGTTGCGAAGCGACCGACTGCCCGATAATGAAACCCTGATGCGCGCGGCACAATCGCGATCGCTCAGACGTTCTTTACCTTTGCCGTCGTCGCGTTGGCGGTTGCGCTCTTCGCACTTGGCGCGCTGGTCGATTCCTAGCGGAAAAAGCTTGTGTTCGCTCCGATCGCCCGACTGTCGATCAAGGAAATTGCTGCTCCATGCTTGAGTTCATCACCCGAAAACTCGACAGACGCAAATTGTGGGGGCGCTTGCGCGATTACCCAGAATATGCGCCTCCCTTTCGGGGGAAAAACCTCAAGCGGGCGCAAGCGGAAGCCAATTTCGAGTTCTTCATGGGTCAGCGAACTAGTCGGATCGCTTACCTTGCACGACTCCTCGCGCAGTTTTCCATTCAGTTGCAACTGGCGCCCGAGGGACTCCCGCCCCTGGATGTCTGGCTACTCCGATACGGCGGATTCCTTATACCTCCCCGGCATTGTGATACGATTTATGCGCTGGGGTATTACGAGCCGGCCTGGAAGGGCTTATACGCTGGGATGAACGTCATCCATGACCTCAGCGTCTTCGCCGGTGAATATATCATTAAATTCAACCCTGATGCCAGATGGGGACTGTTTGTTGGCGACGGCAAGCGCGGGGCGCGCGATATGATGGGCTATTATCATCCCTGTATTTTTGGAGTTCATCCGCATCATCCTGGCTTCAACGATATCTACCCGCTCTACATGGCGTTCGAAGTTTTCAATTGTTGCGACGGAAGCCGCTCCCGTCATGAAGGCAAGTGGCTCCCCAGCCATGGAAAAGAGGACTTTTTCCGACAGTGGGGCGACGACAATGAATTCGTCAGGCGGATGAAATTCTGGGCCGATCCTAACGCGCCTCCACCAATTCCCTATTCGCATTTGGAGCTGAGGTGAACATTCGGCTCGCGGCGCACATAACACCACTGAAACTTGAGATGACGCGCGATTAAGCTTTTCAGGAGTCCGTATTATGTCTGCTACCGATCAGGACGCTCTTTCCGTTCTCGGCATTCGCATGACCTTCGCGCCGCCGGAGCCGCGCGCAAATTCAGGCCTGGGCGGCGAACAGAAGATCGGCGATCTGTTCGCGGTGACGGGCTACGGTATACTGCAGGCCAATCCACGACTGGTTGTTCGATGGTATCAATTCAACAGCCAATATGGCAGTAAAAACGGGTTTTCCGTCCCTCTGGTAAAGGCTTTAGAGAGAGCGGGAATCCAAGTCTCTACTGGCAATGCTTTGATGCCATATGCGCGGAATTTGACCCCCTATGAAGTTGGCCGGCTGGGCGAGAGCGCAGTTGATGCCCTTTTCAATAAGCTCGACCTAGTAACATCCAGAGTTATAGACGGAGCTAGACGCTCCGATGTTGTTGGTTATAAGTGGGGGGTTTTCGGCGGCGATGAGTTCCGGGGCGAGAGCAAAGTAGGTTATCGGTCGTTGACCGGTTCGAATCCTGGCGGAACGCTTTACCAACTGACTCACGATTTGGCTTCGCTGGAACGAAACAATCTCTTACGGGGGTTGGGCAAGGCAACGGGGCTTTTTGGTGTGAGCGTCGACGCCGCGGTGACTGCCAAAGAACTAGGAGATAAGTATTCTGCAGGTGATACATTCGGAGCAGTTCGGGCGGGCGCACAGTTTGGCGGACGCACGGCCGGCGGCTTTGGCGGCGCCGCAGCGGGCGGGTTGCTCGGTTTGGCATTCGCGGGGCCCCCGGGCGCGTTTGTCGGAGCGTTTTTTGGCGGCTTGCTCGGTGGCCTTTCGCTAAATCAGCTCAGTGGCGCGATCTATGATAGCGTCTTTGTGCCTTCGTCCGCGCGAACTTCTCTGGAGCCGAATGGCTCAGCGTCGATCAACCTCGACGCAGCGAAATCCCAGCTTGATTTAACGCCGCCCGACGCATCCTCCTTCGGCAAGCATTACGGCGACGGCAATCTGCCAGGAAACGTGAATTATTACTCCGTCTCTTCGGGAAACTCAGTCACGACCGGCTTCGGAAGCGGTCTCTTCGGCGAGGCGGCGAGCGGGCTGAGCGGTCTCTTCGACGACGCGACGAGCGCGCTGGGGAACGTCATCGGTTCGGCCAATTTTTCCTTAGGCTTCATCAACGACGGCCTCATGTTCAGCTCGAATTGGGGCTATCAGGGGCAGAATATCAATTTGCCCGACTTCGGAAAGCCTGTGCTGCCCTTCGATGGCGGCGGGTCGGAGAGAGGGATCGGCTTCAACAGCCTCGGCGACCTCGGCCGCATGTTCGGGGGATTCTGGTCGGATACGAAGGCGGTGTTTTCGAGCATCGGCAATTTCTTCGACAATATTTTCGGCGGCATCGGCGATTTCTTCAGCGATATCTTTCCCGTGGCGCTCGATTTGAACGGCGACGGCGTGCAGCTGACGCCGGTGACGTCGTCGAATACTTATTTCGACATGGCGGGCGACGGCTATCAGCATCTGACCGCCTGGGCCGCCCCAGGCGACGCGCTTTTGGCCTATGACGCCAACAATGACGGGAAGATCGACCAGCAGAATGAAATCGACTTCACGCAATGGGACCCGACGGCGACCTCCGATATGCAGGCGCTGCGCGACGTGTTCGACACCAACCATGACGGCAAGCTCAGCGCCAGCGACGCGAAATTCTCGCAGTTCAAGCTGATCGTCAGCAACGCCGACGGCACGCGCACGCTGCAGACGCTGGCGCAGGCGGGGATCGCCTCGATCAATCTCATCGAGGACCAGACAACCCGCACATTCGCCGACGGCTCGTCGATCGACGGCCAGACAACCTTCACCCGCACCAACGGAACGACGGGAACGGCGGCGACGGTGACTCTCGTCTATGACGCTGCGGGCGCCGCCTTGCGCTCGACGACGACGCAAAACGCCGACGGCTCGAAGACCATCGACAATAAGTCGCTCAATGCGGATGGGAGCCTCGCCAGCGAGCGGATTCTGACGACCTCGGCGGATGGCAAGACGAAAACGCTGTCGGTCGATCTCGACGGCGACGGGGTGATCGACCAGATTCAGACCTCGGTTACGGTGGTCAACGCCGACGGCTCGAAGACCGAGACGGTGACCGACAAGACGGCGGGCGGCGCGGTTCTCGCCCGGCGGGCGACGACGACCAGCGCAGACGGAAAGTCGATCACGATCCAGACCGACCCGGATGGCGGCGGCGCCTGGACTCGCGTCGAGACGATCGTCGTGGCCGCCGACGGCTCTCGCACCAACACGGTCTCGAATTTGAACGTCAACGGGACGCTCATCGACAAAACGGTGGTGACGACGAGCGCGAACGGGTTGACAAGCCAGACGAAGACGGATGCCAATGGCGACGCCCTTTTCGATTTAACCACGAACGACGCCATTGTGGTCAACGCGGACGGCAGCCGCACGGAGACGGTCAGAGAGACGAACGCCAATGGCTCCCTGCGCGACGCATGGGTGAAGACCACCAGCGCTGACGGACTTTCGAAGACGACAGCCTTCGATCTCGACGGCAATGCAACGACCGATCTGACGACCACGGAAGTCGTCGTGAAGAACGCCGACGGCTCCTACACGACCACGACCACGAACAATAATGGCAACGCCTCGCTCCGCGATCGGACGAAAATTCTACTTTCGGCCGACAATCTGTCACAGACGACGCAGTCTGACGTCAATGGCGACGGCGTCTGGGACGTGATTACCACGGACGTCACGACGATCAACGCCGACGGCAGCCGGACGCAGACCGTCACGAATTTGAACGCGGATGGCTCCAAGCGCGACAAGACGGTGATCGCCAAGGCGGCGGACGGGCGTTCGAGGACGATCCAGATCGACCAGAACGGCGACGCGATCTGGGACAGCATCGAAACCATCGTCGTTGCGGCGAATGGCTCGAGCGTCGACACAACGGCCAGATACAACAGCAATGGCAGCATCATCGACAAGTCGATCGTCTCGACGAGCGCCGACGGGCTGACGCGAACCAGCCAGGTCGACGCCAATGGCGACGCCATCATCGATCTCATTACGACGGAGACGACGGTAAAGAACGCGGACGGCTCGTCGACGCGGACGACCGCCAACAAGGCCAACAATGGCGCGCTGAAAGACAAAACGATTGCGACGACGAGCGCGAATGGGCTGAGTGTCTCGACGCAGCTGGACATCGACGGCAATGGAACGATCGACCAGACGATTGCCGATGTGACGGTGGTCAATGCGGACGGCAGCCGCACGGAGACGATCACGCAGACGAACGGCAACGCATCGTTGCGCTCGAAAACATTCGTGTCGACCAGCGCCGACCACAAGACGGTGACCACAACCACGGATTTGAACGGCGACGGCGTGACGGACGTCACGAAGAGCGTTGCGACCGCGACGCACGGGGTCACGACCGAGGTGGTCGCGGAATTGAATCCGAACGGAACCTTGCGCGCCCGGACAATTTCAGCCGTCGACGCCACTGGCCTGATGAAGAACGCTCTGAGCGATGTGAACGGCGACGTCGTGTGGGACACGACGGTTACGGACACGACCGTGCTTAACACGGACGGCAGTCGGACCCAAACAGTGTTGACCAAGAACGCCAATGGCTCCCTGCGGTCAAAGGTCGTTACGACAACGAACGCCACGGGCCTGTCCGTCACGACGCAATCCGACGTCAACGGCGACGGCGTGAACGACGTGACGACGACGGATGTGACCGTGCTCAACGCCGATGGAAGCACGAGCGAAACCGTCACTGATGTCAACGCCAACGGGACGAAGCGCGAGCAAACGGTCGTCGTGACGAGCGACGATGGGCTTTCCGTCACGACCTCCGTGGATCTCGACGGCAATGGGAGCGTCGACCGAATTCGCACGGACGTCACCACGCTGAACGCCAACGGCAGCCGAGTGGAGACCATTACGGACAAGAATGGCGACGGGACGCTGAGGGACAAGATCTCAATTTCGGCGAGCGCAGACGGCCGATCGAAGACGATCTCGAGCGACCTCAACGGCGACGGGCAAAACGACAGCGTCGAGACGATTTCGGTCGGCGCGGACGGCTACACTGTCGATACGGTCGTCAATTACAATCCCAACGGCTCGCTACGCGACAAAACTGTCGTTCAGACAAGCGCCAATGGCCTGTCAGGGCGAACACAAACGGACGTCAATGGCGACGGCGTGTGGGATGTCACCCGGACCGACGTGACCGCGCTGAACGCCGACGGAAGCACGAGCGAGACCGTCACCGACCTGAACGCGAATGGCTCGACGCGCGCCCGCACGGTCATCTCGACGAGCGCGAACGGGCTCTCGAAGGCAGTCCAGACGGACGTCAATGGCGACGGAACATGGGACACGACGACTGCCGATATTACCGCGCTGAACGCCGACGGTTCGAAGATGGAGACGTATTCGGAGACGAACGCCAATGGCGCGCTCAGGGGCAAGTCCGTCACGACGACGAGTGCCGACGGCAAAACCACCTCGATCAACCGAGACGTCAATGGCGATGGAATAACCGATCAGACCGAAACAATCGCCCTCCAGGCCAATGGCGACGTTATCGACACGCTCTCCGACCTGTCCAGAACAGGCGCGCTGCAGAGCAAGCGCATCACGACAACCAGCGCCAATGGTCTGGCGAAGACCGTCACGTATGACAATAATGGCGATGGAGCCGTCGACCGCACGGAAACCGACGTCGCCGTCTTAAACAGCGACGGCAGCCGTGTGGAGACCTACACGGACTACAACGGAACCACTGGCGGCGCCGTCGTCGAGCGGATCGTGAAGACCGTCAGCGCGAGCGGTCTGATCGTGACGACCGAGCGTACGGGGGTGAACGGCTATGAGACGCTCAATTCCTATGCGACGGACACGACTGTTCTGAACGCCGATGGCTCGACGACGGAGACGGTCTCCGTGTCGGCGACGTCGGGCGGCGCGCTCCAGACCAAGGTCGTCACGTCGACGAGCGCCAGCGGCCTTTCGAAGACGACACAAACCGACGTCAATGGCGACGGGCGGTTTGACGTGACGGATGCGACAACGACCAATGTCGACGGCAGCCGGGTCGAGACCCTTATCTATTTCAACATGGACGGGACGCTGCGCCAGAAGGACGTTTTGACGACCAGCCGTGACGGCCTGACGCAGGCCCTTCAGCGGGACACGAACGGCGATGGCGTCTTCGATCATTTTGACACCAAATCGCGCAACGCCGACGGCTCGACCTCCGACATCGTTTGGGACACGACCGCCGCCGGCGCGTTGACCTCGAAAATCAGCACGACGCTGAGCGACGATCAGCTGTCGAAGACAATCTCGATCGATTCGAACGGCGATGGCGTGGTCGATTTGAGCCGCAGCCAGACGACCGCGATTAACGCCGACGGCAGCCAAACGATCACGGTCGCCGATTACGGCTCCGCGGGAATTTTGCGCGACCGGACAGTGACGACGGTGAGCGCCAATGGTCTTACCAAAGTGTCGAAGATCGATGTGAGTGGTCGCGGAACATCGCTTGAGACGCAGAATGATGTCACCGCGCTGCAAGCCGACGGCAGCAGCACGCGCACGATCACCAACACTTACGCTGATGGAACGATCAAGGATCAGACCATTACGGCGACGAGCGCGAATGGCTTGACGACGAACATTGTGACCAGGAGCTACGGGGCGATCCCAGACGTCAACGAGACGATCACGGTTGCGCCAGACGGCGCGAAGACCGATACGCTCTCCTTGACCTATGCGCATCCGGGCTTGACGACGACGGTCACGACGACGACAAGCGCCGATGGATTGATCGTCACCTCCCGTGAAACCGGCACGGGGATCGGATGGCAACAGGGCCCGCCAATTTACGTCTATGGCAACCCTATCCCGAGCGTTGGCCTAGCGATCAAGAGCGTCGACGTCACGAGCACGAAGGTCTACGTTCCGAACTCCAACGGAAGCTATGCTTGGTACGTAACATCCCCAGACAGCTATTCGATTAACCTCCTTGGCCTCAGTTCGGGATATCTGGGCGCTTATGCGTCGCATTCGATCGACGAGAATGGCGTGGACACCTGGGTCTGGAATGAAAGTCCAACATCGACCTTTAGTCTGTATGGATACACATTCAGCACCTACAACGGCGGCGGGGCCAAGTCGATTACGATTGACGTTGCTTCCGAGCAAAAGTTCGTCGCAATGGCCGAGCGGATGTATGACACGCTTCTCAATCGCGACATGACCGAGAGCGAAAAGCAGTTTCTCGCGGACTATATTACCACGAGCGGCGCTGGTGCGGAGTTCAATCTCAATAAGCTCGCCGCCGATGTCATGACGAACAAGGCCTATTTGGCGGCTCCGCCAGCGACGATCGTCGTAGGGAGCTCGCCGCCGCCGACCGAATTTATCGGCAAATATGGCGCTCTGACGGACGCCGAATTCATTGAACAGATGTCCCAGAACGCTCTCGGCCGCTACGCAACGCTCGCGGAGCTGAATAAATATCTCTCTCAGCTCAAGGCCGGGACGGCTACGCGCGCCGACATCGCCGTCGCCCTGTCGGAAGGTTCCGAACATGTCGCCGACGGCAACGTCCATGAGACGACAAACAACACGTTGAGCGGCGGCCAACTCGTGTCTATCGATCACACGACCGATAAGCAGGTTGCGACGGATATTCTGGGGCAACTCTATTACGCTGCGTTAAAGCGTAACATGACCGGCGCTGAAATCGCTGCGCAGCTGCCGCGGATTCTCAACGGATCGGCGACGGAGGTGCAGATCGCCGGCGAACTCATCGCATCTTCGGAATTCGCGACGAAATACGGAACGACGACCGATGCCGCTTTCGTCAATCTCGTCTTTACCAACGTCTATGGCCGAGCGCCGACGTCGACGGAGTCTCAAACCTGGGCCGGCATGCTGACCGCCGGGACGATTTCAAGGGCGGATTTACTTGATTCGGTTGCGCGCACAATCGATCATGCGAGCCTTGGCGGCGTCAACGTCACTGCGATCGACGTGACGAATACGGGCGCAACGGTCAACACGGCTTCGACCCCCGTGATTTTCGAAAATGGATCTGGCGGTACGGTCTCGTCCAGCGGAAACGCCATCACCCTCAAATCGAACACAAATGTCACGGTCAACGGCTCCGATGATCCGGTCGCCGTGACAGGGACCGGCAATCAACTGACCGTGAACTCCGGAAACGTCACCGTCGACGCCTCCGCCAGCGCGACGGTCACTGGATCAGCCAATAAGCTCGCGACCGACGTTAACGCGACGTTGTCGGTCGTGGGTCACGACAACCTCGTTAATGCCGGCGGCGGTTCCACGGTGAACGTCGCAGGCGGCGTCATTAGCACTGTCGTGGTTGGCTGGTATTGGGTATGGGGATGGCCATTCCCGATCTATGGCACGGAGAATCATACGAATACGATCAACATCAGTGGCGGCAAGGTCAACATTGCCGCCGGCGACACCGATACGATCAACGGTTCAAATAATGACATTACCCTTCTCGGATCATCAACGATCACGGAGAATGGCAACAACAACAATTTCGTGTTCCATCCAGGGTTCGGGACGGATGTGATCTCCGGTTTCGACGCGTCGGACACGCTGCAATTTGATCATGCAATCTTTGCGGATTGGTCGCATCTTCTTGCCGCTTCATCTCAACACGAGGCAAATACGCTCATCACGCTCGACGCGAATAACACCATCACGCTCCAAAATGTCGCCCTGTCGAGTCTGACTCAGTCGCAGGTGCAATTCGTGTAACAGAGGAGGCGCCGGCGAAACCCCAATGGGCAAAATGAATGTCTTTTGGGAAAGAGCGGGCGTCGGTTCTGGGGCGATCGATTGGCGGAATGCAGCGATTGAGCTTGCATGATGTCTCATCGCTTTCTCTGTGACTCTTCTTGGCTATCGCGATGCTGCGTTGATATTGCGCAAGGCCTTCCGGCGACTTCATATTTGTTCCTGCCATCAGGTCGGTTCAGCAGGTCAGACATGTGTAGGCGAAGTCTCTTTACATGTGAGGCCGGAGGGAATAACCGGAAGCGGATCATAGATTTAAGGTTCGGTTGCAAATGCACGACGCTGCGAAGGATGAAGCCGCGCCGACCGAAGAAACGCCCCGTGAAGAATCAGCGGGGCGCCATGAAGACTCCGGGTTGCAAGGCCTTTGCGGAATCGCCGCGTACTATCGCATTGTCGCGAGCCCTGATCAGATCCGGCGGGAACTCGCGCTTCACGGCAAGAGCATCAGTTGCGAAGATCTCGTGCGCGCCGCCGTTCTTATCGGACTCAAAGCGCGCTTAATTCGTCCCATACATAAGCAAAGGCTAGCCGCTCTCCCTTCGCCTGCGATCGTTCGAACGCGCGCTGGCCGATTTGAAGTCTTTGGCGGCAAAATGCCGTCTGGCGATTATCGCCTCGTCGATCCGATCACGCGCTCGGATCGTAGCCTTCCCTTAGATCAAATTCATGAGACGATCGACGCGGTCATTCTTGTTTCTCGTAGACTCGGCGGCCTAGGCGTCGAGCCCAAACATTTTAGTCTTCGCTGGTTTCTTCCTTCGATTTGGCGCTATCGTCGGCCGCTGCTTCACGTCCTCGTCGCATCGTTCTTTGTGCAAATCTTTGCGCTGGTGACGCCGCTTTTCTTCCAGGTCGTTATCGACAAGGTCCTCAGCCACAGGGGCTATGATACGCTCTTCGTTCTGATCGGCGGGTTGGCGGTCATCGGCGTTTTCGACGTTGTGCTTCAGTATTTGCGCACATATGCGCTGTCGCATACGACCAATCGGATTGACGTTGAACTCGGACGCCGGCTGTTTTTTCATCTCTTCCATCTGCCGATGGCGTATTTTGAGACGCGGTCCGCCGGGCAGACGGTGGCGCGCGTAAGAGAGCTCGAGACGATTCGGTCTTTCTTGACGGGTCAGGGTTTGTTCTCGCTTTTGGACATCTTTTTCACCATCGTCTTTCTCGCGGTACTTTGGGCCTACTCCTGGAAGTTAACCCTGATCGTCATTGCGTCGATCCCGCTTTACCTTATCGTCGCGGCGTTCATTCGGCCGATCCTCCAAGAAATGATCAAGGAGAAGTTCAATCGCGGCGCCGAGAGCCAGCAGATGTTGGTGGAAGCGGTCGTTGGCGTGCAAACAATCAAGTCGACCGCTGTCGAGCCCTCAATGCAAACGCAATGGGAGGAAAAGCTTGCTTCATATGTATCGAAATCATTCGATACTGGATTGCTGGGGGCGGGGGGCCAGTCGGCAATTCAATACATCAGCAAGCTCACCAACGCGCTGCTGCTGCTCTTTGGCGCTAAGGCGGTTATCGACGGCGAGTTATCTGTTGGAGAGCTCGTCGCGTTTAACATGATTTCCGCGCAAGTCGCGCAACCAATCTTGCGGCTTTCGCAAATCTGGCAAGATTTCCAGCAGGTACAGATCTCTATCGAGCGTCTGGGCGATATCCTGAATGCGCCCATGGAGCCGTTAAATCTCGCACATGGGAGTTTGCCGCCCGCGAAGGGCGAGATCGAGTTTAGGAACGTCACGTTCCGTTACCGGCCTGGTTCGCCTGAAATATTGAAAAACGTCTCATTTACAATAAAGCCGGGAGAAGTGATCGGCGTGGTCGGGCGCTCCGGATCAGGCAAGTCAACCCTCGCAAAATTGATTCAGCGCTTTTATGCGCCTGAAGAGGGGCAGATTCTTGTCGACGGCGCTGACATTCTGCAGGTCAATCCGGCGTGGCTGCGCTCGCAGATAGGCGTCGTGCTGCAAGAGAACCTGCTCTTCAACCGCAGTCTTCACGATAATATCGCGCTCGCCAATCCTGCGATGTCTCGGGCTCAAGTCGTCGCCGTGGCAAAAATGTCCGGGGCTGATGAGTTCATCAGTCGGCTTGCCAATGGCTACGACACCATGGTGGAGGAACGGGGAAGCAATCTTTCTGGCGGACAGCGACAGAGAATCGCCATTGCTCGCGCGCTTGCGATCAATCCTCGGATTCTCATTTTCGATGAAGCGACCAGCGCCCTCGACTACGAAAGCGAGCGCATCATCCAGAAAAACATGTTCGAGATCGTCAAGCGCCGCACCGTTATCATCATCGCTCATCGTCTGCAGGCCGTCCGGAGATGCGACAGAATCATCAGTCTTAGCGACGGGCGCATTCAAGAGATCGGCGCGCATGAGGAACTCATCCGCAATCCGAACGGTCTCTACGCTCACCTCTGGTCTCTTCAGAACGATTTGGAAAACGTTTGATGCGGCTCAAGAGGAGAGCCAATATTACGGAGCCAAGCGGTGACGGTCTGCCTCGTCTTCGCGCTGCGGCGGAACGGCTCGCGCTCGTGAAGTGGGCGCGTTCCGACGGAGAGTTTCTTCCAGCAGCCATTTCGATTCTGGAAACGCCGCCGTCGCCTGTGCATATTGGTCTGCTCTGGGCGATCTGCTTGCTGTTGAGCGTCGCGCTGACGTGGATGTATTTCGGCCATATCGACATCATCGCAATTGCGCAGGGGAAAATTCAGCCTGCCGGCCGCGTAAAAACGATCCAACCGCTTGAGACCGGCCGCGTGGTCGCGATCCATGCAGAGAACGGGCGGCATGTCACTGCCGGAGAGGTCTTGGTGGAGCTCGATCCCGCGGAAGCCGCCGCGGACGAAAGGGGTTCCTCGATCGTCTACCTGGCCTATGTCGCGGAGAAAGCGCGCCGGAAGGCCGCCTTGAACGCGATCGCGAATAATTCTTACGACAAAGAAATAGCCGTTGAGTGGCCGACGGAAATTCCAGACCAACTCAAGGAGCGGGAAGGTCGCATCCTCAGAGGGGATTTAAGACAGCTTTTGAGTTCGCTTAAGAGCATCGATGCGCAGCTTGATCAAAAAGAAGAAGAACAGAAGCGCCTCAAAAATATGATTGTGAGTCAGGAATCGCTGCTCGCGACTCTCAAAGAGCGCGTCCTTATGAGAAAGGGCCTGCTCGCCCGCGGATCGACGCCAAGGGCGGCGGTCATCGATTCGATCGAGGCGTTGCAGGTCCAGCAAACCAACCTTGCGACCCAACAAGGGCAGCTCACCGAAGCTCAGGCCGCGAGCCGCGTGCTGCGACAGGAGCGCGCAAAGCAAGTGGATGCATTTGTCGCTGAGAACGAACAAAAGCTGGGCGAAGCAGAGCGTCAGATCGATGATTTTGAACAAAGGCATAAGAAGGCGCATGAGAAAACCGAGCATATGACCATTCGGAGTCCGATCTCTGGGACAGTCTTTGGTCTGTCGGTCACCACAAGAAATCAGGTTCTTTCGACTGGCGAAGAACTCATGCGGATCGTGCCTGATGACGCTGAACTTGAGATTGAATGCTATGTCCAAAACAAGGACATCGGATTTGTAAAGAAGGATCAGCCAGCTGTTGTGAAGGTGGAATCATTTCCCTTCACGCGCTATGGCTCGCTTGACGCGACGGTGACGCGTGTTGCGCATGACGCGATACCTGAGCCTGACGCTCAGGCGCTCGAAGGCAATCCGGCGCGGCCCGCCAAGAATAGCTATTTCGGCGGCGCGCAACGCACTCAAAATCTCGTCTTTCCGGTGACCCTTCGCTCGGCGCGTTCGACGATGAATATCGATGGCGTCGACGTTCCGTTGTCTCCAGGCATGGGCGTTACCGTAGAGATAAAGACCGGACGGCGCCGCATTCTCGAATATTTGTTTTCTCCACTGCTCGAAGTGGCGTCTCGCGCGATGAAGGAAAGGTGATTTTAGCTCAATGTGCAGGCTTGAAAAAACGCCAATGTGCGCGCGTGCGCCGAGCGATCAGCCGCGCCGTCGACATGTTCTTCTAGCCTGTATTGTGTGCTGTATATGTTATGCGCCGGCGCAGGCGCGTGGAGATACGATAACCGGCGCGTTAGAGAAGGTTTACACGACAAACCCGGAAATCGGCGAACAGCGAGCGAATGTTCGCGTGCATGACGAAGAGATCTCAAAGGCCTATTCCAACGCGCGGCCAAAAGCGAGCATATCCGCAACGGGGGGGCCGCAGAGAACGCTGATCCGCGCTCCAGCCGGAATTGATCAGTTCAGCAGCAGACAATATCAGAGCGACAAATATTCGGGCAAACCGCTTAATGCGACCTTCGCGTTTCAGCTGCCAGTGTTGGACGGCGGCAAGACGAGCGCTAGTCTAGGTCAAGCGGAATCCGGCGTATTGGCCTCGAGGGCAGTTCTTCGTGACGCGGAGCAGCAGGCGCTCTTAAAGGGCGCGACCGCGTATATGAATGTGCTTCGCGACGCCGCTGTCGTTCGTCTCAAGAAGAATAACATCGGCGTTCTGCGCGAACAGTTACGGGTGACAATGGATCGCTTCGATTTCGGCGAAGTGACCCGCACAGACGTGGCTCAAGCCGAAGCCGCGCTCGCCCAATCCCAAGCCGATTTGGCCGCCGCTTTCGGCGCGCTCGAAAATAGCGCCTCGGTCTATCATCAAACGGTCGGCGAGGAGCCCAAGCTGCTGCAACCGGCGCGCTCGCTTGAGGCGCTTCTTCCAGAAAGCCGCGACGACGCAATTGCGGTCGCTCTCGCAGGTCACCCTTCCATTGTCGCCGCAGTTCACCAGATCGATGCGGGAGAATCGGCCGTCAAAATTGCGGAAAGCGCGATCCTGCCGACGGCGTCGGTCGGCGCTCAAGTCATTCAACAATTCGATTCTTATTTTGGCTATCCAAAAACCCGGTAGTTTGGCGCACAGGTGTTTGGCCAATTGAACGTGCCGCTCTATCAAGGCGGCGGCGAGTATTCGGCCATACGGCAGGCGAAGGAGCAGCTTGGTCAGGCGCGAATTCACGCTGACGTCATCAAGAATTCAGTCAGGGCGGCGGTTATTCAGGGCTTCAGTCAATTCACGACAGCGAAGGCCGCCGTTTCATTCAACATGAAAGCCGTCAAGGCCGCTGAGGTGGCGCTGCGCGGGGTCAGAGACGAGGCCGCCTTCGGACAACGCACGACGCTCGACGTGCTGAACGCGCAACAAGCGCTGCTGACCGCTCGCGTGAATCTTGTGACGGCGCAACGAGACAGGGTTGTGGGCTCCTATGCGGCGCTTGCGGCGATCGGGCGCCTCTCATATGCGACTCTCGACCTCGACGTTATGCCTTACGATCCATCGGCGCATCTGGAACAAGTTCAACATAAGTGGATAGGCGTCTCCGTTCCCGGGGAGCAGCAGAATGAAGCTCAGTCAATCACCGATAGGCTCTTCCCGTGGTAGTTACGAAAGGGCTCCCGTCGAGCGCGAATTGGTGGTTCGATCCAAAAGGGAGCGCCAAACGCTTGCACAATGCGCTCTCGGCGTTGCTCGAAGACTGGCGCCGTCTATCGACCGGTCAGCCGACACCGGATGAATCGCTTCTCCTTCGCTTCCGGCAGGAATTCATCGAGATTTTCATCGACGCGCCTCTGGGGTGACGAACTTCCATTCGCCGCAGTATGATTGCGGCGTCGCCTGGGACGACCCTGACATCGGGATCGCGTGGCCGGCCGCCGCCGGAAGCGCCGCGCTGTCGGACAAGGATCGCAAATGGCCGCGGCTGCGTGATCTGGCGGAGGTTTTGGGTACAGTGGGCAAGATGAAGCGCATCGCCGTCACCGGGCTCACCGGCCAGGTCGTCAGCTCCCTCATCGAGCGCGCGCCGAGAGGCGTCGAAATGCTCGCGCTCGGCCGTCCGCGCTTCGACCTCTCCTCGCGCGACATGGTTCTCGCGTCGCTACGCAGCGTGCGCTGCGACGCCATCGTCAACGCCGCCGCCTACACTCAGGTCGACAAGGCCGAGAGCGAACCCGACGTCGCGATGCGCATCAATGGCGCGGGCGCGGGCTTCGTCGCCGAAACCGCCGCCGAACTGAAGGTGCCGCTGCTGCATCTTTCGACCGATTACGTCTTCGACGGAACGCTCGATCGCCCCTATCGCGAAGACGACGAACCCGGCCCGACCGGCGCCTATGGACGTTCGAAGCTCGAAGGCGAAAAGCAGATTGCCGCGCGCTGCGAAAATTCGGTCATTTTGCGCACCGCCTGGGTTTACAGTCCGTTTGGAGCGAATTTCGTCACGACGATGCTGCGTCTTGGCGAAACGCGCGATGAAATCGGCGTCGTCGCCGATCAGATCGGCAATCCGACGAACGCGCTCGACATCGCCGACGCGTTGCTCGCCATCGCCGAAAGGCTGGTCGACGATTCCGATCCGCGTTTGCGCGGCGTTTTCCACATGACCGGGCGGGGCGAGGCAAGCTGGGCGGATATGGCGGACGCGATCTTTTCCGCGGCGGAGAAGCAGGGCCGCAAGCCCGTGCGCGTCAAGCGCATCAGCACCGCGGACTATCCGACGCCGGCCCGCCGTCCGGCGAATTCACGGCTCGACAACGCCAAGCTCGAAGCCAGCTACGGCGTCGCGCTGCCCAAATGGCGCGACTCCGTCAGCGCCTGCGTCGCCCGATTACTTCCCCACTGAACTGGATTTCATTCGGCGATCATCAGGAGAGAACGCTCGATCGCCTGCGCGAGAGTCATCGGCGTAGACGTCATGAAACCCGAAGATTTCCCGGCGATGTCGCGTCCGCGATTCGGGCGGACGCGCATCAAGCGCTTTGATAATAATCTCCACAATGTCGCATTGGCGGCCGCGCCCCAACGACCGCAATCAAAGAATTACGTCAGACCCGGCGGGAAACTCTGGGGCGCGAGGTTAACATGCACGCTCGCGCGCAGTTCTCGCAAAATTACATGTGAATTCAACGGCCTCGACGGTGGGGGGCTTACGCCCCTGCGTGCGACGTGCGACGATCGGCTGAACGATTGGCTTTAAGATGTCTTGATTTTTCGCGATTTTGTGCGATATAGGGCCGAACTTCATCTCATAACGATCATTCTCGGATGATCGCCGATTGAGAGTGGGGCCCTCCGGGGACCCGCTCTTTTTGCTTTGATCGTTCGAGAGCTTCAAGGACAAAGCTTGACGCAAAACGCCGCCGCCAGCACGACCTTTGACGAACCGCGTCTCGTCGGTGAGACCGGCGTCGCCGCGCGCGTGGCGCATCTTGTAGAGCCGGTGCTGGCGCAGTTGGGCTACCGACTCGTGCGCGTGCGGCTCTTACAGCAGAATGGGCCGACTCTGCAGATCATGGCGGAGCGTCCGGACGGAACGATGACCGTCAATGATTGCGAGGCGGCGAGCCAGGCGCTGTCGCCCGAACTCGACGTCGCCGATCTCATCGCCAGTGAATATCGCCTGGAGATTTCTTCTCCGGGCGTCGATCGTCCGCTGGTGCGTCTGTCGGATTTTCACCGCGCCATCGGTCATGAGGTCAAGATCGAACTGACCCATCCTGTCGCGAGCGGACGCAAGCGCTTTCGCGGCGTCATTCGCGGCGTCGAAGGCGAGGGACCTGGCGCGACGCTCGCGCTGGAGCGCACCGACGCGCGCTCGGATGAAGAAAAAGCCGTGTCGCTGCCGCTCGCCGACCTCGACGAAGGCCGGCTGGTGCTGACCGAGGCGCTCATTCGCGAGTCGCTGCGGGCTGGAAAGCTCCAACAGACTGAAGAGAAGCAGGAGGAGGCGGAGGCGGAGGAACGTCCGCGCCGCGGACCGGGACGCTTTCGCGGTCCCGCGCAAAAGAAGCAAAAACCGCTGGCTCCGGCCGGCGTTCAAACCCAGTTCAAGAAGGCCGGCGGCAAACCAAAGCCCTCCGGCCGTTCGAGGGGAGACTAACAATGGCCGTCAGCGCCAACCGACTTGAGATTTTGCAGATCGCCGAAGCCGTCGCACGCGAAAAGTCGATCGACCGTTCGATCGTCATCGCGTCGATGGAGGACGCGCTGCAGAAGGCGGCGCGCTCGCGCTATGGCCAGGAAACCGAGGTCCGCGCCGAGATCAATCCCAAGACTGGCGAAGTCCGCTTCTCGCGACTGCTGCTCGTCGTCGACGAGGTGGAAAACGACTCGACGCAGATTTCGCTCGCCGAAGCGCGCAAGCGCAATCCGGCGGCGCAGTCCGGCGACTGGATCTCCGAAACGCTGCCGCCTTTCGACTTCGGCCGCATCGCCGCGCAGTCCGCAAAGCAGATCATCGTGCAGAAAGTGCGCGAGGCCGAGCGTGACCGCCAATATGAAGAATACAAGGATCGCATCGGCGAAATCGTCAACGGGGTGGTCAAGCGCGTCGAATACGGCAATGTCGTCATCGATCTTGGCCGCGGCGAAGCCATTATCCGCCGCGACGAGATGATCCCGCGCGAAATGTTCCGCCCGGGCGATCGAGCCCGCGCCTATGTCTATGATGTGCGCCGAGAGCAGCGGGGCCCGCAGATCTTCCTCTCTCGCACTCATCCGCAATTCATGGCGAAGCTGTTCAAGCAGGAAGTGCCGGAGATCTACGACGGCGTCATCGAGGTGAAGTCGGTCGCGCGCGATCCCGGTTCGCGCGCCAAGATCGCCGTGGTGTCGCGCGATTCCTCGATTGATCCGGTCGGCGCCTGCGTCGGCATGCGCGGCTCCCGCGTTCAGGCGGTCGTCGGCGAGCTGCAGGGCGAGCGCATCGACATCATTCCCTGGTCCGCGGACGCCGCGACCTTCATCGTCAATGCGTTGCAGCCGGCGGAAGTGGTCAAGGTCGTCCTCGATGAGGACAGTTCACGCATCGAGGTCGTGGTGCCGGACGATCAGCTGTCGCTGGCGATCGGGCGGCGCGGGCAGAACGTGCGTCTCGCCTCGCAGCTGACCGGCTGGGACATCGATATTCTCACGGAGGCCGAAGAGTCGGAGCGTCGGCAGAAGGAATTCGTCGAGCGCACGAAGTCGTTCATGAACGCGATCGACGTCGACGAGGTCGTTGGCCGGCTGCTGGCGTCCGAGGGCTTCCGCTCGGTCGAGGAGCTCGCCTATGTCGATCTCCCCGAACTCGCGACGATCGAAGGCTTCGACGAGGATACCGCCGCGGAAATTCAGAACCGCGCCAAGAATTATCTGGAGCGCATCGAGGCGGAGAACGAAGAACGCCGAAAGGCGCTTGGCGTCGCCGACGAACTGCGCGAGATCGAGGGCCTGACGAGCGCGATGATGGTCAAGCTCGGCGAGAACGACGTGAAGACAATGGAGGATTTCGCCGGCTGCGTGCCGGACGACCTCGTCGGCTGGAGCGAGAAGAAGGATGGCGAGACGGTCAAGCATGAGGGCTTTTTCGAAGGCATTGACCTGTCGCGTGAAGAGGCTGAAGCGATGATCATGTTCGCGCGGGTGCGCGTAGGCTGGATCGAGGAGCCGGTGGCGACCCCTGAAGTCGAGGCTGAAGCTCAGGCGGAAGGCGAATAGCGGATTGATCGAGGGTATGATGCGCGAGCCGCATGTTTCGGAGAGGACCTGCATCGTGACGCGCCAGAGCGGCGCGCCCGAGGCGATGATCCGCTTCGTGCGCGGACCGGATGGCGCGCTTGCGCCCGACATCAAGGCGCGGCTCCCTGGCCGCGGCGTCTGGGTGACGGCGCGCGCCGAGGTCGTTGCGCAGGCGGCGCAAAAGCGTCTATTCGCGCGCGCGCTGAAGACGCAGATCGACGCCGCGCCGCAACTGGCCGAGGACGTCGACCGATTGCTCGAAGCCGATTGTCTGCAGATGCTGTCGCTCGCCAATAAGGCGGGTTGCGTTGTGGCGGGCTTCGGCAAGGTCGCCGACGCCCTCGCGCAAGGTTCTGTCCGCGCCCTTCTCGAAGCGCGCGACGGCGGCGAAGACGGCAAGCGCAAGCTTGCCCAAGCCGCCCGGCGCGCTGGATCGACGACCCCCGTCATCGGCCTATTTTCGTCGGCGCAATTGGATTTGGCGTTGGGCCGCACAAATGTGATACATGCTGCCCTCGCCGGGGGCGGTCCGACAACGGCTTTCATCGGGCGATGCCGTCGACTCGCAGCCTATCGGGGCGTATGCATCGACGGCGCGACGGCGACGGGCGACGAAATCGAAGCGGAGCCGAACGACGGCTGCGCAGAGTGAAATTAACGGGTCGTAGCGACCCAGGATTGGGAACTGGATGAGCGAAGGCGAGAACAGCGGCGACAAAACTCTGACCGTCGCGCCGTCGAAGACGTTGCACTTAAAGCAGCGACCGGTCGAGCACGGCATGGTCCGTCAGAGCTTCTCCCATGGCCGCTCAAAAGTGGTCGTGGTCGAGAAGGTGAAGCGTCGCGCGCCCGGTCAGGCCGAACCGGCGAAGCCGGCCGGCGCGACGGCCCCGATCGCGGAGTCGCCGGCGCCGCCGCCGAAGGCCGCGCCGAAATCCGCCACCCAACGTCCCGCGCCCGCGCCGCGCTCTGGCTCCGGCGTCGTGCTGCGCGCCTTGACCGATGAGGAACGCGAAGCGCGCGCCCGCGCGCTGGTCGACGCGAAATCACGCGAAGAGGAAGATCGCCGCCGCGCGGAAATCGACGCCAAGGCGCGCAACGAGCGCGAGGAGCGCGAACAGGCGGAGCGCGCCGCCGCCGACGCGCGCAAGCGTGAGGAAGAAGAGCGTCTCGCGCGCGAAGCCGAATCGAAACGCAAGTCCGAGGAAGAGGCGCGTCGCCGGCTGCCGGCTGACGCCGCCGGCGTTGGGGCGC
>NZ_JAMRYX010000240.1 GCF_024448135.1 Methylocystis suflitae
TTGCAGTTTCGCCCGCGAGAACCACCGTGCATCGATAGCTCATGATCGAACATGCCAATATCTTCCCGGAGACCACTGTAACGATCGTCTCGCGTTCTCGCGCGAGAATGTCACCGACCGTTCCCCGCACCGAAAGGGTTGCCACTCCTGTTTTAATTTCATAGGCGCGTTTGTCGGAATTACCGGTTGTGAAGCGGAAAGCTCCCCTGACCAGGGTCACTGCCGCTTTTTTATAGTCCATCGGACCGGAAAAAACGAACTTGTCCAGCGTGACGCTCGCGTTCGGTCCAACAGCAAGATTAGTGCTATCTG
>NZ_JAMRYX010000241.1 GCF_024448135.1 Methylocystis suflitae
TTGGCGGCGAGGCTCAGGATGGTGTCCTGCGCCTTGGCGTGCAGAATGAGGCGCGTCGAGTCAGCCTTCGGATCGCAACCGACGATCAGAATGCGATGACCCATCTCCGCCAGAGCGGCTAGCGTGTTCTGGGACGTCGTCGACTTGCCGATGCCCCCTTTGCCATAAAATGCGATTTGCCGTAGTGACGACATGTCTGTCTCCTCTTGGGCCCCTACTCTTTGCCGCAGCTCTGTCGCGGCGCCTTGCTTCGCTGCCGAGTTAGAGAAGGACTCCCAGTAAGAGGTTCTCTGCGACGGCCCTCGATTTTCGAGCCGGTCCCTCTTTCGCAATGTCCATGCCATGACTTGCGGGGTGCGGCCTCCAAAAGAATACATTTTAAAAACAATTAGTTGTCGAATGCCGTCGACGGGGTGTTCGATGTCAAAAAGCGAACAACGATGTGATGTGGACGACAAAGCTATTGCCGACGGCGGTCGACATTTTTTGTGATCTTTTTCGTCGTCATAGCGTCGTTCTCAGTGGCTTGCTTGAGAGAGGCGGCGCGACGACGAGCTTTGCGTCGTGGAGCAAATGATGTGCGTCCCGCTCGGCGGTATAGCCGCACGTCCGCCTTTCCCGCTCCCGGACCGGCCGCCCGAAAAAGGTTCGGCATCGTCGAAGAGCTCCAAATGGCAACATTGCTGCTTCCAGAGTCTCTCCGGCGAGTCGTGCGCGTATGACAAACCGCGGCGGCTTACCGACGCGGTTGGAGCATAAGACACAATGTCAGCAGTCATCAGCCTGCAGGATCGCGGCATTGTCGAAATTGCCGGGGCCGACGCGACCAAATTCTTGCATAATCTCGTCACCAACTAGATCGGCCGGGAAGGGGTGTCGCGCACCAATCATCGCAGCCTCGCGCGCAAACGCGTGACGCCTTACCATGTGAATGGCGTGGCCCCAGCGCCGGGAACAAAAGTCATGACGGGCGAGATCGAAATCGGCGTGGCGGGGTCGCACAGTGGCGATCGGGGCCTAGCGTTGATCCGACTGGACAGGCTCGCCGACGCTATGGCGGCCGGAACGGTCCCGACGGCGGGCGGCGCGTCCTTGGAGTTCGCCGTGGGGCGAGCAGCGAGTTGAAGCCGACTTAAAACTGATGCGGCCACGCGGCGGCGCCAATGGCGCGACGTCGTCGGCAGGCTGTCATCCTTTCGATGCTTCGCCCGCGAGACGCTCGCGGGCCGCTTCCGCGACGAGCGGATCGCTGTCGTTGATCAAATGTTCGATTTCTTCCACATTCAATCTAGTCGCGACGTAATGGCGCACACGCCAATCGACGTCATCCCTCAAATCCGACAATTGTTCGGGCGTCATCCTTTGCGCCGCTTCAAGGCGCACTTCGGCGTTCGAATCTCGACACATTCGCCCGAGCCACTGGGCGTCGATACGTTGCGCGACAATACGCCGGACTTCCACTTCCGGGTCATCGAACATCATCACCAGCAGCGCCGGCGCAACCTTCCGCGCGATCACGATTCGCACGTAATAATCCTCGTCCTGCATCATCGGCAGAAGATCTGGATCGTCGAGCAGAGTGGCGACGCGAATGCGCACTTCGCGATGCGGATCATTGCGCAATTCGCATTGATAGCGCGCAGGTAATCGCCGCACGGCTTCCCAGCGCACGGTTTCATCGGGATCCGACAATAGGCGCGGCAAGAGAAACGGATTGGCGAATTTCGCCGCTATGGCGCGCACTTCGAAATGTGGATGCGAAAGATAGCCGTCGGCGAGCTCGGGATTCCAATTGAAGAAGCGATCGATGCGCCGCGCATATCGGTCGTGTACGCAGGCTTTACGCAATTCGCACCTTCCTGCGGCCAGCAGGTCTCGATGCGCGCAGTTCGCACAATCGATATCCATACCGCGCCAGTCGCGCGCTTCGTCGATCTCACGCGTCATCTTCGAGGCCGATTCTGTCGAGAATGCCGAGAAGAACCTTGGCGCCAATCTTGTCCGTTGGATCGAGTTCGAGAAGCTTGGCGATTGCGACCCGGCTTTCCTCGAGCTCCCCCAAGCGCATCTGCAGATAGGCGTAGCCCTTCAAGGTAAAGAGAAAGAAGCGCGGCAGCATTTCGTCGTAGCGATCGAAAACCGCGTCCTGCGCCGAGGCGCGTCGCCAATCTCGCGGCATATTGTTTTCGCGCGCCGCCTTTTCCAGACAGCGATTGGCGATCTCCAATGCTTCTTTCAATCTGCCTTTGTAAAAGTAAAAGCGATAGAAGCCGATCAACACCGCGGCATGATCCGGGGCCCATTGTTGGGCCTGGCGCAGATAGCGCTCCGCCGTTTCAGAGTCGGCGTAGGTTTCGCTGGCGAGATGGAGAAATTCTTCGGCTTCCGGCGGCAGGCCCTCGCCAAGCAGCGCCCCGGCGAGAAGTTCCTTCTCGTCGGGGTTCAGAGCGGCATGCTCGCCATTCACCATGACGCGCGCCTTTAATGCACATGCTCCGCCACAGGTCCGCCGGCGCTCTTGCATGATCCCGTGTTCTTGGGATCGTGAAAGACGAGCCCGCCGCTTGAAGAGGAATCGGCGAAATCAATCGTGACGCCATCAAGCAGCAGGCGGCTTTCGGCGGGCAGGAAGAACTTCACGCCGTCGACGACGAATTCCTGGTCGCCGGCGCGCGGCGCGGCTTCGACGTCGAAGAGCGCGCTGAGCCCCGAGCACCCGCCGGGCGACACCATCAAACGAAAGCCGCCGCCTGGATTGACGCTGAACTGGATCATTCGCCGGATGAACTTTTGTGCGGCCGGCGTAAGCGTAAATTTCATTGCAGGCCTCCTCAAGCCGGCGCTTGGTAACGCGGATAGGCATTGTCGATCACGCAAGTGTTGTCGACCGGACAAACGGCGGCGCATTGCGGCGCGTCGAAATGGCCGATGCACTCCGTGCATTTCTTCGGGTCGATGACGAATGTGCCGTTTTTTTCGGTGATCGCCACATTCGGGCATTCCGGCTCGCAGGCCGAACAACTCGTGCACTGCGACGCGATGATCTTAAGCGTCATGTCTTGCTCCTAAGCTTGGTTCCTTGACGCATGTCTCAGGCCGCGTTGATGAGCGCGCCCTGACGGATTTCAGCGTCGCCGCGCTCCTGATGTTCGATTTCGCCGCTGTTCACCTTGTCGAGATAGGCCTTGAACCAGGCGATCGCCGACTTCTCGATGAATTCATGGGCAAATTGATCGACGGGCTCGATCCCGGCCTTGATCAGGTCGTTCTTCGGGCAGCCGCCGATCTTCGCGACGAACACCGCATGGCAGTCGTTGATGGCGCGGATAACCGTCTCCAGACTGTCCTCGTCGCCATATCCGCCCTGGCAGTAGAGATCGACGCGGCGATGTCCGACGAATTTCGCGCCCGAGGTTGAGAGCTCGTAGACCTGGAACTCTTTAGCGTGACCGAAATGTTCGTTGATGAGGCCCGAACCCTTCGTCGCCACTGCGATCAGCAGTTTGATGTCGCTCGCCGCGCCGGCCAGCGTCGCCAACTCTTCCTGTTTCGCGGCGACCTTGGCGACGCGCTCTTCTTCGACCTTCTCCTGATAGGCCTTGCGCGACTCGAGATCGTAATCGACCTCCATCGCCATGATCTTTTCGGTGGTGAATTCGGCGCTGCGATCTTCGCCGAGCAGGCCGACCGCGTCGGCGCGGCACTGGCGGCAGTGACGCATCATATTCATCTCGCCTTCGCAGCTGTCCTGCAGCGCCTTCAGCTCTTGCGCCGACGGACCGCGCTGGCCGTTGAGGCCGAACACCGTGCCGTGCTCCGGAGCCGAGATCAGCGGCATGATATTGTGCAGGAACGCGCCGCGAGATTTGACGGCCTTGTTCACTTCGACGAGGTGCTTGTCGTTGATGCCGGGGATCATCACCGAATTCACCTTGCACAGAATGCCGCGCTCGGTGAGCATTTCCAGGCCCTGCAGCTGCCGGTCGGTGAGAAGCTTCGCCGCTTCGACGCCGGTGTAGCGCTTATGCTTCCAGAACACCCAGGGATAGATCTTCGCGCCGACTTCTGGATCAACCATGTTGATGGTGATCGTGACGTGATCGACGTTGTAGCCGGCGATCGTGTCGACGTGATCCGGCAAGGCCAGGCCATTTGTCGACAGGCAGAGCTTGATATCCGGCGCGGTGCGCGAGATCAGATCGAATGTCTTGAAGGTTTTTTCCGGATTGGCGAGCGGATCGCCCGGGCCGGCGATGCCCAGAACCGTCATTTGCGGAATGGTCGAGGCGACGGCCAAAACTTTCTTCGCGGCCTGCTCGGGGGTCAGCTTCTCGCTGACGACGCCGGGACGCGATTCATTGGCGCAATCATATTTGCGGTTGCAATAGTTGCACTGGATGTTGCAAGCGGGCGCGACGGCGACGTGCATGCGCGCATAATGGTGGTGCGCCTCTTCGCTGTAGCAGGGATGGTTCTTGACCTTCTCCCAAATCTCCGTCGGCAGGTCGCCCTCGCCGGCGCCCGAACCGCAGCTCGCCTTGCCGCTGCCGCCCGACGTGCCGCAACCCTTGTGCTCGGCGATCTTCTGCATCACGTCGCCCATGGCGACCGCCGCGTTCACCCCTTCAGCTGCCTCCGCCGTTCCCACATCCAGAGACGTCATGGCTTTGCTTCCTTCTGTCGCTGCAAAGTCGCCCGCCGACTCTCGGCTGAGACGGACCGATGCATCAGTTTGTCGAAGGGATCGCAACAACCATGCCAGCGCCTAGACAGCCGATTCACTTTATAAATCAGTTGTGTAACGTGAACCAACAATGTAAATATTCAAACACGTCCCGACATTCTGTGTGGCGACACTTGTTACAGATTCAACATCGTGGACAGGTTCGGATGCGCTTGGCGGCTCATGCGCTCAGACGCGCATCTGCCGCGTTATCCGTGTGGAGGCTTTTGCGCCGACGCCGCATTGTCCAGATAGACGAGCGGCTACCGTGGATCTTTACATCCAAATCGGAACGTCACGACGCGACCGAGCGACGTCATGGAGGCGTCGCTCACAGCTTGTGGGATCATTGCGTTCTCAGCCGCTCGGAAACGAGCGCCGATAGAGCGTCTCGAACGCTGCGATTCTCCACGGCGTCGATCACTTCCCCGACGAAGGCTTCCGTCAGCAGCGATTGGGCTTCCGCTTGGGGAATCCCGCGCGCCATCAGATAGAAAATCAAGTTCTCGTCCAGCGCGCCGACGGTCGAGCCATGCGCGCATTGCACGTCGTCGGCGAAAATTTCCAGCTCCGGCTTGCAGTTGGCCTGCGCCCCTTCGGACAACAACAGGGTACGGGCCATCATGCGCGCGTCAGTCTTTTGCGCGCCGGGCCGAACCAGGATCTTCCCCTGAAACACCGCCTGCGACGAGTCGTCCAGCACGGATTTGAACAACGCCTTGCTTTCCGAACGTTCCGCCGCATGATCGAGGAACAAGGTCGCGTCGGCGTGCTCCTTGCCCTTCAATATATTCGCCCCACGCATGGCGGCGTGGGCTCCTGGACCGTTGATGTTGATGAAGGACTGGTTGCGCAACACGGCGCCGCCGAGATTGAGTCCGAAATCACTCAGCAGGGCGCCGGCGGCGAGCGAGGCGACAAAGGTCGAGACATGCATCGCTGCGGCGCCTTCGTGGCTGATCTTGAGCCGCTCCAGCGACGCGCCCTCTTCCAGCACAACCTCGGTCGCGGCGTTCACATGGTATTCCTGCGCCGTTTCGCCCTCGAAGCTCTCGATCAGAGTCGCCCGCGCGCCTTTTTCAACGATGACCAGCGAACGCAGGAAATAGGTCGCCGGCTGCGCGCCCGCCACGAAAACCAATTGTATCGGTCTGTCCACGCATACGCCGGCGCCAACGCGAATGACGACGCCTTCGCCCATGAAGGCGGTGTTGAGGGCGAAGGCCGGATCGTCGACCTCGCCCACATTCCCAATCTGCGTCATCGCCGCGGCGTCGCCCTTGGCCAAGGCCTCCGACAACGACATCACGCTCAGCCCTGCTTCCAGATCGGCGAGATCGGAAAGCGCTGGAGCGAAATAGCCGCCGACGAAGACGACGCGCCGCGACGCGACGCCCGTAAGCGTCGCCGCATTCCGGGCGTGTTGCTTCGCGCTTTCTTCCGGCGGCGCGGCCAGGGGCTTCACGTCGCGCAACAGCGCGCGCAAGTCCGTGTATTTCCACGCCTCGTCCCGTCGGTTGGGCAGGCCCGTCTTGGAAAAGGCGTCGAAGGCGGCGGTGCGCAGCTTGGCAAGTTGCGGCGCGCCGGCGCTTTGCTGCATGGCGAAGATTTCCGCCAGCCGCGCCTCGGCGTCGGTGAGTTTGCGCGCGGGAGTGGTCGGTGCGTTGCCCATGACTTAAGCCGCCTCGCTTTGGTAGCGCGCGTAGCCCGTTTCCTCGAGCTCCAGGGCAAGCTCCTTCCCGCCGGTCCGCACGATGCGGCCGGCCGATTGCACATGAACGACGTCCGGCGTGATGTAATCGAGCAGCCGCTGGTAATGGGTGATCACAACGATGCCGCGGTCCTTCGAGCGCAATTGATTGACGCCGTTGGAGACGACTTTCAGCGCGTCGATGTCGAGCCCCGAGTCGGTCTCGTCCAGGATGCACAGCTTGGGTTCGAGCAGCATCATCTGCAGCGTTTCGGCGCGCTTCTTCTCACCGCCGGAAAAGCCGACGTTGACCGGACGCCGCAGCATCTCCATGTCCATGTCGAGAATCTTGGCGAGTTCCTTGACGCGCTTGATCATGTCGGGCGAAGACATTTCCTCCTCGCCGCGCTTTTTGCGCTGCGCGTTGAGTGCGGCGCGCAAAAAGGTCATCGTCGCGACGCCCGGCACCTCCAGCGGATATTGAAAGGCGAGGAACAGCCCGGCCGCGGCGCGCTCATCGACGCTCATCTGCGACAGATCGGCGCCCGCGAGCAGCGCCTGTCCCTCGGTGATTTTATAGCCGGGCCGGCCGGAGAGCACGTAGGACAGCGTCGATTTGCCCGAGCCGTTCGGCCCCATGATCGCATGCACCTCGCCCGCCTTCACGGTGAGGTCATAACCGTTCAGGATCTGCTTGCCGGCTATCTCGGCCTTGAGGTCGCGAATTTCCAGTAGCGCCGTCATTCCACCACTCCCAAATCTATAGAGGCGTCAGCCGACGCTGCCTTCGAGACTGACCGAGATCAGCTTTTGCGCTTCGACCGCGAATTCCATCGGCAGTTGCTGCAACACGTCACGCACGAAGCCATTGACCACCAGCGCAGTCGCATCTTCCTGCGATAAGCCACGCTGCATGCAGTAGAACAAAACGTCCTCCGAGATTTTCGAAGTCGTCGCCTCGTGTTCGAACACGCAGGAGGGGTTCTTCGCTTCGATGTAGGGAATCGTGTGCGCGCTGCAGGCGTCGCCGATGAGCAGCGAGTCGCAATTGGTGAAATTGCGGGCGCCCTCCGCCTTGCGATGCGCCGAGACGAGGCCTCGATAGGCGTTCGACGAGCGGCCGGCGGAAATGCCCTTCGAGATGATGCGGCTCGTCGTGCCCTTGCCGAGATGGATCATCTTGGTGCCGGAGTCGACCTGCTGGCGACCGTTGGAGATCGCGATGGAATAGAATTCGCCGCGCGAATTATCGCCGCGCAACACGCAGCTCGGATATTTCCAGGTGATCGCCGAACCGGTCTCGACCTGCGTCCAGCTGATCTTCGAATTGGCGCCGCGGCAATCGCCGCGCTTTGTCACGAAATTATAGATTCCGCCCTTGCCGTTCTCGTCGCCCGGATACCAATTCTGCACGGTTGAATATTTGATCTCGGCGTCGTCGAGCGCCACGAGCTCGACCACCGCGGCGTGCAACTGGTTTTCGTCGCGCTTGGGCGCTGTGCAGCCTTCGAGATAGCTGACGTAGGACCCGCGGTCGGCGATGATGAGCGTCCGCTCGAACTGTCCGGTGTTCTTTTCGTTGATGCGGAAATAGGTCGACAATTCCATCGGGCAGCGCACGCCGGGCGGGATGTAGACGAAGGAACCGTCCGAAAACACCGCGCTGTTGAGCGTCGCAAAATAATTATCAGAGGTCGGCACCACGGTGCCGAGATATTTGCGCACCAGCTCGGGATGCTCGCGCAGCGCCTCCGAGATCGGGCAGAAGATCACGCCCGACTTCTTCAACTCCTCTTTGAACGTCGTCGCGACGGAGACCGAGTCGAACACCGCATCGACCGCGACGCGCGGGCGCTCTTCGCCCTCCGGTCGTTCGACCCCGGCGAGAATTTCGCGCTCATGCAGCGGAATGCCGAGCTTTTCGTATGTGCGCAGCAGCTCCGGGTCCACTTCGTCGAGCGATTTCGGACCAGCCGTCGATTTCGGCGCCGCGTAATAATAGAGATCCTGATAGTCGATCGCCGGGTAGTCAACGCGCGCCCATTTCGGCTCGGTCATCGTCAGCCAGCGACGATAGGCTTCGAGCCGCCATTCGAGCATCCATTCCGGCTCGTCCTTCTTCGCTGAAATGAAGCGGATCACCTCTTCGGAAAGACCCTTCGGGGCAAGGTCGGATTCGATGTCGGTGATGAAGCCGTATTTGTATTGATCAGCGCCGACACGGCGAACCTGTTCAACTGTCTCTTCCACCGCCGCCATTTCGCTCTCCGTTCACTGTTGCGCTTCGTCCAGGCGCGCCTGGACGAGGCGCCTCACTTCCGGATCAGGATCGTCGCGCAGACGCGCCAGCAATTCCGTCCCACATCGCTCCGCCACCAGGAAGCGGACTCGTAAATCATCGTCGGCGACGAGCAGCCCCAGCTGCGCCGGCGCCAGACGCTCTGCAATAATCATGCGCACGCGCGGTTCGGGATCGCGCGCCATGGCCGGGAGCTTGTCGAGCGCAATCCGGCGCGCCGCTTCGCATCGCACCTGCGGGTCGTCATCATTCGTCGCGCCGGCGAGGATTTCCGGAGGCGCGCGACGGGCGGCGATCAGACGCACGCCGCTGTCCTCATCGAAAAGCAGCCTCACGAGGCCAGCGCCCTCGACGCGCTGAGCCATGGCCATGCGCACCTTACGGTCCGGATCGCCGATCAATTTTTCAGCGAGACGCAACGGCAAACGTTGCGCCACCATCGCTCTAACGTCCGGCTCCTCGTCATCGATCAGCGCGCGCAACTGAAAGACGCTCGCATATTTCACCGCGCCGACGCGCAGTTCAAAATAGGGATGATCGAGATATTTCGCAGATTCCTGCGGACTCGCGGCGAAGAACCTGTCTATGCGGCGGGCCCTTCGGTCGCGCACGCAAATCTGGCCGAGATCGCAAAGGCCTTTCTCGCGAATCTCCACATGCGGACAATCGCGGCAGGACAGGAAGTTTCCAAGCCAGTCGACTGCGTCCATGCGATGCATCGCCCCGCTCGGCCGCACTTATAGCGCTATGCCGGCACGCATGTGTTTTCGACAGGGCAGACGACCGCACATTGCGGCTTGTCAAAATGCCCCTCGCACTCAGTGCATTTCTTCGGGTCGATGATGTACATGTCGTTCTTGAGGCGGATCGCCGCATTCGGACATTCGAATTCGCAAGCCCCGCAGACCGTGCATTGTGAGGCGATAATTTTGTACGCCATGTCGCGATTCCTCATGGATTCACTGCAAGCTTCTCCGCTCCCATCAAATCGCATGCCAGTCGCGAACCACGCCCATTCGCCGCCAGCGGCAAGCCGTGGAATGAAAGCAGATAATCGCATGCGCGCCTGCAAGCTCACGCGCCAAGGCCGGTCTGCTTTGTCCGCCTCCAGGGGTCGCTCGGCCGCATGAACTGAACAAATGTTCTAAATGCGACAATCGCCGGGTGCGGTCAGATGCGCTTTATTTCGATGTTGTATTTCTTCAGCGCATAATTGACCTGGCGCAGCGACAGCCCGAGCAGACGCGCAGCTTTAGCCTGGACCCAGGCGGCCTTCTCCATGCCTTCGATGAGGCGCTCGCGGTCGATCATCTTGCGGGAGGACGCAAAGCCGTCGCCCTCCTCCTCCCCGGCGGGGCCCAGCCGCGACGAGGTCTCCTTGACGAAGGTCGAAACCGGCGCTGCTGCGCCGTGGCTCCCCGTCGCGATCTCCTCAGGCGGAGCGGGGGCGCGCATGCCGGTCGGTTCGGGATGCGCATGCGGATAGGCGCCGCTGGCGCTGCTGGTCCATAGCAGGGCCGAGAGGCATTTGCCGGAGGCGCAGGCGAAATCGTGATCGACGATGGTTTCGTCGCGCGCCAAAGTCGCCGTGCGGCGCACGCAATTTTCCAGTTCGCGCACGTTGCCCGGGAAGTAACAGCGTTGCAGCGTCTCAATGGCGCTCGCCGAGAGCTCGTGCTTTTGATCGTTTTCGCTGTTGAACGTCTCGATGAAATTGCGCGCCAGCAGCGAAACGTCGCCGGGCCGTTCGCGCAGCGGCGGCAGGAACACCGGCACGACGCTGATGCGGTAATAGAGGTCGGCGCGGAACTCGCCCTTCTCGACGGCCTCTTCGAGATTTTTGTTGGTCGCGAAAACGAAGCGGACGTTGACTTTCAAGGTCTTGGACCCGCCAACCCGCTCGAATTCGCCTTCCTGCAGCACGCGCAGCAGCTTCGCCTGGAAGGCGGGAGATATTTCGCCGATTTCGTCGAGCAGCAGCGTGCCGCCGTTGGCCAGTTCGAAACGACCCGCACGCTGCGCGACGGCGCCCGTGAAAGCGCCGCGTTCATGACCGAACAGCTCCGATTCGAGAACGCTTTCCGGCAGCGCGGCGCAGTTCAGCTTGACGAAGGGCTTGGCGCTGCGGCGCGACAGGTCATGCACCGCGCGTGCAAAAAGCTCCTTGCCTGTGCCGCTCTCGCCGCGCAGCAGCACGGTCGAATTGGACTTCGCGACGATGGCGATGGTGTCGAGCACTTCCATGATCGCCGGGCTCTCGCCGATGATGCCGGCGACGTCGGGCCGCTCTCCTCGAATCTCTTTCGGCAGGCACGAGACCAGCGCCTTCTCCAGCGTGCTGCATTCGTTCAGCAGCCGCTGCCGGTCGGCCGAAAACATGCGGTGCAGCTTCACCGTTTGGCCGATCAGATTGGCGATCATCGTCAATAAACGCAGATCGGCGTCGAAAGCGTAGGAGATCCAATCTTCTGACGTGCGATTGATCGACAACGTCCCGACGACGCGGCTATCGCTCTTGATCGCAACGGCGAGGAAGGAGACTTTCGCGCCGACCGCCCGGGTGATCGTCTCCGCAGCCGTCGCGAACAAGGGGTCGCGGGACACGTCCTCGACAATGACAGGCATGGCGGTCGCGACAAGCCGATCGATCACCTTGGCCGGCAGCGTGTCAAGCGGCTTGCTGCCGTCGCGGCTGGTCCAACCCGAGGTCGCGACGATCTCCGGATTGCCATGCTGATCAAGGATCGTGATCATCCCCAATTTCATGTCGAGGAAGGAGCTGAGCACGGCGACGACATTGCCCAGCGTCTGCTCGAGGCGGGCCGGCGCGGTCAGAATTTTTGAGATTTCATAAATGCCGAGCAGCGCCGTATCGGCGGACGGGGGTCTCGCCCGCGGCGGCTTTGCCGCCACGCCTTCCGTGAGCAGAGAGCGTGAAGTGGCTACGTCGTCCATGGCCGCCTTCCTCGAACAGCCACCGCCAGCCCGAAGCGAGGGTTTCCGTTCGCACATGCGAGGATCGATTCCGATCGTCTCACGCGGTTCATAGTTTGTTTTATGCAAGAACCACGCAAAGCAGCGCCCCGTCGCCCCAGCGCAGCGCGCAATGTCGGGTTTGCGACAAGGGCGGCGCGGCAACGGCCGAAGCGTGACATTCGCGCGACGATTTGTTGAGGTTGCGACATGGCCGTGTCATGCGCATCGATTACACGCTGCCCTGCGCCAATTCCTCGATCACTTTCCAGCCGACGCTGCCCTGCGGATCGGCCCGGGAGAGGATATCGAGATATTCCTTTGCGGTGTCGCTGCGACCGCGCTTCAATTCGATGAAGCTCAGCGCCTTCAGCGTATAGAGGGCGAAGCGCGCCGGCCCGTCATGCGCCTCGGCCGTCGCCGGCCAAGCCGTAGGATCGCTCGGCCAACCCGCCTGACGCGTGGCCTCCTTCATGCCTTGCGCGGCGACGTCAGCGGCGTAGTCGAGACTGCCCATGTAGGTGTGGATTTTGTAGAGGCAGTAATAGGGCGCCAGCTCCTGCGGCGTCAGCGCCAACGCCTGCTTGAACAGGTTGTCGGCCTTCTCACGGTCGGTCCGATAGGCGACGACGCCCTGTTGCAGGAGTTCGTTGGTCTTTGGGTCGAGTTCGCCGAAGTTCACGACGTCAGCGTCGGCGCGCGGAGTGTTCATGGCCGGCTCAAAGCAATCGCTGAGCCACATAGCGAGAGACATCGTAGACGTCGTTCGCAAAACGCATCGCCGATTTTCGCGCCGGCGACGACGCCAACGGCGGTAAGATCATTAGCGAGAAGACCGTCGGAATTGGTATGGCGCTTTATTGATCTCCCAAGCGCTTCGTGCCTGCTTGAAAAGCAATTTCGGCCCCTCTTCGTACAAAACGAAGGTCGAGGACGCACAAATGGCACGCAGTTTGCGTGCGCGCCGGGCACGCGAGAGCCGCTGAACGCCAAGGCGCGCAATCGCGGACACAACCAAGCAAATGAAAAAAGGGCCAGGAATGATACGCGAATTCCGCTACAAGGGGGAAACCTTCCGGGTGAACGCGCACGGCTCTCCGGGCCATGAAGAAGTGTTTATCATCCATTTGGTCGACGACGAGGAGATGGGTGAAATCTCCATCGACCGCATGACCGAGGAAAACGACAGAGACGCGCCGATCGACGCCATTTGCATCATGCTCTGCGACAAGCTGATCGCCGAACAGGACATCGCCTGCGCTGACGCCGACGGGGCTTTCGTCTGGGTGGAAGGCAAACGCATCCGCGACGTGCTCCCGAGCAACGAAGTCGCCCCGCATTGACGAACGCGCGGCGCCCGTGAGCCGATTAAGGCGGAACCAAGCGCCGCGCGCGACACTCCCTCTCCGGAAGCGCCTCTTCCCAGCCGCCGCTCTGCGCTCTGCGCCCGACGAAATTCCTCGCCTGCGGCGTAGCGGCGAGTTCCGCCAGCGACGAATGGCGCTCGGCGTCCGGCAGCCGTATGTCATCGGCGCACGGAGGACGGCTCCATGAGCGTCGAGGGCAATCGGCTCGGTCAAGAGACCAGCCCCTATTTGTTGCAGCACCAGCACAACCCGGTGCACTGGCACGCTTGGAGCGCGGACACGCTCGCGCTCGCCAAGCAGGCGGGCAAACCGATATTGCTCTCGTCTGGCTACGCCGCCTGCCATTGGTGCCATGTGATGGCGCATGAATCATTCGAGGACGCCGAAATCGCGGCGTTGATGAACGAATCTTTCATCAATGTGAAGGTGGATCGCGAAGAGCGGCCGGACGTCGACTATCTGTACCAACAAGCCCTGATGATGATGGGTCAGCGCGGTGGTTGGCCTTTGACGATGTTTCTGACGCCGGAGGGCCAGCCCTTCTGGGGCGGAACATATTTTCCGCCCTTTGCGCAGGGCGGGAGACCCGGCTTCGCCGAGGTTTTAAAAACCATCGCGGAGCTGTGGCGCACCCGCGCGAATGCGATCGAACATAATGTCGCCGAGCTCAGCGCAGGACTGGCCAGCCTGTCCGAAACGACTCCCGGAGAGCCGGTCTCGCCCGATCTCGTCGAGAGCATTTGCGCGCAGTTGGAGCAACGGCTCGACCACGTCGACGGCGGCTTCGGGGCGGCGCCAAAATTCCCGCAGGCGACCAGCCTCGATTTTCTCTGGAGGGCCTGGAAGCGGACGGGTCGCGACTCGTTGCGACAAGCCGTGGTTTTGACGCTCGATCATATTTCGCAGGGCGGCGTCTACGACCATTTGGGCGGCGGCTTCGCGCGCTACTCAACCGACAATCGATGGCTCGTGCCGCATTTCGAAAAAATGCTCTACGACAACGCGCAGCTGATCGAACTGCTGACGGAGGTCTGGCAAGACGAACGTCTCGAACTGTATCGCCTGCGCGTGACAGAGACGATCGAGTGGATGACGCGCGAGATGCGCGCGCCAGGCGGCGGGTTCGCCAGCAGTCTCGACGCCGATAGCGACGGCGAAGAAGGCAAGTTCTACAGTTGGAGCCAAACCGAAATACGAGACGCGCTGGGCGCGCGCGCGCCGGTCTTCGAACGCGCCTATGGCGTCAGCCGCGAAGGCAATTGGGAACACGGCAAATCCGTTCTCAACCGCCTCGGATCAATCGAGCTGCTGGACGAGGAGGCCGAGTCGGCGCTGGCGCGAGACCGCGCCGCCTTGTTCTTAGTGCGCGAGCGCCGCGTGAGGCCAGGATGCGACGATAAGGTCCTGGCGGACTGGAATGGATTGACGATCGCCGCCATCGCGAAGGCGGCATGCGTGTTTGAACGCGGGGACTGGCTCGATGTCGCCATCGAGGCCTTCGATTTCGTCAAGGGCGCGATGACGACGGACGATGGTCGTCTGCTCCATTCCTGGCGATGCGGACGCGCACGTCATATGGCCGTCCTCGACGACTACGGCGCAATGTGCCGCGCGGCGCTGGCGCTCTACGAAGCCACCGGCGCGCCGTCCTATCTTGAATACGGCCGGCGCTGGGTCGAGCATGTGGAGCATCATTATCGCGATCGACATGGCGGCTATTTCTATGCCGCCGACGATGCTGACACGCTGATCGCGCGCGTGAAAATCGCCGAGGACTCCGCCCTTCCCTCGGGCAATGGCATGATGCTGCAAGTGCTGGCGCAGCTCTATTATTTGACGGGCGAGAGCGTCTACCGGCAACGCGCCGAGTCGATCGCGAAGGACTTTGCCGGGACGATTCGCCAACGCGTTCTTGGTTTTTCGTCTTTGCTGAACGGCATCGAAATGCTGCGAGAGGCGTTGCAGATCGTCGTGATTGGCGAAACAGACGCCGCGGATACGGCGGCGCTGAAGCGAGTGATCTACGGCGTCAGTCGGCCCGGTCGGGTTTTGAACGTCATCGCGCCCGGGGCCGAACTGCCGCGCGCGCATCCGGCTTTCGGCAAAACCTTGCTCGGCGAGCGCGCCACGGCTTATGTCTGCAGGGGAATGGTCTGCTCGCTGCCGATCGTCGAACCCGATGCGCTCGCGGCGGCTCTGCGCGAGATGTGACGCAGTTCTCGCATCCCAGCACCTATTCGCGCCGCCATACGCTCGCCAGCCAGGGCTGTTCGCCCGGCGGCGCGCCGCTGGGCCTGTAATAGCGCTCGAGTTCGACGAAGCCCGCCGCCGTCCCGAACGCGCGCCAGCTTTCGGGAGCGTGAAACACGCCATAGCGTCCATTGCTCCATCCTTCCTGATCCGCCCCATGCGGAATGGAGCTGAACAGGATGCCCCCCGGCTTCAGAGTGGCGTGGAGCGCGCGCAGGACGCGTGGCAATTCGCTGCGCGGCACATGAAACAGCGACGCATTAGCGAAGACTCCGTCAAAGTGGCGCTCAGGTAAATCGAGCGCGAGAAAATCCTGCAGCCACACCTCGCAACCGCTGTGAATGCGCGCCATTTCGACGAAGCGCAGCGCTCCATCAAGCCCGATCCCGACATGGCCAAGCTCGGCGAGCGCCTTCAAATCGCGTCCTGGCCCGCAACCGAAATCGAGCAAGGTGAAAGGAGGCTCACCGCGAATGTGGCTGAGCATCGCCGCGATATTTTGTGTGACGTCGTGGCTGCGCGTTCCCTCCCAGAACGCCTCGGCGCGCTGATTGTAATGTTGCAGCGTGCCGCCCGTGACCGCTTTCAATTCTTCCGAGCTTGGAGCCATTGTGGGGCCTCCGAACAATTGTCTCGCCATCGCCGACGCCGCGAACACGTCGCGCCGCCCCGCTGGGTTCGCACCTCGTCGATGTGGCGCAGGGAGCGACACAATCGCCTTGGAGCCTCGCGCGGAGGACACGGCACATATGATGCTTGCCAGAGCCAACTTTGGGAACGGCTGAAGCATCGGCGGTCCGTGGCGCGACTGCGACAATTCTACACCATACGGGCCCGCGATGAATGAACAGGTACGCGCCGTCCTGATCGAACTCGAAGGCGCCGCCGTTCCGATGGGTTTCGCGACCGGGACGCTCACGCCGCTCGCGCAGGCGCGGCTTGGCGCCTTCATCGCGGAACATGCCTCGGACCCGGATGTGGAAGACGCCCTGGAGGAAACGGGACGTCTTCTTGGCGGATTCGACTTGAAGCTCGAGGAAGCCGAAGCGCTGTTGCTGCGCTGGATGAAGCAGAACCGCAAGGCGACCCCGCTGAAGACGATCCAGGGCCTGATCTGGCGCGAGAGTTTTGAGGCGGGCGCGATCAAAGGCGAGCTTTATCCCGACGTCGCAGCATCGCTGAGATCATGGGCGGCATCGGGCCGTCGCCTGTTTGTTTACTCGTCCAATTCGAGATTGGCGCAGCAACTCCTGCTGAGCCACAGCGCCTCGGGCGACCTCACAAGCCTGTTCGAGGAGTTCTTCGACACATCCATCGGTCAGAAAATTGAACCGGCCTCCTACCGTGCGATCTGTGAGCGTCTCGATTTGCCTTCCGAATCGGTGCTAGCGCTGTCGGGCGATGGGGAGGAATTGGACGCCGCACAGTCGGCGGGCCTTGCGACGACGCTCATCGCGCGAGAGGGCCTTGCAGACAGTCGCCATGCGGTTTGCCCTGATTTCGCGTCACTGAATTTGGGATCGTGACGCGCTCCGCGTTGCCCCGCCAGCGAAACATTGCCGACGACTTCGGGCGGATGGACAAAGATGGCCAAGTTCACTCTTGAAACCAGAGACGGCGCCAGACAGGAAATCACCGGCAAGAATGGCGTCTCGCTGATGAAATTGATCCGGCGCGCCGGCGTCCAAGAGCTGGTCGCGCAATGCGGCGGCAGCTGCGCCTGCGCGACCTGCCATGTCTATCTCACCCTGCCTGAGGGGATTGAAATGGCCGACTCCGGACCCGGAGAAAACCGGATGCTTGCGACAGCCAGCCATCGCAAACTCAATTCGCGTCTCGCCTGTCAAATCAAGTTCGATGACACGTTGGATGGGATGTCCATCCGCATCGCCCCGGAGGATGCGACCGGTTTTTAATTCGCCCCGCACGGTTTCGAACATCGATGGCGTTGCAGCGAACGCGCCCGGCACACCTTTATATGGTCTGGAACTTGCTCGCTGGCCATGCACGCAGCGCCAAGATGCAGGGTGAGCATCCATGCCAATGAAGGAAGAAAGCGTTCTGCCCGGGAAGTGCTATCGGACCAAGGGCGGCGAAGCCAACTCGGAAAAATACACGGTGATCAGCATCACCCGTGGGATCGTCACTTATCAAAGCTGGACGTCCGACCCCAATCGCCTGTCTCTGCGCACGAATACGGGCCTGAAGGCCTTCGCCGAAGTTCTGTTCAAGGAAATCCCCTGCCCGAACAGAGATCCAGGCCAAAAGATCGAATATTTCGATCCCTCATAGACATACATTCTTCCTATGGAGTCAGGCTCCTCAATCCCGGATCTCGCTTTGAATTGAAAAGATGTCGTAGGGAGGATCGCTTTCCGTATTGGCGTAGCCTAATGGCTGCGCGTTCATGCTCCCCTGTGATGAGCCGGAACGGCGACTGATCTGGCCGATGTCGCCCCCATAGACATGGATGATGATGGATGTCCGATCATCCAGCGCGTTGCAAAGCTCCAAGACCTCCCCGCTCCCGGACGAGCGGGCCTCCACAGCGCGCGCTTGCAATAGACGGGACGCGCCGGCCTGCGCGCTGTTCGTCGAAGAAGCATCAAGTTGCTGGCGGTTGACGGCGCCGCGCAATACGCCCGCAATCTCCCAAACGGAAGGCTGAGAGATTGTCACGCAGGCGCCGCCCGACAAAATTGTGCTCACGACGGAAAAGCGATCCAGCACGTCGTAATAAATCTGGAATTGCTGGCCTCCGGCGGGATTTGGGACGGCGAAGACCGTTGGCAGCCAATCGTCCGTCGTGAAGAGCCGGGCCATGAGATCGCGGCCGATCAGCAAAATCTCCCGCTCGCTTTCGGCGAGTTCGACCATGGACTGAATGTCCCAGATGAATCGCCGCAGCGCGGGGGGAACAGGGTCTCGCCCGATGACTCGTAAATTTGGATCAGGCGCATTTATCTCGATCATGATGTTGAACGGTCCGCCAGGATTTGAGGGAATGCGCGCGCTCGAGCAAAGCGCGTCGCTGAGGCCGCGCCGAGAGGCGCCGACTCTGTTCCCGCCGGATTTGGCGGAACGTCCGCCTCAGTGAGGCAGCGGCAAACGACTCGCGCGCTCATCGTTCCTCCTGCGCGCAAACCATATCGATGCAGGATACCGCCGCATCGATGTCGCTTTCCTCGACTGTGAGCGGAGGAAATAAACCAAGGACCGACCCCATCGCGCGGGTGAGGAGCCCGTGCTCGGCCAGCTTCAAGCGCATGGGCTCCGCGTCTGCCGCGAGCGTTAGCGCCTGCATCAGTCCAAGGCCCCCCAGCGCCGTAAAGGCTGCGCGACGCCGGTAAAACAACGCCGACAGCTGGTCTTCGAGATACCAGCTTCGGCTCTGCACGCGTTCCTGAAAGCCAGGCGTCGACAGAGCGTCCATAAGCGCGTGCCCGGCCAGAAGCGCGGCCCCGTCAGCAAGCGTTGAGCCGCCGAGCGCCCCTCGCGCCAGTCTTTGCGTGACGACGAGCGCAGCCAGCGGCGGGGCGTCTGCAGGCGCGTGATGAGCGATCATCAGGTCCGGGGTGATGCCGGTCCATTCATGCGCCCAAAGCATGCCTGAACGGCCGAGGCCACAGAAGGTTTCGTCGAAACCGAGTATGAGCCCATATTCGTCTGCGGTCTCGCGCAGTCTGGCGAGCACGCTTCCCGGGACGACCTCAAACCCGGCTCGGGTCCTGACCGGAGCGATCAGAATGCCCGCAGTCGTCACGCCGACTTCCGCCTGCACTGCGGCGTGATCGTCGGTTCGGAGAATGACGATCTCATCATCGTCTTCAAGGCCAGGCGGAGGGCTCTCCGTTCCATCAGCATCCCCGACGCAGACAATGAACCGGCGGCGCTTGGGGCGACCGACGACGCGATGGTAACGGCGAGCCATTTCGACGGCGGAACGCCAGGCGTCGCCCTCGGAGGGAAGCAAAAGCACGCGGTCGCCAAAAGAAACGGGCGAAATCTTCCCGCATAAAGCATCGGAAAGCGCCGCTGCGTCCGGCTCTGATTGCGACGAGCCTATTGGCGCGTTCGTGCAGAGCGCCGATCCCATGGAATTCTCTGAAAAGAAGAGCGATGCGCCGGAAAAGTCGAGTGGCCCACCCACCACGCATGCGTCACCCGTGACGGTGCGTTTGATGGGCTCGTCAGGCTCGCTCGTCGAATCTGAGAATGTGGCTGACATGTTGCTCTGAGCTCGCCATTGGTCGCCGCTCCGATGAGTTCGGGCAAGCGTGGCGTTTCAGGCGCCGTGTTCGATGAGGTCGGGGAGTCTTTTGGCAAGAGAGTTCAACACGCTCTGCGAGCCTTTGAGCATGACGTCGTAGACCGCGTCCGCCGTGGGGGCAGCGTCGATTCCGTCCTGGGTAAAAACAAAATGCGTGCCGCCATTCGGCAGCTGCGAGATCGTCCACGTGACTGTCGTGTCGATGTATCGGCCAAAACCCTTCAGCTCATCGTCGCCGCCCGACCAGCTGAAACGCAACATACGGCCGGGCTCCACAGCGAGAACCTGGCACTTGAACTCGCCGTCCCAACGCTCGATCGGGCGGCTCCAGATCGTGAACTTGTGGCCGTCAACCGGCTCAACGTCATTTGGAAAGAACCAAACGGCGAGCCATTCGGAATCTGTCATCGCGCGCCAAACGGCCTCGATCGGATGTTCGAGGTCCTTCTCCGTCGTGAGGCTGCGTGTCTGTGTCGCGTCAAGCACCGAGTCCTGCTCCCGTTACCGCTTAACAAGCAAGGCTCAAGCCAAGACGCCGTGGCGCGGAATTCGACATCAAGCGATCGTCTCATTCTCAGCGGGGTCCCGCCGCTGGTCTTCACGCATAGCCTGCGCCTTTGGCTTCGAACATGCATGGCTGATCGCTCAACTCTCGTGAACGCTTTTGTACAAAAAAAGCGACGCGCGGGGCCGGTTCAGGCATGAGCGCTCCGTATGACGGACAAAGAGCAATGGGTCGTCTGGAATGGCTCGTTGGGAATACTGGATATGGCGACCATCGGCGATATCCAGCAGGACGAGAGCGGCAGGAAGGCGTCTCTGGCGGCGCCCTATGGCGTCGTGGGGCCGTTCAGCCTTGACGAACTTGAAACGCTGGGGCGGATTGCCTTTGGCGAATGTCTCGTTATGTCGCGCCAGCGATGGCAGGAAGATCAGCTCGCTCTGCGTCTCGAGGCGCGAGAAAAGCGCCGGACGCTATTGTTTCGGGCGGATATCGACGATGACCATGAACATCGCGAAATTTTAGGGCTGCCATTCGATGGCCTGCTCAATCTTGCGGAGATCAACGCCGCCTTCCGGCAATTGGCCAAGAGCGCCCATCCCGACGCCGGCGGCAGCGATGAACAGTACCGTCGTATCGTCGAGGCGCGCGACGCGCTGCTCAAGAACATCGCGTAACGGGTTGCCGTAATCAGCGACCGACTTTGGCAAAGAACCGGCCGCGAATCTGAGATTGGGACGCGTGTAGCACGGGCAAGGATTCTTAAGCCTGGCGCGCGAGGAATGATCCCTCCAGACATGGACTAGACTGCTAATTTTTGGCTAGAGCACAGTCCTCAAGGAACATCTGAGCCGGTGAAAGGTTTTAATGGTGGTGGAAGCCAGGCCCGGGCTCGGCTTTCCAAGGCGTCCGCCGCGATTGCGGCCGCCTCCTGACCAGGAGGAATTCATGAACTGGGACACTGTCGAAGGCAACTGGAAGAAATTCACCGGAACGGTGAAAGAGCAATGGGGCAAGCTCACCGATGATGACATCGCGCGCATCAACGGGAACCGCGAGCAGCTCGAAGGCATGATCCAGGAGCGCTACGGCGTCGCCAAGGACAAGGCGAAGGAGCAGGTCGACAACTGGATGTCTCGCCACTAGCTCCAGCGCATCATTGCAAAACGCCGGCGAGATGCCCTCGCCGGCGTTTTCATTTCAAAAGCGACGCGAGCAATGTGTCCAGCAATTCGCGTCCAGCATTCGGCGCGTCGGAACATCTGGCTTGGCGCCGAGGTTTTATAGACGCGTCCTCAAGACGAAGGTCTATCGATGAAGAAAACCGTTCGCCCGTTCACCGTCGAATATCGATCGAAACGCGGCAGGTCGCGCACGGTGCGAGGCGGCGTTGCTTTACGCCTTACGGTTCGAGAAGCCGAACAGATGACCGCGGGCAAAGACATGCGCGGTGAACTCTCCGCGTGGCGGTCGCTGTTCAAGCAGGAGGCGCGTTCGCCATGACTGCAGCTTCTCCGAAACTCGACCGTAGACAAGGCAAGAGAGCGCTGCTCCGGCGCTCGATGAGCGAGGCGCTTGGAAAGCGCTTCTCGCTTTTATATCTCGACTTGATCATAAAGCCGGTACCCGATGACCTCAAAGGTCTTCTGATCAAACTGGACTTCACTGATCGTCCGAACAAGATGCACTGAGCTTCGAGAAACTTCGCCACACTTCACTCGGCGGCGCTTACCTCGCTAAGCTCTTCCAGCAGAGTGAGCATGTCGTCCGGCAGCGGCTCCAAAGCAATATCGGAAAATTGGCGTCTAAGCTGCTCACCGAGCCGCCTCACGCTCGGCTCCAAGTCAACCGCATCGGGTGTGTATCGGTTTCCTCTCATTGTCGTCTCTGTCAGTCTCGCTTGGTTTTCATGTGGCCGCATGAGCAGCTCTCCACACGGGGAATGAAGCGCCGATTCGAAAATCTGTTCCGACAATGCTCCAAATTTTTTAAGGAATAGAAAAGCTTAGCCGCGAATAAGCGTTGTGGAGAACTCCAAACTAATCTCCACAAGCTTTAGTCGCAGCTGAGTTTGTCGTGCCGGCGGCTCGGAAAGCGTACGGCGATCGTCTGATCGCCGCCGTTCGATTGAGCCGCAGCTATTTCTTGCCGATGCGAAATTGCACGGGCACTTCGAAGGTCAGACCCTCGTCCGCGATCACCGGCGGCGGCGGCGGGACCGGATCGGCCCGCTTCATCATCGCCAGCGCAGCGTCGTCGAAGAGTGGATGTCCAGCAGAACGTTTGATGCTGTAGCTGACGACATGGCCGCGCCTGTCGAGCGTGAAGGAAACGCTCGCTTCGGCGGATCGGCGACCGGCGGCGCCCGGATAACGCTTGTGTCGGTTGAGATGCGAGAGCAAGGCCTTTTGCCATGTGAGCTTCACGGCGTTGGCCACGGCGTCGGCCCCTTGAACAGGCGCTACTGGCCTGTCGGACTGTCGGTCGGCGTCGGACTTGGGCGGCGCAGTCGCCTCAGAAGCGGCAGACTCAGCCGAGACGACCGGCTGCGCCTGATGTGCCTTCTCCTGCTCGATCGGCTTCTCCGGCTGGACGTTGTGCGTGAGTTCGGCGTCTTCGGATTCGGTGTGGGTGATCCGCTCTTCATTCGTCTCCTTCGCCTCTGATGCGGCGACGGAAGGCGCAGCGGCGGCCGCTTCGTCTGAGAGGGGTCCGGGCGGCAGATCCGCCGCCTCGGCGTCGCGCGGCGCGGCGGGCTCGAGAGACAATTCGATCGCCGGCGCGCCGGACGCGTTCTCGTCGAGATCGCCTCGCAAGGTCACCAGCGCGGCGACGGCGCCGCCGACATGCAGAAACAGGGCGAGAGCGACTGCGGCGCCCCAAAGCTTGCCGTTCGATTGCGGCTTCTGGAGAGCGGCGGCGGCGCTCATGGCGTTGCCTGCTCCTTGCCGCCGGCGTCGAGCGCGACGAGCGCGACGCGCAAATAGCCGCCGGCGCGCAGACGCTCCAAGATCGCCATCATCTCGCCATAGGGCACGCTGGAGTCGGCCCGCAAATAGATGCGTTTCGACTTGTCGCCCAGGAGCGCGTCGAGCGCCGAAACGAGTTCGTTGCGTTTGACGGGCGTCTCGCCCAGGGCGAGCGCCATGTCGCCCTGGATCGTCACGTAAATGGGCTTGTCGGGTTTTTCATGCGGCGCGGCGTTGGATGCCGGGAGATCGACCGGAAGATCGACGGTGGCGAGGGGAGCCGCCACCATGAAGATGATGAGCAGCACGAGCATCACGTCGATAAACGGCGTGACGTTAATTTCGTGCGTTTCCTCAAGATCGCTTTTGAGATGAACGGCCATGATCTACTCCGCCGCATGAATTTTGTTGGCGGCGGCATGTCCGGTGCGGTCGAGATCGCGCGAGACGATGCGAAGCAATTCGCCGGAGAGATTGGAAACCAGTTCGAGATAGGCCGACGCCTGGCGCGCAAGGTGATTGTAGATGAGCACCGCCGGGATGGCGGCGAAGAGGCCGATCGCCGTCGCGAGCAGCGCTTCGGCGATGCCGGGCGCGACGACAGCCAGATTGGTGGTCTGTGCTTTGGAAATGCCGATGAAGCTGTTCATGATGCCCCAGACGGTGCCGAACAGTCCGATGAAGGGCCCCGTCGATCCAACGGAGGCGAGCAGTCCGGTGCCCCGCTTGATCGAAAGCGCTTCAGCGCGCTCGATTTCCGCGAAGGACGCTGCAATGCGCTCCTTCACGCCCGGCGCCGCAAGAATATCGGACGAAAGCTTCATTTCCCGCGTCGCCTCGCCAAGCAGCGCCTGCGTCAAACGGTCGCCGCCGCCAAGCGCCAGCCGCGCCTCGGAGAGGCCGCGCGCTTCGGAGAGGCGGCTGATCGCTGTCATCACGCGCTCGCGCGACCGTTTCAGTTCGATCGTTTTGGCGATGAGAATCGTCCATGTCGCGACGGACGCCAGCAGCAAGCCGACCATTACGAACTTCACGACGATGTCGGCGTTGACGAACATCGTCCACACCGAAAGATCATGAGGCTTGGTGGCCGCAATCGCAGCGTCGAGCGCTTGCGACCCAGGTGCGGCTGCGACGCTCTGCGCAGCCAGAAGCGCGATGATTGAGATCACGAGATACTGCAAGGGACGTTTCATGCTTCAGCCCATGTTCGAATCAGATTGTGATAAACGCCCGACAATTTGACGCAGGCAGGATCGCCGGCGCCGAGCCGAGTCGTCAGGGATTGGATGGCCTGGTCAAGATCGAAGAGCAAAGCGCGCGCCACATTGTCTCGAATCATGCTCTGCATCCAAAAAAACGAGGCGATGCGCTCGCCGCGTGTGACTCCTTTGACAAGATGAAGACTCGTCGAAGGATAAAGCACGAGATCGCCTGCCGGAAGTTTCACTTCCTGCCGCCCGACACGATCCTCGATCACAAGCTCGCCGCCGTCATACTCGTCCGCCTCCGAGAGGAACAGCGTGCAAGAAAGATCCGTGCGAATGCGTATCGGCGTCCCGGGAATGCCGCGGATCGCATTGTCGACGTGCAATCCAAAATTGTGCCCAACGCCATAGCGATTGAAGAGCGGCGGAAAAATCTTGTGCGGCAGCGCCGCTGAGACGAACATCGACGACTGCGCAAGCGCCTCGAGCACATATTCGCCAAGTTCGCGCGCGACGTCGCCGGCTTGCGGCAGTTGAAGATTATTCTTCACCAGAGAGGACTGCGAACCGGCGGTCGCGCGGCCATCCTCCCACGCCGCCCTGTCCATCGCCGCGCGAAAAAAGGCCACCTGCTGCTTGGAAAGAACTTCGGGTATGCAAATAAGCATCAGCGCTATGCTTCTCCCCAGTAGCGGATGAGATTGTGGTAGACGGTCGCCAGCTTACGCAGATCCGGATCGTCCGCGCCCACGCGCGGCGCGAGCTCCTGTATCGATTCGTCGAGATCGCAAACGAGGCTGCGCGCCTCGTCGGCGCGGATCATGCTTTGCAGCCACAAAAATGAGGCGAGACGTAGGCCGCCAGTGACAGGCGTCACCATATGCAGACTGCCGGCCGAATATAGAATGAGATCGCCCGCCGGCGGCTTGAAGCGCCTTGAGCCATAGATGTCTTCAACGATCAGTTCGCCGCCTTCATATTCTTCGGGATCGGAAAGAAGCACAGTCGCGGCGAGGTCAACGCGGATACGCGCGCCGGTCATGGCGTCGCCGCGTATCGCGTTGTCAACATGCGGATCGAAGTGGTCGCCGACGCCGTAGCGGTTGAACAATGGCGGATAGATGCGCAGCGGCACAGCCGTTGAAACAAAAGCGGGATTGGCGAGGAGCGACGAGAGCAGCCGCTTGCCGAGCGCGCGCGAGATTTCAGAGTCGGGCGGAAGTTGCTCGTTGCGCTTCGCCTCGCCGACGTTCGCCCCGGCGGTGGAGGCGCCATCCTCCCACGTCGCCTGCGCCATCGCCTCGCGAAGGGCATTGACCTCCTTCCTATCAAGCGCGCCCTGTATGTGAGCAAGCATTCGAAGCGCTCCCTTAAAACAAGATGCTCGTTTCGAGATAGACGGAGCGCCCGGGCGACATCTGCGCGAAGGGCGTCGCCGTCTGATAGAAGGCGTCATAGATCGTGCGGTCAAAGAGATTGTTGACCGAGAACTTCATCGTGATGTTAGGGCCGATCTTCGCCTCCGCAAAAACATCGAAGCGCCAGTACGAAGGCAGGACGGTGGGCACGTTCAGGAAGGGATTGGCGGCCGTCGGCGCCGGCAAGCCAAAAGCGTTGAACGCTGTGCCGCCATTGGCGACAATATTGTTGCCGCCATAGATCCTGGAACGATAGATGGCCTGGCCGCCGAATTCGAGCGCGTTTGGCGCGAGGCCGATCAGGTCGCCGAATTTGTACTTCGACAGCAGGCTGAAGGACTCATGCGCGATATTGGCGAGTTGAAGACCGATATTTGTTCGCGCGTAGGAGTTGGTCACCCGCGAGTCCATCACCACGATGCCGCCAAGGACCATCCACTTATCCGTGATATTGCCCGCAACCTCTAAGTCGACGCCCTGGACGTAATAGGACGCGTCGCCGGTGGTGACGCCGGAGTTCACTTCTCGAGCGCCGCTCACATCCGTCTTGAAGAAGGCTGCTGTCGCGAGGAGATGCCTGTCGAACAGCTCCCATTTCAGACCGACCTCCGCCGCCTTGTTGAGTTGGGGAGCAAAGATCTGCGACGCCGTCGTCAGGCCGCCGTAATTCGCCGCGCCGCCGTCAAGCTCCGCTCCGACGGGCGTCGCCGAGGTGGCGTAGGCCGCGTAGGCGCTGACGTTCGGCAACGGCTTGAAGACGACGCCGGCGTTCCAATTGAACAGACCTGAATGGCTCTTGGCGAAAGTCGAAAGCGTCTCCGTGCGGTTCGTGATGTTGTAATCGTCAAAGCGCGCGCCGCCGTTCACGATTACGACATCCTGATAGTTCGCGGTTTCGATCAGATAGCCCGATTTGGTGTCGACCGCGATCCGCGTCGGATTGGTATTGCGGTAGGGCGTGCTGAGGAACGGCAGATAGGTGCATGGGAGATAGAGGTTACAGGTCACCGTATTGCCGGTGGGAATCCCGTTCAACTCGGAGGCGAGGCCCTGATAATTGGTGCGCGTTACGCCTTCGCGGGCGAATTCCACACCGGCAACGAGCGCATGCTTGACAGGGCCGGTTTCGACTTTAAGCGTCGCCTCTGTCTGGTTGTCGAGTGTGTTCACCACCTGGTAGCGGCTTTGCGCGCCGATTCTAACCGTGCCCCGAAAGAGGTCGGCGCTTTGCGTCAACGAGCCGATATAATCTAGAACAGAACGACTCTGCCTGAAACGATTGTCGAATACGAGGTTGTCGTTGTAGCGATAATGCGCGGTGAATGTGCCGAAGTTCTGCATCGCAACTTGGAAATCGCGATCGAGGAAGCCATACCAGTTGGAGCGCGGCGTAACGCCTTCGGGGAACGGCCTATTCCAGATCCGGTTATACGGCACGCCGAAGTCCGGCAAGCCGTTCTGATAGACATGCGTGTATTGAGCGGTCAGCGTCAGGTCATCGAGCGGCTTGAACACCACTGAGCCGGCGACGCCGTCGCGATAGTCGGTGACAAAGCTGCGGCCGGCGACATTCGAGTCGTGATAAAGAGCGTTGACGCGCACCGCGAGGATCGGGCTGATCACTTTGTTGACGTCGGCTGTCACCCGCTTCATGTGGTCGGAAAAGCCGCCAATCGCTTTGAGTTCGACGAAATCGCGATCGGTCGCTTGTTTCGTTACGATGTTGATCGCGCCACCGGCAGTGCCACGGCCGGCAAACGTCGACCCCGGCCCGCGCAGAATTTCGACCTGCTCGGTATAGAAGTTCTCACGAATGCTGACGCCAGGATCGCGCACGCCGTCGACGAAAATGTCGTTGCGAACGTCGAAGCCGCGAATGAAGAAGCGATCGCCGAAGGCGTTGCCGCCTTCGCCCGTGCCCAGCGTCACGCCCGCCGTGCTGCGGCCGATTTCACGCAGCGTGAAAGCGTTCTTGTCATCGAGCACTTCCTTGGTCAGCACCGTGATCGTTCGCGGCGTGTTGAGCACCGGCTCAGTGAATTTAGGCGAAGACAGGCGGTCGACTTTATAGGGCGCAACCGGATCAGCGTAAGGATTGGCGTTTGGCGCGGTCGCGAAGATCGGCAGGCCTCCATTCCCCGCGCCTTGGCCGCCGGCGCTAGAAGCGCCCGGCGCGCCGCGACGCTGCCCCGAGGCCTGATTGGCGGCCGCATGACGCGCCAGTTGCGGCTGAGCGGCGGCGATGGGCTTGGGTTTCGCCGGCGCCGCCGCGCGCGGCTTCTCCTGCGGCGCATCGACTTTAACGGGCGGCAGCGTCGTCGAAGCGGACTGCGCTAGAGCCGATGCGCTGACGCTCGACGCAAGCGCCGCAGCAACGCTCAGCGCCTTCACCGATGTCAGATCTCCAGCACGAGTCCGCGGAAGCGACTGCATCATCATTCGTAGAGAGATTGGAGATTTGACGTCGCTCATCGGGAACCACAAGGAGGAGTTATGCGTTGTCTAGTTTCGCGTCGTGCGAAGAAGTTGATCGAAGCTAGATTTGGCGGTCATCGCGGTCAACTGATGAAAGGCCCGAATGGAAGTCTTGTAATCTGTATAGTTTCAGACAGATACGACATATTATTTTTTGCAAATGTTACCTTTCTGCCACACGGTCGTAGTTTGGAAGCGTTTTAATTCCAAACTACGCGCTCTACTTCGACGAAATATATTATTCAATGCGCGGCAAACGGCGCAGATCCGCGCGCTTTAGAACTGCGGCGGAAGGATTCGCCTGTTTGCTGCGCGCCAATGTCGTCAGCGCTATCGCCGCTGACAGCCTGCGATGGTCCGCAAATCGCGTTTCGAAGCCTTGGAGATCGCACCGGTCGCAGCGCTTGGCGTCGCGTGCGGCACGCGACTTGCTTCACCATCGTGAGTCAATCACCGCGCGAGGCTGCCATGCAGATCGGCGTAAAGGTGGCGAAAGTCATCGAACGCAAGCGCGTTTTTGTCGTGGATGACAATGAAAGCTTTCGCGCGACGATCGAGTTCATGCTCCACGACGAATATGAGGCGCATGAACTCGCGAGCGCGACCGAAACGCTCGCAAAATCGGAACAAATAAGGCCGGACTTGCTGATGCTTGCCGAAGGCGTCATTCGCGTCAACGGCCTGGATCTCATTCAGGAGTTTCTGGCGCGCGTTCCCGAAACCAAAATCATCGTCATCGTCGATCAGATTTCGAGCGGATTTGGCCAGGAGTGCGTCGCCGCGGGCGCACACGACTTTCTGGCGAAGCCGCTGCGGATCGAACTGCTGCGCGATAAGGTCGACGCGCTGCTGAGCGCCAGGAAAAAGGCCGTCACAATCCCGCGGACTGTTCTGAACATGCATTAGCGCCGGAACAACCGCCACTCGAGGTTTATTGCAGGGAGGTCGCCATGGAGCCCGCCATTCCGCCGATAGAGGACGGCGCCGAACGCGACAAGTTAGAGATCGCGATCGACGATTGCGTGCGTCGGTTCTACGCGAAGGGCGCCGAAGATCCGCTGTTGGCTCCGATCTTTGCGACGATCGACGGTCTTGACCAACATATGGGGATCGTCGCGAATTTCTGGTCCAGGACCTTGCTCGGCACGGAGCGCTATCAGGGCCAGCCTTTCGCCGCGCATATTAATTTGCCGATCGAGCCTCAGCATTTTACGCGCTGGCTCGAACTCTTTAGCGAAAGCGCCAAGGAAGCGCTGCCGAAGACGCAGGCCGAGCAGGCGATCGCCAAAGCCGCCCACATGACGCAATGTTTCCAGTCTGGGCTGTTTCCCTTCGTCGACGCCGATGGAAAGCCGTCGCGCGTTCCGGCGCAATAGCGTCCATCGGCCGCCCACGACCGTTAGTCGACCGCGATCATCACATCCGACGATTTGATGACCGCTTTGACCTTGGACCCTTCGCGGAGTCCAAGTTCCTCGACGGATTCGTTGGTGATTGAAGCTGTGACCGTCAATCCGTTGACGTCGATCGTCACATGCGCCGTGGTTGCGCCCTTCTGGATGTGCTTGACCGTCCCGGGAAGGCAGTTACGCGCGGAAATCTTCATGCCGTCGGCTCCTAAGATAAGTGGTTATCGCTATGGCCTCCCTCGACGGCGCCCGACGTCGCTACGGCTGCGGCATAATAATCAGCCGCTTGAGCCGGGTTTCCTTCGATGAAATGGGACTGCACGATCGCGTCTATATCATCGGCGCGGCGCGGCGCATATCACACGCCTTCTGCATTACCGATCAATAACTATCCAATATGTTACAAATCTAGGCAGCAGCGCGATCATGTCCTTCACGACGGAGCCGCGCGTCAGCTTCGACTACATTCAACCAAAGCGGGTCGCCGCCCGCCGCTGAGCTTTTGAGAAACAGCTCGTACATATGGATGGGCTTTCCGACGTTCCCTGGCCAAATCATCGAAAGATTGCTGCGCGCGCATCGGGAGTGCAGAAAGCACTGCGCGCGACAAACGCGTCATGGCGGCGAAATGCCGCATAAGGCGCGGAAACGCCTGCAATTCCGCTACCGGTTTGTTACGATGCGCGTGATGCTAAGCGCATCGCAACTCATCGCGCCGCCTCGGCAAGGCGACATCAATGTCGGTTGCGGCGAGAGCGCGGTTTGGATGGAGCCGGTCGCCGATCAATCGGGCTGCGGCGCCGGAGGAGACGGCAGAAGGCGCAAGAGTTGATCAAGCGTGCGCGCCAACGCTGATGTCGAGACAATTGCAGGCCGTTGTTTTCATGATGCTAAGGGCATAAGGGCGGCATGGCACGATGTTTGCGTCAAAACTGTCGAAAACACCCACGCATGTCGTGAGGCTAAAAAGTATGGGTTTGCAGCTGGCAGGCGGCGCGTGCGCGCCGAAGGCGCGCGAATTCGATGTGAGAGACACCGCTCTCGTCGGCATCTACGAAATATCGAAGCTCCTGGCGTCGCCAAACCGTCTGGAAACCACGCTTGCGGGCGTGCTCGCGCTGCTTTCGAGCTTTCTTGATATGCGCCATGGCTTGGTCGCGCTGCTCGACGCGGCGGGCGGGCCCGAGGTTGTGGTTGGGTCGGGCTGGAGCGAAGATTCCGCCAAGCGTTTCTTCGACCGGCTGCCCGAACGCGCCGTGGGGCAGATCGTCGCGACGAAAATGCCGCTCGTCGTCGAGAACGTCGCAGCCTCACCGCTCTTCCAAGGCTCCGACTTTTCCGAATGGGGACCGACCGACGGCCGGCCTTTCTCACTGATCGGCGTCCCTATCAAGGAGGGCGACGCCGTTGTCGGCACGCTGACGGTGGATCGCGTCTACGACGATCGTTCGGTGACGCTGTTCGACCATGACGTGCGCTTCCTGACGATGATCGCCAATCTCGTCGGCCAGACCCTTCGACTGCACAAGCTCATTGCGCGCGACCGCGAACGTTTGATGCAGGAAAAGGCCTGGCTCGAAAAAGGCGACCGCCTTCCGCAGATTGAAGCCAAGGTCAGCGGCATCAATGGCGTTGTCGGCAACAGCCCGGCGCTGCGCGCGGTGATCGATAAGATTCGCGTCGTCGCCAAGGCCAAATCCACCGTCCTTCTGCGCGGCGAATCGGGCACCGGCAAGGAGCTGTTTGCCGCGGCGATACACAATCTCTCGCCGCGCCGCTCAAAACCCTTCATCAAGCTGAATTGCGCGGCGCTCCCCGAGAGCGTGCTGGAGTCGGAGCTCTTCGGCCATGAACGCGGCGCTTTCACCGGCGCAGTGAACATGCGCAAAGGCCGTTTCGAACTGGCTGACGGCGGCACATTGTTTCTGGACGAGATCGGCGAAATCACGCCGGCGTTTCAGGCCAAGCTGCTGCGCGTTTTACAGGAAGGCGAATTCGAACGGGTGGGCGGCACGCGCACGCAGAAGGTCGACGTTCGACTCGTGTGCGCGACGAACAAAAATCTCGAAGAAGCGGTCAAGCGCAATGAATTTCGCGCCGATTTGTACTATCGCATCAGCGTCGTGCCCATCTTCGTGCCGCCGCTGCGCGACCGCAAGGGCGATCTCGAACCTCTCGCCAACGAATTTCTGCGTCGCTTCAATGCGGAGCAAGGCGGACGGCTGAGCTTTTCGGAGTCGGCCCTGCATGTGCTCACCGCCTGCGCCTTTCCGGGCAACATCCGAGAGCTGGAAAACTGCGTGTTTCGGACGGCGACTTTGGCGCAAGGGAATGTCATCACCGACAAGGACTTCTCCTGTCGCAACGACGGCTGTCTCTCTTCGGTGCTTTGGAGCGGCTCGCTGGAGCGTTCGGCGCCTCATGCCCCCGTCGCAATCTTGCCGACCCTCGTGCCGCCGCGCGACCGTCAGCCTGCGCCGCCGCCGCCGACGCCGAGTGAGCCCGCCCACGCCGACTCTTCGCCCGAGACCTGTCCCGGCGCGGAAAATTGCACCGCCGTGGAGCGTGACGGGCCTTCCGATCGCGAACGTCTGATCGACGCCATGGAGCGCGCGGGATGGGTCAAGGCGAAGGCGGCGCGGCTGCTTGGACTAACCCCTCGTCAGATCGGCTACGCGCTGCAAAAACATGGCGTCGAAGTAAAGAAGTTCTGAGCGCCTCGGAGCCGGCAGGACCTCGGCGATTTGCTTGGAAGGCGACAATCGTGGCGCATTGCGCGGCGACTGGCGCTCAAATTCGCTTCAGGCAAGACCGGCGCGGTCGCACGCCAAAGCCGGCGCGCCTCGCCCTTTCAGCAGTCGCCCGCATCAATTGAAACGTCGGCGATCATCTCGCCCTTATTGTCCTTCAGCGAATATCTGATGATGGCGCCGCTTGAGCGGTGATTCGGCATCGTCAGACACACGCGCTCCTGCAGCTGGGTCTTCAATTCGGCGAGCTTCTTGGCATTGCCGATCAGAGTTTTCGCCGCTTCATCGTCAACGATCGTATAGTTGTAATTGAAGGCGTTGCCCGGACCCGCAGTCGCCTTATCGAGACGAACGCCCTCGCTGACCATTTCTGGAAGCGTCGCGTTCACCTCTGCGGCTTCGCGCTCCAAAGCCAGCGAAAGAGGCTCCAGCGGCTCATCGACATTAAGGCTTTCCCGATATTGTCTCGCGAGAAGGAAGGCCGTCGCCACGATAACGATCAGCGCGGCCGCTTCCCAGACTCCCATCCATGATTTCGTATCGCTGTCGTCCCTCACGGCGCCCTCGCTCCAACCCGCGTCGATTTTGTCTCGACCCAGCTCGTTGCGCAAGACGGCGGCCATATTAGTTTTTCAGTGCACCTTGAATTCCTTGTCGAGGAGCTTCAACTCAGCCGGTTTGATGAGGTTCGAATGCGCGACGGTGACGGAATGCAGCGGGCCATCGAGGCTGCGCATCCAGAAATCGAGAAATTTGCGCAGCTCTGGAAACTCGGGATGAAGATCATATTCCTGCCAGATGTAGGATTGGATGATCTTCGGATAGTCCGGCAGATGATAGAGAATATTCGCCGTCGTCAGGCCGTAGCCTTGAAGCTGCAAATGGAAGCCGCTGGACGCCATGGCCTGCTCCTTGACGATCTGATTCCTTTCAGATTAGGAGCAAATCCTCGGAGAGCAAGCGCCTGGAAAGGCAAAGGCCTGAAAAAACAATATGCTATCAGCAGCCGTGCGTGAGTGCCAAAAATGCAGGCTCAATATCGGCGTAGCTGAGAGAAACCCGGCGTTCGGAATGCAGATGGAAAACAGCGGCGCCGTCGCAAAGCGGACGGCGCCAGCTCATGTTTATCGGGGCGACCGAGTGCGGCCCGTGATGCTTCAGGTAGGCGAGCCCGAGACGAACCGGCGCGATAGGCTGATCAGATCTCAGCCGATTCGTAGCTGGTGATTTCCATACCGACGCAGATTTCGATAATGATCGGTTGCGACCAGGCCATGGCGTTGTTCCTCCAAGTTACTTAGTCCGCCCGACACGACGGCTCCGGTAAAGAATAATGAACGGCGCGTATCGTTACACCTTCAAAATTTCGTCATCCACGCTTCCAAAATTTCCCGCTCCGGACGGGCGTCGGGCGCATATGCTCCTTGCCTCACATCACTCGCCGTCGTCCCGCAACGGAAGCGACACCGCAATCCGCGTGCCGCCGGACTCCCGCCTTTCGATCAGCTGTGCGCCGCCAAGCGCGCGCACGCGCTCGTTCATGCCAAGCAGACCCATGCCTGGAGCAAAGCGCTCCGAAATGCCGACGCCATTGTCCTCAATCGTGATTTTCAGTTGGGGCGGCGCTTCCGGGTTGAGCTCAGAGGAGTCCGCTGACGCGTCAAAGCCGAATTCCAGAGTGACCTCGCCCTTATCCGCGCCCGCGTGGCGGAAGATATTGGTTACGCCCTCCTGCACCACACGGTAGGCCGCCAGCGCCGTCTCCTCGTCGAGCGACGAGAGATCGTGGCGCGCGACGAGCCGTAAATCGACCTCGGGATGGGTAAGCGCCCATGAGGCGAAGAGCGCCTTCAGCGCCGGTTCCAGACCAAGTTCCGCGAGGCCTTTTGGCCGCAGCCGTCCAAGCAGGCCTCTGAACAGCGATTGAAGCGACTCGCTCGCCTTGTCGATCGTTACGCTCATCTGTCTCAGTCGGCCCAAATCGGGAACGGGATGCGAGAGAAGCTCCTGTAGCGCGGCAGACGTTGCGCGTATCGAAAACAGACAAGGACCGGCTTCATCATGCAGATCGCGCGCGATATCCTTGCGCTCGCCTTCCTGCACCTGAATAAGCCTATCGACGAGTCCGCGATTCTCCTGCTTGACGCGATCAAGCGTCGCGCCGAGCGAATTCAAGGCGGCGGCGATCGATCGGAATTCCGTCGCGCCGCTGACCGATAGGCGCACCCCGCTCTTGCCTGTCTCCAATTGCGCCAGGCCGAACTTCAGCGCATCGAAAGGCGCAAGCGAGTAGCGCAGGAACAGCAGCACGAGCGTCAGGAAGATGATCGTTACCGCGAGGCTGATCGCCGCAAGCCATAGCATGTCGGACCAGATCTCTTCGAGTTCGTCGAAGGGGTTCGAAATCACCACAATATTGCTGTAGGCGCGCCCCCCGATCGTCACGGGAATTGTCAGGACGCGCGGCGAGGCGCCAACCAGCTTCACAAACCATTCCGGCACGTCCTGACCGGAGTGGCGGATCTTCTCCAACCAATCGCTGGGCGCCGTCTCATTGGGGGCGAGGATCGCAACATCCGCATGGCGAAGGTTCCCGAGCGATCCGTAGAGACGCCGCAATGCGGGCAGCGGATCTTCGTTTTCGGGAAGATTTGCAATCGTTGCGAGGACAACTTCCCGCATCAATCTGAGATTGCTTCCCGCTTCCGCGCGCACGCGCGGCCCGGCGTGAAGAAGCTGGATTGCAAGATTGATCAGCAACGTCGCGATGAGCACGACGCCGATCAATCCGCCCAGTCTGGCTTTAAGCGAAACCCCGCGCATGCTGAACGCCCTCGTCTCCATGCTTAACCGTTGACGTCCATTTACTGTCGATTGACAAGACTAGCGGTTTTCACAACATAGGTTCGGGCTCTCAAACAAGCGAAAAAGGATGCGCATTCTCATCGTCGACGACCACCCTATGGTGATCGAGGGCTGCCGCGGCATGCTCTCGGGACAAAAAGACATCGAAGTGCTCGAGGCGCATGACGCTGACGAGGCGCTTGACTCCTACGCGTCCGCAGCGCCCGACGTCGTGGTGCTCGACATTAATCTACCCGGCGTGTCCGGCTTCGAACTGCTGCGCCGCATCTTGAAGCGGGACGCGAACGCTCAAATCATCATTTTCACCATGAACGACGATCCGGTATTTGCCGCGCGGGCGATCGAGGGCGGTGCGCGCGGCTATGTCGCGAAGAATGAGGACCCACGCGTCTTTATCAAGGCGATCCGCGCCGTCGCGGCGGGCGAGCGCTATCTGTCAAACACTCTCGCGCTCAAGCTCGCCTTCGCCGACCAGAGCCGCGCAAGCAACCCGCTCGACGCGCTCAACGGCCGGGAAATCGAGATCCTGCGCAATCTCGCCGACGGCAAGGATATGACCGAAATCGCGCATATTCTTAAGGTCTCCTACAAGACCGTCGCGAACAATTGCATTCTGCTGAAACGCAAGCTCGGCGCGCGTTCGAAAGCGGATCTTCTGCGTATCGCGGTTGAAAACAAGGTTGCGATGAAACTTGTTTAGAGCAGGTTCCGAAAAAGTTGACAGACTTTTTCGATGAGAACCTGCTCCGACATTTCGATTATGAGCGCCTTCCTTATCGATCACATGATTTCATGTGATCGGGAAGCGCTCTAGGCGCCGCTATCTGAATTGCTTCTGCGTTCGATAACGGGCGGCGAGCATCCGCAGCGCGTCCTCCCGTTCAACCCCGCTGTGGCGCAGATTGTAATAGTGCTGGCAGACCTCGCCATAGGTCTGCTTTTGGCCGGCGGTCGCGGCGATCGCGACAAGCGAGCTGATCAATTGCGCGAAATCCTCCGCATGACCGTCCGCAGCAAGCATCTGCCCGACCTGAGCGGTGCGGTTGGCGAGCATCCGATCGGACTCTAGGAAATGCGCCCGCGCCGAGAGCAGAGCCGCGCGTATGCGCTCTATCGCTGGTTCGCGCACGCCGACAGCGCCGCCGGCTTCGCGTTGGGCCAGCCAGAGCGCCGGTTCCGTGTGATCGGCAGCGCGCAACCAGACGTCAGCGCCGTTGCCGGCCTCGGACTCGATCAGATCATCCTGCTTGGCGGCGCGCCTCTCTTCGCCGCATGAGGCGAAGAGCGCGCAGACGCCTGCAAGAATGACCGCTTCGCAAAAGCGCATCGCGGACCTATTTCCCTTCCACTTTCTTCTTCAGGCCCTGAAGACCGTTGCGCAAGTAACTCGCCATCGCCGTGCGCGCGGCGTCATCGTTGAGGTTTTCCGGCGGCTCATTGCTCGTGTCGCCGCGATAGAGACGGCCATACCATTTCACCAAACTCCCTCTCGCCGACGCAGGTTCGATCGTGAAGGTGACGGTGTAGGAACTTACGGGCAGCGCATCGAGATTTGGATCAGACATGCGCCAGGACAGTTTGAACGCCGAGGCGTCATATTCGTCGAGTCCTTCCTTCAGAACGCCGCCCTTCTTGAGGGTTATGTCACGCTCCGCGCCGGCGGCGTCTCCGCCCTTGGCGGCTACGCTCTGAACGTCAGGATGCCAGTTCGCGAGCCCGTCGAACTTACCGGCCACGGCCCATACCGCCTTAGGATCGGCGGCGATGACGATCGACTCGTCGACCTTAATCGGCGTCGGTCCATGCGCGAGCGCAGGCGCGCAAATCAGAAGGGCGAAGAGCCCCAGCAGCTTCCTCATTTGGATCTCCTTGGTTGTGGAAAGCGGTAGAACGGCGCGGCGCGGCGCATCTGAACGAAAGCCTGCGCGACAAAAGTTGCGGCGGCGGCCAAGGACGTGAGAACCGCAGCTGCCGCGCCAAAGAACGGGCGCAGGTCGAGCGCTGCTTGACGCGGTCGGACGGACGCGACCGCGGCATAGTCCTTCCACAGCCGCGTGCCGTCTTCGAGATGGGCGTAGGAAAGCCCGGTCTTTTCGGCGAGCGAGCGAAGATAGTCCTCCTTTAAGGAAGACAGATGCTCGACGCCGACCGCCGCCGCCGCGCCGAAGGGCGCGTTGCGGGCGTTGTAGCCCTCGCGTCGCTCCGCGCCTTCAGGCGGCAGGCCGAAGCGGCTCTCATGCGGAACGTCGTCGACCCCGAGGAATCCGACCTCTCGGCCCCTGTCGTCAAATTTCGGGATGGGCGAAAGCTCATAGCCGCCAACGCCGACGACAAGACCGCGCACCTCGCCCGCACGCCCTTCGAACGTCGGCGCGCCGCGCGCCGGGAGCGGCGGGGCCTCCTGGCCATCGCTAAAAAACAGCAGGTCGCTATTCAATTCCTTCGCCATCGCGATCGCGCGAAAAAAGCCTGCCGAAATTCGGCTGTCGCCCTCCCAGGCCATCCGCCAGTCGAGCGCCTCAATCGAAGCTTGCAGAGGCGTGAAATCTGCGCAGACGTCGATCGGTTCGAACAGCAGGAATGGCTTGCGTTCGGTAAAAACGCCGAGAGCGACATGCGATGGACAGGGCAATTCAGCGAGCATGGCGCGAAGCGCGGCTTTCACGGCGTCGAGACGGCTGACCGGCCGGCCGAGCGCGGCGTAATCGCGAACATTCATGCTGCCGGTGATGTCGACGATGGCGAGAAAGTCGAATGACGGCCGCCGGATCATAATCTTTGGCGCGAAAAACGTGGCTGCGAGCGACAGCGTCGCGAGCGCGAGAAGAGCGGCGCGAGGATCGCGCACATCCGGGCGCATCACGGCAGTCCTTTCGGCTTGCCGGGAATATCTGTCCAGAGCTTCTTGGGATCGGCGCTCAGTTCGTCGCCGCTGTTTCTCTCGAAATCCGGAAAATCCCGAACAATCCGCGCCGCGACGTCGAGATTGAACTTGGCGTCCCAATAGTCGGGCGCGAGCTGCAGCGCACGTCGATATTCGCGCTTGGCGAGATTGACGAACGGGTTGGCCGCTTCGAGTTCCGAGCGTTCGATATGATCGAACGCCTTGCGCAGCAGCGCGTTCGCCAAGAGATAATGTCCCCGCGCGCGCGCCTCGATGCTCGCACTACGGTCGAGCGCCTCCACCAAGGCTCGCGCGCGATCGATTTCGCTTCGCGCCGCAAGAAAGGCGACGCGCGCGAGAATTGTTTCCGGCCAGCCATTCGCCTCGACGGCGACGTCGCGGCCCTCGCGCAGCGCCTCGATCGCGTCGTTGGCGTCGACGGCGCCGCGCCATTCGGCGAGCAATGCAGCCGTGGTGAGGATAAGCGCGAGAAAGATCGCGATCAGAAACGACGATTTCGTTTCACGCCAAAGCGCGCGCGTCTTGTTGCGCAGGATCGCGATCCTCGTCGCGAAGGCCGTCATCGCGCGTTGTCCCCGACGCTCAGCCTGACCTCCGCGAGCTTCGCGGCGAGGAGAAGCAGCGTCGCGGCGAGCGCGAACGCGAACGACCATACGCTCAGATCCGTGCGCGGCAATTTTTCGACATATCGAACGGGATGCCGTTCGAGCCTGTCGATCTGTTTTAAGGCCTCCTCCGTCGCCTCGACGCCTTCAGCCTCGAAGGCGCGGTAAGGAACGCCGAGCGATTTGAAGAAGAGATCGAGATGGCGTTCTGGCGCGGCCTGTGGCGACTCTTCGTCGCCCGCCGGCTGATCGGAAATGCCTCGGCTGCCTTGGGTGCGCAAGAACAGCCAGTAAAGGCTGACGTTCGTCTTGCGGAATTCCGCCTTCAAATCGTCGCGCAGCTTTGGATCGATGACGCCGGCGCCGTCGGAGATCAGCAGGACCGCGCGCGACAGATCAGCCTCGCTGGTCTTGAACATCGAGAGCGCCATGGCGAGCCCACGCGCGATATTCGTATAGTCGAGGCCCGGGCGGTCGATCGCGTCGATTGCGGCTTCGGTGGCGCCGATATGGTCCGAAATCGGCGTCACCAGCATCGGCGCCGTCGAAAACGCCGCGACGCCCACGAGATCGTGACGACGCGCTTCGACAAAGCGCTTGAGAATGCGCCTCGCCGCCGCGGCCTTCGACTCTTCCCCCCCGGACGGCGTTCGCCCCGCGAAGGTCTCGTTCATGCTACCGCTGCGGTCGATCAGCATGACGATCTGCGCGCCCTCGGAAAAGCGCTCGATTTCGGCGCCTGCGACATAAGGGCCGGCCGCGCCAAGTAGGCTCGCGCCAATCGCGACGACGCCGCCAAGCTTCATGACACCGCCGGCGACGGCCGAAAGACTGTCGGCGGGCGCCGCGAGGAGCGAGGGGATCGTCGCGCCACGCAGCACGGATCGCAGCAGTGGAAGCAACGCCAGAGGCGCCAGGAACAGCGCCTCGAGATGATCAAAGCCGACGGCGCTCATCCTGAGCGCTCCTGCCTGGCGAGCTTGCTGACGAATTGCGCGAGCTGCTCGGCGGCACAGTCGTCGTCCATAGAGCTTTCGCCCCCGAAAAAAAGCCGCTTCGACGTTTCGAAGAATTGCTCGAAGTCGGACCGCAGCGGCTTGAATTCCGGATGTCTGCGAAGAAACTCCGGAAGGTCGCCTGACAGCAGAATTGGGCCATTGGCCCGATCGAGCCCGCGATGCACCGATTGAATCGTCGCGGCTAGAGTGGCGTCGTCTGCGCTGCGCCGCGTCGAGATTTCACGCGCGAGCGCTGAGAAGATTCGCGCCTTCCGTTGCTGGAAGGGCGGCCAGGCGCGATCACGCGCGACAAGAAGGAGCGCAAGCAGAGCGGCGGCGCCAGAGGCGAACGCCAGATTGAGCGGTGTGGCTTCGTTAACGAATGCGGACGAACCGTCTGGACGCAGATAATCCGACGCCTGCTCTTGCTTCCGCGGCGCGACCTCCCGCAAAGGAGAAACGCCAATCCTCCATGCGGGAACGGCGATGGTCCGCGCGCCTGTCGCCGTCGAAATGGAAAGTTCGAACCCAGGAATCTCAATGTCACGCGCATCGAGTGCGACATAGAAATTCTGATATGTGAGATCGAGACGCCAAAGGTGCGCGCCATTTTCCGACGTCTCGCTAAGTTTGACGTCCCTTAGATCGAGCGAACCGGTGAGCGGACCGGGATTAGGCAAGGAGGCGCGCGATAGCACGGCGTCCGCGGGCGCGGAGACGTCGACGCGCGCATGGATGAGATCGCCCACGAAATAGCCGAACGGGCGCGCCGAGCGGATGCGCACCGTCGTTTCCTGCGCACATGCTGGAAGGGTCGCAGCGAGCACGAGGGCGAGACATGCAATGCGCATCGCAGGCCTCACGCCGCCGTCAACCGCATGCTGAGATCGTTGGCGTCGAAACTGTCTTCTATAAAAATTGGCGCGCGGCTGCGTCTTGAAGACGCGCAGGCGAGACTTCGCCGATGGCGCTGCTCGGCTTCAACCCAGCGCCGCTGGAGCGCTGGCCTCATCAAGAGAAGCTGCCGGCGGCCGCTCTCGCTGTCGCAAAGCTCCAGCACGCCCCATTTCGGCGGCGCGGCTTCGACAGAGTCGATCAGAACGAGCGGCGCGACATCATGTAGTGAAAGCGCCTCGAACGCCTGCTCGATCAATTGCGCGGGCCAGCGAAAATCGGAAATGAGAAACACGAGCTTGCGCGTGGCGCCGAGAGCCGCCGCGGCGTCGAGCACGCCTTTGGCGCTCGATCCGCTGGGCGTTTCGACGCCGATGCTTTCGACGGCGGCGAGCGCCGCCCGTCTCGAACGGGTCGCCGGCAGCGTCGCGCGACCGATCAGCGCTTCGTTGAAAGCGAATGCGCCAAAGCGATCGCCGTTGCGCGTCGCCGAATACGCCAGCGCGCCGCAAAGATCGACGGCGACCTGAAATCTATTGACGGCTCCGGCGAACCCCATCGAGGCGGAAAGGTCCACGAGCGCGTAAACGTCGATCGCCGCCCTTTGCTCGAAGCGGCGCACGACGGTTATGCCGAAAGGATCGCGCAGCGTCGCGCGAAGGTCGATGCGGCGGGCGTCCGGATAGCGCATAAAATCCGCCTGATCGCGGAAGACTCCAAAGCCGCCGACCTCGCTTGACGTGTGGGCGCCGACGTGGTTGGCGGCAAAGCGGCCGCGCGGTCGATATAGGATATCGACGATCGTAGTCATGGAACGGGCGTCGCGTCGAAAACCGCGCGGCACAGCCGCTTGACGATATCGTCTCCGCGCAGAGCGTGGATCGGATCGACAAAGATGCGGTGCGCCATGACTTCAATGAAGACATCGCGCACATCTTCCGGAACAAGATAATCGCGCCCTTCGAGCCAGGCGCGCACCCGCGCGGCGCGCACAAGCGCCGCCAGTCCGCGCGGACTTGCGCCGCCCTTGACGAGACTGTCGAGGTCGACGTCCGGCAGCGACACGCCGGCCGAACTTGGCTCGACAAGCGCCTGCCAGAGGTTCAGCACGTAGCGTTCAAGCGCGTCGCTCGATCTCACATGTGTCTGGATCGCGCGCGCGATGGCAGGCGTCTCGCGATAGTCCAGCGTTCCGGGGTTCACCCTCTCGAGCAGCGTTTCCGTATCATGGAACGCTGGATCGAAAACCAGCCTGCGGCGCGCGTCCTCATCGTCCGGCGCTGCCATAAGAATTTCCATGAGAAATCTGTCTCGAGCAGCCGCCGGCAGTTCGAAGGTTTCTTCCCGCTCCACCATGTTCCGATCAGCGAACACATTGAGATAGGGGAAGTGATGCACGCGGTTGAACGCCGACACGCTGCGCTCGGCCATCAGCCGCAGCAACAGCGAATGAACCTGCGGGCGCGCGCGGTTGATCTCATTGAAGAAGAAGACCGGCAGCGTCTCCGCATGGCGGAGAAGCTCGGATGGATCGACGCGCGGGCGACCGTCTTCGCCCAGATAGGTATGATAGAGAATGTCGCTCGGCATCATGTCGACGGTGCCCTCGACGCGCGCGAAGTCACCGCCAAGCGCGCGCGACACCGAACGCAGCAGCGTCGTCTTGCCGACCCCGACATCGCCCTCGATCAGCACATGGCCGCGCGCAAAAATGCAGATCGTCACGAGCCTGACGACGCGCGCTTGCCCGATGACCGCCTTTTGAATTTCCTGTTCAAACTCAAGGGCGCGCACGCGCCAATCGGAGAGCTTCTGGACGACGTGCAGAGTTTCGTTCAAGGCCTGACCTTAGCGCGCCAAACAAAAAGAGGCGGCCACGATCTCGGGAATGGGACCGACGCGCTGTTGTCGAATACGCCGGCTCCAGATCGTGGCCGCTAGATCATCGCGCTTTTGTCGCGATGAAACTTATTGAGCAATCTTGCTCACGTCATATTCCCACTTGCCGGTCTTCTTGAAGTTCTCGACCCGCTTCTTGTTGCGTTCTTCCATAGCCTGAACTGACGCTTGCTGTTTGGCGATTTCCTTGGGGTCGTGCTTGGGATCGTATTTCGACCCCTCGACCTTGTCCGGGAAGCCGGGCTTGGGTTCCCAGCAATTTCCGGGCGCCTTGCACTTGGTGCCGTCATAGGCGAGCGCGCTTCCGGCGCCAAATAAAATGCCGACGGTGAGCGCCGCGGCGAAATGCATCTTACGCATCCCTGTTTCCTCCTTTTTGCGAGGCTATCGCCTCGGTGTTTGCGCCTCCGGCGACGGCGGCGTAGAACTTACTTCGCCTTCTCCTGGCACTTTCCAGGCGGGCTGTCCGGCAGGGTTTCGTGACCCGCGTAGGGTTTGAAAGACTTGCGCTGAGCGTCCGTCAGCCAGCTCGCCTTCTCCGGCGCTTCCTTGAAGAGATGTCGGATCCAGGCCATGACCTTCAGCATCTCATCGAGCGTGAGGTTCTGGTACTGCGGCCCCATCGACGCTTGCCCGCCGCCATAGATCGTCGAGAACAGGCCTTCGTCGGTCTCGTTCTGCGGATAGGTCCAATAGGCGTCGTTGAGGCCGGGGCCGATCTTTCCTTCGGCGAGGTGGCCGTGACAGCCGGAGCAGGCGGAAAGAAAGAGCTGTTCACCCAGCTTCAGACAGCTCGCATCCTCGTTATAGGGATTCTTGCCCGACGCCATGAATTCCTTGACGCCCGCGGTGTCCTTTCCCTCAGGCAGCGCGTCATCAAAGTTCAGCACCTCGCCCGTGATCGTGTTGCGGAATGTGATCCCTGCGGTCTGTGCGATGGCGCCGAGCGCAACCAAACAGGCTGCGGCGCCGATGAGGGACAGGGAAACGCTTCTTTTGCTATTCGACACGTATTTCGTCCTGCTTTTCGTTTGCGCGCGGCGCATCATTGGGTGACGGGAAGAAGAGGAACGCCTTCCGCTTTGAGGATTTCGTCGATCTTTGGCCGAGCGGCGACGAGCGCCTGATCGATTTCAGCCAGCAAGGCTTTGTCGTCGCGCCGCACCGCGACCGATTGATCGAAGCGCTGCGGCACTTTTTCGCCATTGCTCTTCGCCGCATCGTCTTCGATCAGCGACATCCGCAGCGGCGCCGATGACGCTTTGACGTAACGCGCGACGTCCGGGGCAAAGGCGACCGCCACATCGGCGGCGCCGCTGACCACCTCCCCGACCATGCGGGCGGGATCAATCTGCGTGTATTGATTGCGCGCCGATTTGAAATTCACCAGCGAATAGAGATAGGCCATGTTGTCTTCGTACTTGCCCATATCCTTGAGCAGCGTTTCGCCCGGAGAGCCGAAGGCGACGGCGATGTGGCCGAGCTTCTTCAGACGTGCGTCGGACCAGGATTTGATGTCGAGGTCGCGATCGGCGCGGCTGACGAAGACATAGCCGGTGCGATAGTACGGCTTCGACGTCGCGACGCGCGGATCACCGGTATCAAGGCCGATGACGACGTCGCAGAGCTTCTTGTCGAGAGAATCGCGCACGAGATAGATCGCCGGCTGCTGCGACCAGACGAATTGCGGCTTACGTTTCATGGCGTCGGCGAGCGCAACGCCGATCTTGTTCTCAAGTCCCGAGCCGTCTTCCAGCGAGAGCGGCGGCTGGTTCTTCGCCGCGCAGATGCGAAGCGTATTGGGATCGGACGGCTCTGCCGTCGAAGCGGTCGCGGCGTTCGAGACGGCGTCGCCAGTAACGCCGAGCGAAGCGCCTTCTGCGCTCATGGCCGCAAGAGCGACGGAGAGCGCGCAGCATGCGCCGACGGGCAAGCGAGTGAATCGCGACATGGCTTTCTTTCCGTGATCATTTCGATCGCCTGTTCGGACACATGGGGGCGCGTCCGAACAGGCGTCTCGTAACCGCCTCAGGCGGATGAGATCGATGGAACGAACGGCGATTAGTTCGCCTTGTATTCGCCCAAGCTCAGATCGTCGTAGGGGCCTTTGCCGTCGAGCGAGAACACCATCACGCCGCCGCCCATCTGCGTGTAATTAGCGAGCTGCTTGAAGGCGCCGACCGCGCCGAGACCGGCCGTCGGATCCTGGAGATCGAACACGAGGCCAACTCCCGGCCAACCGCCGACGCCATACAGGATGGCGAGATATTCGACGCCCTTGTGCTGATAGACGATCGGATGTCCGATGACGCCGGACGGAAGCTTGAACTTCCACAGCAGTTCGCCGGTGTCGCTGTGACGGGCCTTGATGAAGCCGTCGAGCGTTCCGTAGAAGACGACATTGCCGGCGGTGGCGGCGGTGCCGCCCCAAACAGCGAAGCGCTCCATCTTCTCCCATTTGAACTTGCCGGTGATAGCGTTATAGGCCTTGATCTGGCCGAGGCCTTCAGCCTTCTGACGATCGCCCTTCGGGCCGGGAAACATATTGAGCGTCGCGCCGACGAAGAACTGACCCGCGCGATAGGGAAGCATGAAGGGCTCCCAGTCCATGCAGATGTGGTTCACGCCGAGGAAGAACAGCTCCTTGTTGGGATCATAGGAGTCGAGGCCCTGGTTGTGATAGCCCATCGCCGAGGGACAGATGTCCTTGGCGAGATGGTCCATCCGCGTGCCATATTCCGGATCGCGCACCGGCAGGCCGCTCTTCAGATCGACCTTCTTGAACACATTGACCGTGTCATCGATCTTGTCGGCGGAGACCAGCGTGCCGTCGGTACGGTCCAGCGTATAGACGATGCCGTTGCGGTCGGGATGGGTCAGCAGCTTGCGCAGCTTGCCGTCCTTGTCCTTCTGCTCGCTGAGCATCATGAAGTTGATGCCGGCGTAGTCCCATTCATCGTGCGGCGTCTTCTGATAGCCGAACTTCGCCTCGCCCGTGTTGAGATCGCGGCCCCAAATGGTCATCGTCCACTTGTTGTCGCCAGGACGCATCGTCTCGTTCCACGGCGCCGGATTGCCGCTGCCGTAGTAGACGAGGTTGGTGCCCGAATCGTAAGCGAACCAGCCCCAATTGGTGCCGCCGCCGATCTTCCAGGCGTCGCCTTCCCAGGTTGCCGTGCCGAGGCCCTTCTGGCCGTAGTGCGGATTGGCCTTGTTGAAGTCGTCGCCGATCAGCACATCCGAATCCGGACCGGTCGCGTAGGCGCGCCACTTCTGCTCGCCGGTGCGCACGTCATAGGCGGTCATGTAGCCGCGCACGCCCAGTTCCGCGCCCGAGCTGCCGATGAGCACAATGTCCTTATAGATGTGCGGCGCGACAGTCAGCGTAGAGCCGACCTTGAAATCGGAGTTTTCGATTTTCCAGTATTCCTCGCCGGTGCTGGCGTTCAGCGCGACGACATGGCCGTCGAGCAGCGTCTTCACGATCAGCGCGGGCGCCTTGCCGTCGCCGGGCCAGTAGGCGAGACCACGATTGACGATGTCGCAACAGGCGACGGCGCGCGCCGCGGCGTTCTGCTTGGGCTTATGCTGCCAAAGAATGCGGGTCGGATCGTCGAGGTTGAGCGCGAAGGTATTATTGGGAAAAGACGTGTGAACATACATTTTGCCGTCGACGACGATCGGCGAACCTTCGTGACCGCTGAGCAGACCGGTCGAGAACGACCAGGCGACCTTTAGGTTCTTGACGTTATCGGCGTTGACCTGGGTCAACGTGCTGTAGTGGTTGGAGCTGTAGTTCTTGCCCTGCATGGCCCAGTTTTCTTCGCTCTTCGTCAGAGCCTCGAGCTTATCCTCGGCAGTCGCAGCGGACATCGTCACGATCGGCGCCGCGATCAGCACGGACAACAGGGACACGGAATTTAGCAATTTCCTCATCGACGAGTCCTCCTGCAACCTCGCCCGGACGCCTTCACGGCGTCTTCGATGGCGACGTCGCCCCGCAAATAGACGGCAAATGCAAGCCGCCAGGGTTCATTGACGGTCGCTTATTCTCGCTGCGCGTTCGCGCGCAAATTCGAGAGACGATCCGCCGGCATATAAGTTTAAGCGCAAGGCCGAGTCTTCACGATTTATCGGTAATGTGTCTCGGGAAAGATTGGCATGTTTGCTCCCCATGCTTCCCGACGTCGTGGCGCTTGACGCAAAATCGCGCACAGCTTTTGTTGGGGGACGATCCTCCCCTCCTCTTCAGAAGCATCGAATGCCAAAACCTCTCGCGCCAATGAATTCGCCTGCGCGCCGCCATCGGCTGTTCACGCCGGCGAATCTGCGTTCGTCCGCTCTTCCGGCGGCCCTGATCATGCTCATGCTGGTCGGCGCGACGCTTGCGCGCGTCGGCGCGCAAGCAGCCCACGCCGCGCTTTACGCCGCCGACAGGCGGCAAGCGATGACCGAGGCTGACGCCGGTCGCTTCGCCGGCGCCGGCGTGCTCATGTGCTACTCCGATTTCGGAACGCTCGAGCGCGCGGCGGCTGCCTGGCTCATCGGTTCGCATGACCTCGTCGTGATGAACGCGCATAATTTCGTCGACCGGCGACTCGCCCCAACGCACCCGGTGACGAACTGCTTTTTTAGGATCGCGGGCGGCGATTACTATTTCAATGAGGACAGCCTGCGCATCGGCGCATCCGTCGAGTCGAAAGCCCTGCACATCACAGACGACTGGGCCTTGCTGCGCCTGCTTCAGCCAACGCCTGAAACCATAAAACCGCAGCCCGCGCCGGACGCGAGCGATATCGCCACGGGCGCGCGCTTCAAGGTCGTGATGGTCTCGCCGGCCGGACATTCCAATACAAGCCTCGTAGCCACCACTGAATCATGCGAGGTTTATCGCGTCGACGAACCCACCGAAGGTCACGCTCGTCGCGTGCGTCATGACTGCAATGACGGCTATGGCGGCTCGGGTTCCGGCCTCTTCACCGAAGACGGTCGTCTGATCGCCATGCATAGCGCTTCGCTCGATATGAATCAGAAACGGCCATTCGATATCGAGACGCATTACGGATCGGCGATACTTTTCGAGGGCGAACTCGCCGAGGCGATCCGTGACGCGGCGTCAAAGCCGCGCTAGCTCATTCTCTTGGCGGAATCGTCCGTATCCAGGCGACGAGCGCGTCGAGATCATCGGGCGACATTTTCGAAAAATGCGCCTTGGAGAGCGTCGACATCGGCGGCCTCAGCGAAACGCCATCACGCGCCACGCCGTGTGTGATCGCGCGCTTCAAGTCATCGTCCGACCAGGCGCCGACGCCCTTCACCGGATGCGACGTGATGTTGGAGGCGACGACGACGCCGGCGGCGTTGCGGAAGGTCTTTCCGCCCGCGCCGAGACGATTTTGGTAATCAGGCGCGCCGTCGATTTCCTCGCTGTGGCAAGACATGCAGCGGGCGAGCGACGCGACATAGAGGCCCCGCGTGTTTTTGTCGGCAAGAGACGCCTCATCGAAGGTCGCCGCCGCTCCGGGCATCAGACGAGGCGCCCATTCGCCGCTTCGCTGCTGTGGCGACTGAAGCGGCGCGCGGATCGGCGTCGCCGAGCGCAGAAAAGCGATGATTGCGTCAAGATCGCTCGGCGTTAGCGGCTTATAGGAGTCCGACGGCATAACGGGCGCAAGGCGACCGTTCCGGCCAATGCCGTCGACGATCGCGGCGCGCAATTCTTCGTTCGACCATGCACCGACGCCGGTCTCTCCATCTGCAGAGATGTTGGAACCGCGCACGACATAGGATTTGTCGGCAAATGTCTGCGCGCCGCCGCTAAAGCGATTGGAGAGATCGTAGCCCGCTGCGCCGCGCGGCGTATGGCAGTTATCGCAGGCGGCCAGCGCTTCGACGAGGTAGCGGCCGCGTTCGATATCGCCCGCATCGGCTGCAGGACCGATCAGGCAGAATGCGAGCAGAGCGACTGGCATAGCCAGATACGATAGCGGACCTTTGGGGCTCATGATGCAGACGCGCTGTTGTCGGATACGGCGCATTTAACGCAACCTCCTCTTTGCGTCTCACGGAAATATTCCCGGACGTAACAGGAATTTTCGGTAACAACGCCGCAGGCGTCAGCGCCCGAGGGAAAGATTCGAGCCATCGAGGACGGCGTAGTCGAAACGTGCGCCAGTGACGATCGCCGCGGTGAAATTGGCGCCAGTAAGAACCGCATGCGTGAGATTGGCGCGCGTAAGGTCCGCTCCGTCGAAATTGGCGTCGGGGAGTTCGGCGCGCACCGGAACCATGCCCTGATTGGCGGGATCGGCGCCGAGATCCGCGCCGATCAGCTTCGCATTGTGGAAGTTCACGCCCTTACCGCCGCCAATGATGCGCGCATTCGAGAGATCGGCATCTTCAAAATTCGCGCCGTCGAGAAGCGCGGCGTAAAGTGTCGCGGCTTTCATCTGAGCGCCCGAGAAGTTGGCGTTCTGCAAATCGGCGCGCGTGAAATTCGCCGCTGACAGATCGGCCTTTGCAAGCTTTGCGCTCGCGAGCTTGGTGGAGAAGAAGTCCGCGCCATGCATGTTAAGGCCGGACAGATCGACGCCTGAGAGATCGAGATTTGAAAGATCGATTGGCTGACCATGCGCTTCGGCGAGCCGTTGCTCGACCTGCGCGCGCGACAATTCGGCTGCGAAGACTGGGGCCTCAGGCGAAAAAACGAAAAGCATTACTCCGGCGACACGCGCAACGCAGCGACCGATCCGTCTTCGATTGGGTAATCTCATCAGCCGAACTCCGTCGCATATAGGCTTTGAAAGCCTATGTTCGTCAGTCTAAGAGACGCAACAGGACAATCTCCTGGACATGCAGGGAAACAGCGGCGGCCATCGGCCACGGCGCCGGTAGGACGTAGATCGCCATGCGCTTTCGCGATAAGGAATGGAGATGCAACACGCGCAACTTTTTTCCTCAAAACTCGTCGTCGCGCTCTTGCTGTTTATAGGCGCGCAATCGCAGGCATTCGCGAGCGACGCTGAACTGCCGAAGCGCCGGCCGGGCCTGTGGCGCATTTCGACAATCTCGCCCGAGATCGGGCTGCGGACCAATGACGTCTGCATCGAAGAGAGCGACAGCATCATCGGCGCCCAGGACGAAAGTTGCGCAAAGCCATCTGTTACGCACGCGAATGATCAGATCATCGTCACGATCGAATGCGGCCAGAAGGATGCGCGTGACGTCACGAGTCTACTGTTCACCGGCGATTTCCGGAGCTGGTATCGCGCGCAGTCGAAAACGACGGCGAGTTCCCGTCGCTCAGGCTTCACGATCGACGCGAAGTTTCTGTCCGAACGCTGCACGAACTAGCCGCGCCCGACAATCCCAGTCGGGACTACCGCAGCGAAAGCCCTGCTCTGGCGAGATCGCAGGCGCAGGCGGCCGGGGTTCGATGCGCAATCGTCGAAACATTTGAGCCCGAGCGACGACGAGGCGTCCACCCCAGGCTCAGTGCTTTTTCTGTAATGAATGCAAGCCGTCGAGCGTGCGATTAACATAGGTATGGAATTGCGTCGCTTTCTCGATCGGCACGGTGAAAACGGCGACCCCGAAACCTATCGCTGCGGCGATCAAAGCCGTGATGACGACAGAAACAAACCTGTACACGATCGACCCGCGACGGCGAGCAGGACGGACGTCGGAACGACTTTCGTATCCTTGAGCATCTCTGACAACCTCGGGAGCACTTTGCTCAAATACTTGCTCCTGGGCGCGCAAGATCGTTCCTGCCTCTTGCGGTTCAACCGCTGCCTGGACCAATTGCGGTTGTTCGATCTCATTCCAATGCGCATGACTGTGATCCGGAGCGACGTCAGGCGAGGCGCCCAAAACGACCTGTTCCTGCTCTTCCGCTCGCCGAGCGCGCGCCGCGGCCTCGACGCGTTCAGATCGCCGGCGTTCTTCTTCTCTTTGCTCCATTGCGGCGAGTCTTTGCTCCAAAGCGGCAAATCTCTTTTGCAAAGCAGCAATCGTCCACTCGCTGCGCAGTGTCTCGTTCTCACGCGGCGCCGCCTCGGCTGGCGCGAACGGAACCGCATCAACCTGCTCTCTTCCACGAAGATTTTCTTCTCTACGACGCTCTTCCTCCCTTTGTTTGAATGCGGCGAGAGTCCAGTCGCTGAGAAGGGTCTTGCTCATCTTTCACTCCAGTCTCTCGGTGTTCGCCAGATCAAACACCTCGCGTGGCATTGTCAGGATCGGAAAATCCCGTAGAAACTTTCGGGCTTGTCTCAACGGTTCAAAACATAAGGCTGGGACGATGTTTGACATTTGTAAAGATCGGCGCGCGGAGCCGGGCAAGTGAACCCTTTCCGACCAAATTGCGTCCTCCCGTAGGCAAAACATCCGAATGTCGATCTTGTTTCAGCCCGTGCGTCTCGGCGATATGGAATTGCCGAACCGCATCATCATGGCGCCTCTCACCCGCTGCCGCGCCAGCGAAGGGCGCGTCCCCAACGCGCTCATGAGGGACTATTATGTGCAGCGCGCTTCCGCCGGCCTCATCCTCACCGAAGCGACATCCATCACCCCGATGGGCGTCGGCTATCCCGACACGCCGGGGATTTGGTCGGACGCGCAGATCGAAGGATGGAGCCGGATCACGGAGGCGGTTCACGATTCCGGCGGACGAATCATGCTGCAGCTCTGGCATGTCGGGCGCGTGTCGCATCCGATCTATCTCAACGGCGCCTCTCCTGTCGGGCCCAGCGCGATCGCGCCGGCCGGACATGTGAGCCTATTGCGTCCCTACCAGCCCTACCCGATCCCTCGCGCCCTGCCGCTTTCCGAGATCGCGGAAATCGTTGAGGCCTATCGGCGCGGCGCTGAAAACGCCAAGACGGCCGGTTTCGACGGCGTGGAGTTGCACGGCGCCAACGGCTATCTGCTTGACCAGTTTCTCCAGGACAGCGCGAACACGCGAACAGACCGCTATGGCGGCCCGGTCGAAAACCGCGCGCGCCTCATGCTTGAAGCGACCGACGCCGCCATCGCCGTCTGGGGGCCAGGCCGCGTGGGCATGCATCTGGCGCCGCGCGGCGATTCCCACTCAATGGGCGATTCCGACCCCGCGGCGACCTTCGGATATGTCGCGCGCGAACTCGGCAAGCGAGGCGTCGCCTTCATCTGCGCCCGCGAACATGCGGGGCCCGACGCGCTGGGGCGCATTCTCAAGGAGGAATTCGGCGGCCCCTATATCGTCAATGAGGGCTATGATGCTCAAGCCGCCGAAGCCGCGATCGTCGCGGGCGACGCCGACGCGGCGGCGTTTGGCAAGCTCTACATCGCCAACCCGGACCTGCCCGAGCGTCTTCGCAGGCATGCGGCGTTGAATGAACCCCAACCGGCGACCTTCTATACGAAGGGTCCGGTGGGGTACACGGACTATCCGGCCTTGGCGGGATGAGCGGGTTCTCGCGAGCGTGAGCCTGACGGATGGCGGGCGCGCGCGATCGCCTGGCGCCCCCGCGAAATGCCATCCGCATTCGGCTGGCTGGCGTGGCCTTAGCCGGAGAGGCTCACCGACGCGCCACTTTGGCGGGAAGAACGACGACGCGGGTTCCAGCCGCGGTTTTTTGGTAGAGATCCATCGCGTCCTGATTGATCATCCGGATGCAGCCAGACGATTGGCTCTTCCCGATTGTCCATGGCTCATTCGTGCCGTGGATGCGAAAGAGCGTATCTCGGTCCCCTTGCCACAGATACATCGCGCGGGCCCCTAACGGATTGCCGGGACCGCCATGCATGCCAAGACCGCTTTGGAGCTCAACCAGCTGCTTCTTAAGGTCTGGCTTGCGTTCGATCATTTCTTTCGGCGGATACCAGTCAGGCCATTCCTGCTTACTCTTGATCGTCGCTTCCCCTGACCAGGCGAACCCGTCGCGTCCGACGCCGATGCCATAGCGGGTCGCCCGGCCGCCCGCCTCGACGTAATAGAGATAGTGCCCGGCGGGATCGACCACGATCGTCCCTGGAGCTTCTCTGGTCGAGTAGGCGACGTTCTTGCGATGGAATGCTGAATCGACCTGGCCCGGTCGGACCGCCGGAACGATGAAGCCGGCGTCTTTCATCTCGCCGTAGAGGTTGCCCCCCTGGACGGCGACTGCGTCGATGCCTCCCGCCGGCGCGGCTGGATCGCTGCGAGGCGTCGGCGCAACCGCGGAGGCGCTCAGTGTCGGGCGCGTCTGCGTGCTGGCGCATCCGGCAAGGCCCGCCCCCGCCGCCGCTGAGGCGAATATGATCAGAATATGACGGATTTTGCAGGGCATAGGCGATCACCCCTCGGCTGCTTCCACCAATATAGCTAAATCCGCGCCGTTAACCAATTCGACCGATATGGATCGGCGCCGCGAGCTGCGCGGACCGATCGCTTTAAAGGCGTCCGATTGGGTCAAGGCTTGGGGAGGAACGCCAGCAATGCCGCTGATTTCTATGTTTGGCGTCGCGCCTTAGCCTCGCTTCGACACATGGCAAGATAATTCCTCCAGCAGATCGAGAAGCGCTTCAAATCGGGCCGGCTTAATAAGTAGACCGTCGAAGCCGACATCCTTAACAAGCCGAACCGTGCGCTCGGCGCGCGAAGCGCTGAGGGCGACGAGAGAGATTCTGTCGCCTTCAGGGACATGAATGCGACGGATCAGCTCAACGACATCCAAATAGGGCATGCCGATATCAAGAAACACCAGCGGCGGCTTAAACTCATTCAGCGCGGCAAGGCCTCCCGCTCCGCTGTAAGCAAGCCGGACACGGGCCCCGACTGTTCCAAGCAGCAGCGCAAGCGCGTCAGCGGCCTCACGATTATCATCAATCACCAGAGCCCTGAGCGACGGGGTTGCGTTCGCGGCCGTGCAAGCGGACGCCGCTTCCCATGAGGGCCTAGCGCGCTGCGCGGTGACATCGTGGGCGACCCCGATCATGCGAAGCGGACGCCCGAACTGGTCTCGCTCGACAACTCCTCGTTCGCGGAACCAGGTTACTATTCCATCGGGACCAAGGATCCGGATTTCGGTCTCAAACCGTTCAGTCTCACCGAGCAGCGCTGCTTCGATATCTGCGCAAAATTGCGCTCGATCTTCTGGATGGACAGCATCCCGGACAGCCGCAAAACGGCTGAACATGCCTGTGCTCGAGGAAATGTCGGAATCAAACGGATCAAACCGCCGCACGATATCCCGCACGATGTCCCACTCAAAGCTGATCATGGGAACCGCGCCTAGCGCTAGGCGCAGCGCAAGTTCATTGCGCCGCGCCCGTTCCTCATGGGCGGCCTTAAGTCCGAAATTCGCCTTCCGCCCGAGCTGCGTCATGGCAGCCTTGCCTCTCGTAATCTTTTGATAATTATCATCGATCGGTCTTTCCAGGGACGGCCAAGTTGAAAATACTATTGCAATATCAATCTGCTGGCCAGCGGGCGCAGCCAATGACGATGCGCGCCGCGCGACGGCAAAATTGATTTTGCTCGCATGGTCGGGTAGCGCTCGCACATCTTCTTGAACGTAAGCGGCGCCACAGTGCGACAAATTTTTTCAGAGGGCGGCGAGATTCTTTTGGCGCTCTCCGAGGGCAAAATCTTTTCTTAGTCGCAAGATCCGTCGTCGAGCAGAATTTCGTATTCAACGGTGCTCCGTAGCCGGCGCTTCCCGTCCAAGGGAACGACGCACGCCCTGGCCTCATCGAAGTAGAACACCGTCCAGCCGGGTAATCAGCTGCCGCGCTTCTCAAGAATGGCCATCACCGACCGTCCGGTTGCGCTCGGGAGCATTTAATCGAAGCGACGCATATCGCAGTTGGTCGTGGACTCATTTCCCGGGGGACGGCCGCTCTTAACGCTTTGCGGGAACATTCGCCTGACACGTCTCGTGTCCTGTTCGCGGCATCTCCGTTCGCCGATTGCTGACACAATTTGCCGTATCGACTGTCGCCATTCGACTCAAATTTGCCGAGGTGAGGACCAAGTCGTTTGATAGAGTTCTGCGGAACGCTCGGGGAGGCCCTCAATGCAATGGCGCAATTCTCAGCATGGCTATGGCGCAGCCGTGCAACTAGTTCATTGGCTTTCGGTGCTCCTTGTGGCCCTCGCTTGGGTCCTTGGGACCGTGGGCGAAGATCTTCCTCGGGGGAGCACCCGGGATCTCGGAGAATTTATTCATGTTTTTGCAGGTGAGTTGATCGCCATCCTATTGGTCGTTCGTATCGGCTGGCGTCTCATCGACCCGCCGCCGCCGCCGGAATCGACGCCCTTGGGAAGCCTGGGCGATATTGCCGCCAAGGTCGTCCATGTTGCGCTATATGCGTTGCTGGCCGCTGTGATCGTCCTTGGCGTCGCGACGCAATTCGCGGATGGACATGCGCTTTCCTTGCTTGGGATTGTCGATATCGCGTCGCCATGGATCAAAGACAAAGGCTTTGCGCACAACATGAAGGAAATTCATGAAGCTCTAGCGAATGGGCTTATCATCCTCGCCACGATCCATGCCAGTTCGGCATTGATCCATCACTTCGTTTTTCGTGATCGCACTCTGCGCCGAATGGCGCCAGGTTTCTCGAAGTCTCGCTAAGCGAGAACGACAACTCAAATCGACCCTGCAGCGTCCGCTTATGGCGAGAAGCGGCCGTCCGCGAATGGCTATTCCTGACCCCAAGCAGTCCTTCCATTGAGCAACCGTTGCTGAATTGAACGCGCTGCCAAGAGGAAGGTTGTTAGCCTGCTTCGACATGCTAACCTAAGCTCTTGGGCCAACGAGTGGGCCGAGAACGATTGGGAAATGCTATGTTTCGCTTGCCTTTGCTATTCGCCAGAAACGGTTGCAGTTTCCACTCAAAGGAGATGCTTTGGCGCTTGTGTGCGCTAATGGTGCTTGTTCTCGTTACATTGCTCCCGATGGCCGATGTAACCGCGGCCGAACTCACGGGCGAGATGTCTTCATACCAGGGTAAGATCGTTTCGGTTGCGGGCGCTATGCCGATGAGGAATCCATATCAGGTGGTTTTGATGAAAACTACGTTGGCTCGTTCCTCCGATGCACGACCCTAGTCTGACTCAGCGGCAGCACGGCCGCTGGAACTCCTGTCTTATTTTTGCTTCTCGCTGAGTCCGATCGTCGATCGTCCGAGTGATAATGACTGCTTCTGGCGCAAGGCGGACAAGGGTTTCGGTAATTGGGAAAAAGGCCGGAAGCGCACCAATTGCGTTGGGCAACGCAACCACGTTTTCTCATCAGTCCTTCTCGTGGATTTTCACCGTAAGGTCGGTTCCGATGTTGCCGGTCTCGCTGCTGAGTGGCAGGTCAGATATAATCAGCGAGCCGCCAATCCAAAGACGCTCCGCAATGCGATCACGAACTTCCTGTGCGATCTCGATACGCTCGAGCGCCTCGGCCGGACCTGAAGGAGGCCTGCGAGGATCCGCCGTCGCGTCTACCAGTTCGTCAAACAAGCCTGTTTTCACCCTCCGATCATTGAGCTCTTCAGCGTTCTGAATTGGCATCGACACGACCGACCACTTGAGCGAAGTCCCGTCATCTTTCGCCGCAGTCGCGATATAAAGGTGCGAACCGAGCAGCCTCTCTGGGTCGCGTACGCTTGCCGGCGCATCGAAAACTGGAGCCAACCCCTGGCGCACGTAAATTCGCTGATCCTTCTTACTAACCAGCACGGATACAGGCATCGCTCGCCGCCGCGCTTCCTTCTCAGCATTAGTCACAGCGTTAAGAACCACTCTTGCTTCGCCCAAGCGGCGGATCGCGTCCGCTGCTTCTGCGACCTTGGCCGCCGAAGTCGCTTTTGCAATTGCTAGCTTAGCCGCAGACTCGGCGAGCGTCGCATCGGCGTTCAATTTGGCTAATGCCGCCGCATCCTTGGCTGCCGTTGCATCCTCGTATGCCTTGGCGAGACGATCGACCTTGGCCCTGCTCGAGGCGTCGCCTTCGGACGCACTAAACTGCGCCGCAGCTAGCGCCGATTTCTGTTGCTTGGCGCTCGCGTCGGCCTCGGCGATCTTCTTTGCTCTGGCTGCGGCGTCAGCTTTCGAGCTAGCTGAAGCGTGGGCTCTTGCGACGGATTTGAGTTCTGTCGCCGCACGGGCGACTTCTTGCCGCTTAAGGCTGATGGCCGCTGATATCTCCTTCACACTCTTGACTGCCGCCGCGACTTTCACCTTAAGCAGTTCAGCGTACTGAAGCGGATTGACCCGCTGCGGTGGGGCGACAACGACCGATGCCCCGGGAGCCTCGAGGCTAGGCGCTTTGTCGGCTTCCGCCAGAACCCGCATCTTTGGCGCTGGCAACAGCGGGTGCGCGAATTCGGCTGGCGTCACGTCTTGCGGCGAGATCACGACGCGCTCGCCGATTTTCGTCCACCCCCAAAGCTTGGCGGCAAATTCCGCCGGGAGCCGGATGCAGCCGTGCGAGGCTGGATGGCGAGGAACGACGCCGAGATGCATGGCGATGCCAGACCAGGTAATGCGCTGCATGAACGGCATTGGCGCGGCGGAGTAGATATTCGACCGATGAAATCTTTCGCGGCCGATGATGGTGAAGATGCCCTTGGGCGTCGGGTGGCCGGCGATGCCGGTAGAAATCGCCGAGCGGGCGACGAGCCCTTGGTGATTGTACAGGGAGACACGCTGGTCGGCGATTGAAGCAATTACAAGTAGCGGTCGCTCAGGGTTAGCGGATTCGATAGACTTGGTTTCGGGCTCAGATGGTGCGCCGGATGTGTTCAACCCACGACGGAAGGCATTTCTGGCGGCCCGAGGGTGGGATCTTGGAGAGCCTCTCCAAGCTCGGTTTGGTCCGGTCGGAAACAGGCTGTCGAACCAGCGAAAGAAGCCCTGCGCCTGACCCGGCGTCGTCTCAAAACCAAGGGTCGCCACAATAGCGCTGGCGGTGAGAGCCGCTCTCAAGATTTTCTTGCCGCCAAAGCGGCTTGGCAATCGCACGCGGCGCCTCCAGATTGCGATCGAGCGATCTGAATTTGCAGTATTATTCTGAATGATAGAAAAATTGTGGCTAATGGACCGTCGGCGATAATTTGGCTCCCGAGGGCATCGAACGTTTTACAATTTTTGATCGTGCGCTGGATAATCGACCGCGAACGGACGGGAGTCTGTCGCTCCCGTTGCAATGCAGCGCTACGGGCTCGGCCTGACCGACGTCACCAACTCCATCGCTGCAAACAGCGCCAGAGCCGGCGGCAGTCGCATCACGCGCGGCGAACAAGCTTATGTCATCCGCAGCATTGGCCTCGTCCGCACCAAGGAGGGCCTGGGAAATATCGTCATCGCCGAGCATGGCGGCTCCCTGTGTTGACCCGCGACATTGGGACGCCGCGGTATAGCGCTCAAGAACGCGAGGGCATGCTGGGCAAGGACTACAACTCGAACGCCATTCAGGGCGTCGTGCAGATGCTGAAAGGCGAGAACGCCGCGGTCGTTTTGAGGGCGCTGCACGAACGAATTGATGAGCTCAATGTTCTTTCAGAACGTCGCCGACGCGCTGCGTTCCCTGCAGGTCGACGCCAGGGCGGTCGAAACCGCTCGCAAGAGCGAGGACGCCGCGAAGCGCAGCCTCGATATCGTGCGCATGCAATTGAAGTATGGCCAGGTCTCACAGATCGCCGTGTTTACCGCACAGCGGATCTACTTCAGCGCCTCGTTGTTGCGCGTGCAGGCCGAGGCGACGCGTCTCGCCGACACCGCCGCGCTTTTCATGGCGCTCGGCGGCGGTTGGTGGAATGGCGCTTCGGACATTCGTCACTAGGTGTTGATATGGATTGCGTGAAGGCGCTGCGCATCCCCGCAGCCTATTGAGGTCACCGCATGTCGTCACATGAAGCGCTTCCCAACTAAACGAGGGTTATCAGTGATTCCCTGGACCCTGCTCGACACAGCGCCGATACCCGGCAGCGAGGGCGAACTCCGCCTCAAGCGTCGCGGCGCAGAATTCTCCATCATGTTGGGCAATATCGAATTGATGAACAGTCGCCTCAGTGGCTCGGAGGAGGCGCTCGCCACGCTCTCCTGCGAGAGAATTCAGGCGCGCCCACAGCCGCGCGTTCTGATCGGCGGGCTGGGGATGGGCTTCACACTGCGCGCCGCGCTCACTGTCCTCGGCGAGAACGCGCGGATCGTTGTCGCCGAACTCATTCCAGCGGTCGTGGCCTGGGCGCGCGGTCCGATGGCGGAAGTCTTCGGCGCCAGCCTGACGGATCCGCGCGTCAGCATCGAGGAAGATGACGTTGCACGCCTGATCCGGTCTGGCCGCTCGACTTATGACGCAATCCTTCTCGATGTTGATAACGGCCCCGAGGGCCTGACTCGCGAAGCCAATGACGGACTTTACGCTATTGAAGGATTGAGGGCGGCCCGCAAGGCGCTGCGCCGTGATGGGGTGTTGGCCGTCTGGTCATCGGGGCCGGATCGGACTTTCACATCGCGCCTTCGCAAGGCCGGGTTCCGTGTGGATGAAGTCAGGGTGCGCGCCAATCGCCAACGTGGTGGCGCCCGGCACATCATCTGGATCGCGACAAGTCTCGATTCGACACCTCAGATGCAACAGAAAGCCAATCCCAATTGAAAACCGAAATCGAAGGGTCCCGGCCTTTTTTCGAACTTCAGTTCCAGATGACTAGCTGAGTCGTTAGCCCGATACGAATGTGCCTATAGCGCGTAAGAGTCGTGCTTCGTAAAATATTTTGCAGCGCCTCCTGCCGCCAGAGATATCCTGTCCTTCAAGTTCTCGTTGACGATTTGGTAGTTTTCAAAATCGCGATCATTGGCGAAAACGCCAACGGGCAAAGTTAACGCCTGAAAAAAACTAAATAGCGGTCGAAGCTGATGCTCCAGGACCAGAGCATGCCTCTCGCTGCCGCCGGTCGCCGCAAGAAGGACGGGTTTATCGATCAGTGCTTCGTAATGCACGAGATCGAAGAGATGTTTGAACAAGCCCGTATAGGATGCTCGATACACGGGAGTCGACACCACGAGGGCGTCAGCCGTTTCGATCGCTTGGATTGCTTTGATGACTTCGCTGGGCGCATGGGAAGCGGACGAGACAGCTGGCAGATCGGCGAGGAGACTGGCGACTTCTATGTAGGTCGTCTCCACGGGAACTATTCGTGCGATCTGTTCGACAATCGCAGAGGCTAACGCCGCGGATTTCGATGGCTTCGAAAGACCGCCTGACACGGCGACAACTTTCAGCTTACTCATAGCTTGCTCCTCTGGACTATTGCAGTTGCGTGGCTGAACGCGCTTTACGGGATGACGGCTTCAAAGGTCCGCGAAGCGTCCAGCTGACCGATTTGATGCCCCATTCTGCTGCGCTTCGTTTCCAAATATCTTATGTTCTCTCCGTTCGGCGCGGTATGGAGCGCTACGATTTCTTCTATCGAGACGCCTGAACGCGCCAATTCGGCCGCCTTGTGGGGGTTGTTGCTCATCAACCTTATTCCTCTCACTCCGAGCTGGGACAGAATGGCTCCTGCGGCGTGGTAGTTTCTGGCGTCAACAGGCAACCCCAGGCGTAGATTGGCGTCGACTGTGTCGGCGCCTTGGTCCTGGAGCTCATAGGCGCGGAGCTTTTGCGTCAATCCAACGCCTCGCCCCTCGTGGCCGCGTAGATAAATTAGGATGCCGCGTCTTTCCTGCGCGATGCGCCGAAGCGCAAGATCGAGCTGTGCGCCGCAATCGCACCTTAGCGAACCCAAAAGATCGCCTGTGAGACATTCCGAATGCACACGCGTGAGCACATTTTTCGCGCCGCGGAGGTCGCCCATCACAAAGGCGACGTGTTCGGCGCCGTCGTTCGCGCGCAAAACGTGGGCGGCAAATTCGCCGTGCCGCGTCGGCAGGCGAGACTTCGCAAGGAGCGTCAAGGGCTCGACGCGGCGTTGAGCGTAATCCACGAGATCGGCGATCTGCACAATCGGCAGGTCATGCGTCTTCGCAAATGCGAAGAGGTCATCGCGACGCGCCATTTCGCCGTCTTCGCGTATGATCTCGCACAGCACGCCTACGGGCGCGCAACCGGCGCGCGCTGCAAGTTCGGACGCTGCTTCGGTGTGGCCGCGTCGTCCCAAAATTCCACGCCAATGGCGCCGCAGGGGAAATATGTGGCCTGGCCTCACAAAGTCGTCAGCGCTGGATTTCGGGTCCGCCAGAGCGCGCGCCGTTGCGCTTCGCTCCCGCGCGGAGATGCCCGTCGTGAGCCCATGGCGGCAGTCCACCGTGACAGTGAAAGCGGTTCCCTGAGCGTGCCCTCCATGCGGGTCCATGAGCGGTAAGGACAGGCGATCTGCAATCTCATCGGGAAGGGCGACGCAAACAACGCCGCTTGTATGCCGCACCATGAAGGCCATCGCCTCTGGCGTCATCTTTTCGGCAGGCAAGATAAGATCGCCTTCATTTTCACGGCATTCGTCATCGACGACGACAACAAAGCCGCCACGTTGCTGAGCAGCGATCGCTTCTTCGATGGTGGAAAAGTTCATTTAGAGAGCTTTCGCTACGTCAAGAGTAAAAGGACGGCTGTGGATAGACGCCGTTTATCGCCCAGTCTCCGATCTCGCGGAGTTTCTCATCTAGTGGATCGTGCAGCGTGTGCGTCCGTGCGTTCCGCCAGAAGCGGTCGAGACGAAAACGCGCCGCCGTTGCGCGCGCGCCCATCACGTCAAAAATTCGCGAGCTGGCCTCGAGCGCGGCGCGAGCGCTGATCGCCTTGGCGCTCGCAATGTTGATGGCCAACGCTCCTCTTTGCTCCGGAGTGATGTCGTCCCCGAGCCGCCAAGCGTCATCGAATTGGCGCGCAACGTTATCGACAATCGCATTCGCCGCAGCGCTTTGCGCCCAAAGCTCGCCAATCGTGCGTAATCTGAACGGATCTAAGCGAATGCGTTTCGACTCTTCGACGGGTAACGCCGACACATAGGCCCGCGCCTCTTCCACCGCGCCCTGGGCAAGCCCAGCATAGATGTTGACGAGGATCAGCTGCGCGAGGCAAGGGCGAAGCGTTGCAAAGGGCGAGCCAAGCGGACCAGGAGAAACGAGCAACTCGTCTTGACTGACGAGAACTTCAGAAAATGACACGGTCCCGCTATCAGTCTGTCTCTGCCCCATATTGTCCCAGTCGTCGTGAATACATATGCCCGCGCGCCGGGTCGGTATCGCGGCGATGATGAGTTTATCCGCGCAGTCGACCGCCGAGACCACCAGCATGTCGGAGTCGCTGGCGCCTGAACAGAAGCTCTTTTCCCCATCGAGCCGAAAGTCGTCGCCGGCGGCATTTATGCGTAGGCGCCGGTCCTTCGGGTTGAGCGCATTGCCCCAAAACCAGCGTTGGACAACGCTGCGCGCCATTAGCTCATATGCCTGCTGTCTCGGTCCAAAGAACTGCAGCGTTGCGATCATGAGATGATGAAACGCAAAGAGATGCGCGAGAGAGCTGTCGACGGTCGCGATTTTCCGAATGACGCCGAAAATGTCGATCCAGTCGGCGTCGACGCCGCCCAGCTCTTTGGGCGTTGATAAAAGCAGCAAGTCGCTCGCGCGAATCAAATCGCGTTCTCTTTTTGCCGTGCCGCCTTGCCGATCGCGTTCCGGCGCTGTCGCCGCAAGCAAAGCAAGAAGCTGTTCGAGTGACGGCGCGCCCGTTGGCGCAGCTGAAGTGGGCAGCGACGTTATGGCGCTCATTGCTCCAGCTCAGGCCGCTGCCGAAGGACTTGAAGATGCGGGCGTCACCGCAACGCTGCCGAAAGGCCCTGTTATCTTTTCTCCCGGCAGGACGCCATGTCCGTCAATTCCAAGGCGCGGAAACATCAATTCCGCAAAGCGATATGCTTCTTCCAGATGTGGGTAGCCCGAAAGCACAAAACTGTCCGCGCCAAGCGCTTCGTATTCTCTGATGCGCGCCTCGATCTGATCCGGATCGCCGACGAGCGCGGTTCCGGCGCCCCCGCGCGTCAGGCCAACGCCGGTCCAAAGATTGGGACTTACTTCTAGATCGTCGCGGCTGCGCCCGTTGCTCTTTCTGAGGCTGATCATGCGTTGCTGGCCGATTGAATCCATTTTCGAGAAAGTCGCCTGCGCATTTTCGATCATCCGATCGTCAAGGCGACTTATGAGGCTTTCCGCAGCGTCCCAGGCCTCCTTCTCCGTCGGACGGACGATGACATGCAGGCGAACGCCGAGGCGGAGGTTGCGCCCGCAATGCGCAGCGCGCGCTTTGATGTCGGCGAATTTTTCGCCGACGGCAGAGGGTGGTTCGCCCCAGGTCAGATACGTGTCAACTGCGCGCGCCGCAAGATCGTGCGCTGCGTCAGAGGAGCCGCCGAAATAAAGCGGCGGGCGCGGCGACTGGAACGGCGGGAACAGCAGCCTTCCGCCGGAAAGACGAAAATGGCGCCCCTCGTAGTCCACGGCTTCACCGCTTCGACTCGCGCGCAATAAGGCCTCCCAGACACGCACGAACTCTTCAGAAACGGCATAGCGCTCCGCATGATCCAAAAAAACGCCGTCGCCGGCGAGCTCTTGCGCATCGCCGCCCGCGACAAGGTTAATGAGAAGTCGCCCTTCCGACAGGCGGTCGAGCGTCGCCGTCATGCGCGCGGCGAGCGCCGGCTGCGTAAGGCCTGGCCGCAGCGCAACAAGGAAGCGCAGCCGCTTTGTCGAGTTGATCAGACTTGCGGCGACAATCCACGGGTCTTCGCAGGACCGGCCTGTTGGGATCAGAACGCCATGATAGCCGAGACTATCAGCCGCGATTCCGATTTGTTGAATATAGTCGAAATTCGCAGCACGGGCGCCTTCTTCCGCGCCCAGATAGCGTGAGTCGCCGTGCGTAGGGATATACCAAAAAATATCCATCGCGCCATTCCATACGATAGTGAGACATCTTCTTACGTTTGAACGAGGGCAAGTCCCGGGCCAGCATCTTCTGGCTGGAAATGCTGGCGACCCTCGGTCCTAAGTGTTGCATTTGCAGCATCTGATTGACGTACTGTGGCCTCTGCAGCAGCATCAGTTTAGGTTTATGTGTAACAAACGCGCGGCGTTCCGCCATGCAACATTTTCGAGGGCGTCCTCATCGAGCTCGAGGGCAAAAAAATCTTTGACGCTCTGTAGAATGGGGCGAAACGGATAGGATGTGCCAAAGAGCAGTTGGGTGGAAAGGAATCCTTTAGCTGCCGCCGCGTAACGCTCGCCGCCCGGCGCAAAGAGATACATGTCCGGCGAGACGAAGACGTTTTCGTTGCGGAAGGCCACGCCAATCATGTCATCAATCCTGGGATAGAATCCATGACAGCAGACGATTCGTAGTGAAGGAAAGCGCTTGGCGACACGGTCGACCGCCAGCGGGTCATTGTGCCTAAGATCAGGGGTGGTGGGACCGGACATAAGGAACACGGGTTTGTTGGCCGCGTCGCACGCAGCGTAAATGGGCGTCAAAGACTCGTGGTCGTGCGAAATGGGTTCGTTATAGAAGCCCGGATCGACGTTAACGCCGGCAAGCTTGAGGTCTGACAGGCAGCGATAGGCCTCGACTTCAGCCGCACCCCCCGCGAAAAGCTGTGGATCGACCGAGCCGACGCCGAGCAGCCGACCCTCTGAAGCGCCTACGAGAGCTGCAAGTTCATCATTCGATATGCGTACGGCCGGGGTGCTTCTGCCGACCATCACGGCGACGTCAATGTGCGCGGCGGCGAGTTCCTCGACCAATCCTGTTAGATCCTTGGCTCGAGTGAAATGATCGACATCTCTCGCGCCGAGACGGCTGTTGATCCACCGCACCGTCTCATAATCATCCGACTGGCAGTCGGCGCCGAAAAAGGAGTGCAGGAAAGATGGGCGCGCGCGCATATCGATAATGTGCTTCGCTCTACGTTCGGTCATCATCGCTCCATGTGATGCAAGGGCTGTGCGTCGGCCTGCTCGCAAAGCGCGGACCGACTCTTTTTTTAGAAATGGCGAGCGGTGGTGAGCATGCTGCATATGTAGCACCGCATGGCTTGCGATTGCTTCATTTGCAAAGGCGTTGGCGCGGCGCTGCGCTGAAGCCATTGATTTTATGCACAAAATGAATTGGCAAAGCGCTTGCTCCGGGGAGCCTGAGCCATCGGTACGTTGGTTGCGCCTGCATTCGGGCGGTCGACGTGACAAGGGAGTTCAGGGATGAGCGGCGCTAATTTGCCTGTTGAGCGCAATCGCAACGAGCCGATCAAATTCGCCTACTGGGCGCCAAACGTTTCCGGCGGACTCGTGATCAGCAAAATTCCGCAGCGAACGAGCTGGGATCTGGAATATAATGTGAAGCTCGCGCAGATCGCCGAAGCATCGGGTTTTGAATACGCGCTGACGCAAATCCGCTTCACGGCGGGTTATGGCGCAGAATATCAGCATGAATCAGTCAGCTTTTCGCATGCGCTACTCGCCGCGACGCGGAAGCTCAATGTGATTGCCGCGGTTCTTCCGGGTCCATGGACGCCGGCGCTTTTGGCGAAGCAAGTTGCATCGATCAGCCATTACACGAGAGGACGAATCGCCGTTAACATTGTGTCGGGATGGTTCAGAGGCGAGTTTCACGCCATCGGCGAACCCTGGCTCGACCATGACGAGCGATACCGTCGCTCCGAAGAATTCATTCGAGCTCTTCGCGGCATTTGGTCGGAGGACAATTTCAGTTTCTCCGGCGACTTCTATCGCTTCCATGACTACACGCTGAAACCGAAGCCCATCGCGCGGCCGGAAATCTTCCAGGGCGGAAGCTCGCGCGCCGCGCGTGACATGGCGGCGAGCGTGTCGGACTGGTATTTTACCAATGGCAATACGCCAGACGGCATAAAGAAGCAGATCGACGACATTAGCGAAAAAGCGGCGCACGCCGGCCACAAGGTGAAGATCGGCATTAATGCCTTTGCGATTGTCCGCGCCGCTCACGATGACGCAAAAAAAGAGCTCGACGAAATCCTCGCGCATGCAGATCCAGCGGCGGTCCGCAGCTTCCATCAAGAAGTTCAGAACGCGGGTAACGCTTCGCCGGAGCACGAAGGCAATTGGGCTAAGTCGCCGAAAAGTCATTTACGACATCGGCAGGCAAAGCGGATTACTACATCACGCAAACGCGTACGCCTGGCGCCCGCGACCAATCGGACATCTCGTTCTTTATCGTCGACGGCGGCTCACCTGGCATCACGCCCGGACCGTGGAACGCGCTCGGGGTGCGCGGCAATCACTCGGGACCCATTCGTTATGATGGCGTCAAGGTTCCAAAGCGTGATCGTCTCGGCGAGGAAAATCAGGGTAAGGAAATTATCTATAACGGCGTGTCCCCGATCTATCTGGTTGGGCTTGGCGCCGTGTGGGAAGGTGTGGCCCGAGGCGTATATGATACCGCCGTTAATCACATCAAGAACTCCATTCATCAGGACACCAACAAGCGTCTCGCCGATTATCAGGCAATTCGCCAGGAATTGGCGAAAGCCAAGGTCCACATCGAGTCGCTCGGCGCGTGGCGGCGCGAATTGGCGTCTCGTCTCGACACGTTGTGGCGCTCAAATTCGCCGCAGGCGGAGCTGCTCATCGCTCTGACTGAATTCAAAGTGCACGCCTCCGAAACCGCAAATGTCGCCGCTGCTGCGGCGCTCACTGTCACTGGGGGCTACGGCTACAAGAAGGGCGCGCTGGAGCGCTATTTTCGCGACGCCCGAGCCGGCATCGGAATGGGGCCGTCGAATATCATTGCACGCGACTGGATCGGCAAGACGTCTGTCGGTTTGCCGCTCGAGCTCTTCTACGAGGGCGGCGAATAGGTTCGCCGTCTCCCGCCGCAATTCACGCCCCACAACGAGCAATCCTCATGAAGCCGACATCCTCTCCTATGAAACTGAAACGCTTCGCGACCACGAGCATATTGGCGCTGAGCGCTGGGACGACACTCGCTGCGGATCTGCCGCCCAATCGCTTTGCGCCGTCGCCGGCCTTTGCTGTTGTGGAGGACTATCAACCCTTCCAGGTCCGGTTGCGTGCGACGGCCATCGTCCCCGACGGGCATTTCTCCATCTACGATCGCTTTGGAGCGGTTGGTTCGGTGAGCGGCCTGACAACCGGTTTGCCGGGTAGCCAGATTTTCGGCGCGGGCGTCAATGTCTCGAATTCGGTTATTCCCGAGATCGATCTCGCATATTATTTTACCCGTAACTTCGCGGTGGAAACTATCGCCGGATATACGCGGCACAAGCTCACGGCGACAGGCACGCTTGCGGAGATTCCGGTCGGGTCGACCAACCTGTTACCGGTTTCGCTGCTCGCGCAATATCACTTCACGAATTTCGGCTCATTTCAGCCTTACATTGGCGTTGGCGTCACTTGGGCCGTTCCTTACGCGTACACGCCAGGAAACAGCTGGACGCCGCTGATAACGGCGCTGGGCGTCACGGGTCTCAATTCCGTACGCGAACTGCATGTCGGCCAGTCAGTCGGCGTGGCGGGGCAAGTGGGGTTCGACTACATGTTCACGTCAAATTTTGGCGTAAACGTTGATCTCAAGCGCATCATGGCGGAACCAACGTCTTACGCCACGATCTATAATTCCGCGCTCAACAAAAACATATACGTTCGCGTCAGTTCGAATATCGATCCGTGGCTCGCGAGCGTTGGCGTGACGTTCCGGTTTGGAGCGGACGTGATCGCGCCCGTTCTCGCCAGGTTTTAAATAGACCTCAGGAGCTGCGCCATACGGCGGAAGACACCAGCACGCGGCTCGGCAAATGCCGCGCGCTGAAATAAGCATCGGCAATTTCCTGTTGTTCCGATATGACGTTTTCGTCCATCGCGCGAGGCTGAAACTCGAGACTATCGAAATAGCGCTGCGCAGCTGCTGGATCCAAATTCAGCCCACGGGTTTCAGCTAATCGCGGGGCAAGGGAAACAGGGCGCCGGTCCCGAACCGACTCCACCTCTTTTAGGAGGGCGTCGATGACGTTCGGGTAGCCGATCGCAAAGGCGCGCCGCGCGACGTAGAATTGACGGTTTTGGACTTGACCAACGCCGTCAACTAAGAGCCGCGCGCCATGCCGGGCGCCTGCGATGCTGAGCATGGGGGCCCATATCGCCCATGCATCGATCACGCCTTTTTCGAGTTCAGCGACAAGGTCCAGACTGGGCGAAATGTAAACCGGCTCAATATCGGTCGGCGATAAGCCACGACCTTTCAAAAGCGACATTAGCAAATGGTCGGCATTCGACCATTTGCTAAACGCAACTCGCTTTCCGCGGAGATCATCGACCGACACGATCGTGCGGTTCGTCACGACGATTCCAACGTCGCAGGGTGCAGGTGGCTCGTGTCCGATGTAATAAAAAGGGACGCCGGTGCCTAACGCAAAAACTGTGGCGGCCTCGCCCGTAACTCCAAAATCAATTTCGCCTTTACCAATGGCGTCAAGAATTGCTGGGCCGGAACTGAATTCGCTCCATCTCGAACGAAATCCGAGCGGGCGAAGTCGCTCGTCCAAAGATCCAAGCACGTGGAGCGCCGCAAGCGTCCCAAAATGCTGATAGCCGATACGCACGACTCCGAGGCCGGTCGCTCCGCGCGGTTCCGTCGTCGTTTTCTGTGGAGAGGCCGCGGTTTTGCGTTGGGCAATCAGGCCCATATGCGAAAGATGCGTGCGAAATTCATTGCGAGTCACGCCAAGCGCCTCGGCCGCGCGCACCTGGTTGGCCTTTTCGCGTTCGAAGGCGCAAATTATCGCGCATTGCGTCACGCGCTTCAAAACGTCTCGCTCATTGCGAGCCAAAGCTTCGTTGATAGTTTTACGCAAATTTGTTTCGAAATCGATCGTATCGTCCTCATGCGCGATCGTTTCGACAAGCGGGACGTCCGTTACCTCCGCGTCCTGCGCAAGCAGCAGCGCATTGTGTATGACATTTTGCAGCTCGCGGATGTTCCCAGGCCAGCTATAGTCCAGCAGTTTCCTCAAGGCGCTCTCAGAAAGCGACGCATCGGGCCATCCGAACCGCGCGCCATAATGATTCAAAAAAAATTCCGCAAGTGGCGCGATGTCTCCCTTGCGCTTGCGCAGCGGCGCCAGTTTCACCGTTAAGACGTTGAGACGATATAGAAGATCCTGGCGGAAAGTCTTGGCTTCGACGGCGCGTTCAAGATTTACATTCGTCGCCGCGATCAGCCGAATATCAATCGGGCGGGCCTGCCTCGATCCGACGCGCACAACCTCTCGTTCCTGAAGAACCCGAAGGAGCTTCACTTGGGCCCGTTGCGGAAGGTCGCCGATTTCATCAAGTAACAGCGTGCCGCCATTGGCGGCCTCGAACCACCCTGCTTCACTTGTGATCGCGCCCGTAAAAGCTCCCCTTTCGTGCCCGAAAAGTTCTGCGTCGACGAGGCTTTCGCTGAGAGCCCCGCAGTTTACGGCGAGGAATGGTCCCGACCGTCGCGCGCTATTCAAATGCACGTATCGAGCGGCTATTTCCTTACCCGTGCCTGTTTCACCCGTTATCAGGACGGGAGCGTCGGTGCGGGCGATTGTATCAAGCTCTTCTTTCAGTTTCCGTGATATGGGATCGACGAACACCATTGCTGTCGCGCGCGCGGTGGTCGGCTGCGCGATCGTCTTCGCAGGCGTGGCGCTGGAACTACTTCGCGGAACTCTTGCCCAATTCATGGTCTCAATCTCGCTCGCTGATGGTTCCGACCTATTCGAAGAAACCTGCGACTTTGGAATGAGGCGCTTGGACAGAACGCCTTTGAGCGTGCCAATGCGCTGCAGAACTTGAGCGCGATGTCTGCGTTTGGATCAACAAGTGTGAAGGCATATCGAAGAGGATTGCTTCATCGTTGCTGACCTGCTCGATGTCGTCGACCAAAGACAGGTCGAGCACGCCCGGGACGAACTCGTCGCCTTTCCGCCTCTCGTGGCTCATCGTTTTCGGCATGGTGAGCATAAGAGGAATGCCACGGGCAGCCGCAATATATCCCTGCTCGATGTCGGTGTTTCCGCTCGTCGGTTCGATGATTTCTTTTCCGGGGCCGAGAAGTCCTCGCTCCTCGGCATCCCCGATCATCGAAGCGCAGATCCGGCATTTGACCGAGTAACCTAGATTGAGACCCTCTATTTTCGCCAGAAGGGTCGCTGGCAAGCCGTCGGTCAGCCTATTGAGACGGACCAGAGGAGTGCGCTCGATCGAATGGGAATTGTCTTCTAACCAAGATGCCATCGAAGCCTCCCGTTTGCCTGTAGGCAACTTAGTCTATAGAACTTATCAATTGCAAGTCTGGTCGACGATGAAGCAGTACCCGGCGTTCGAACCTGGACGGCGCCAACGGAACTGGCGCGCCTCCTATTGATGCGACGCGACCCACGAACACGCATTTGAAACGCAGCGCTAACATCCGGCTGCTTGGCGTCGTTGTTCTGGAAATCGACGCCGTCGTGTACAGTGAGATCTCTCTGTCTTCCCCGGAAACCCGATCCTACCACCTTGGCTGCGCCCGGCGCTGCTCGCGGGAGTCTCGATCGTCGAGCGCCAGGATCGGCCATGTTGGCGTGGCTCCAAAGCAAAACCATCGGTCAAAACCGCACGCGCTTTAGCGAACCCGCCACGACTATGCTCGGCACTCCACCCGAGCGCGATATTACATTATTCGATGAACATCGAAGATCTACGCGAGATGTGGCGCGAGAAGCGGGAGCACGAACCGCTTCAACGCGAGCTTCGACGAATTGCAAAGGCGGGTCACGGCCATGGACAAGGAGATCATTCGCGCACAAAACGCGCGCCTGCGAGCTACGCGGCTGTCGAAGGCCGGATTTTGAAATTCGCGCACGGTCTCCCCACGAGCGGCATGACTGATCGGCGCCACGGGAGAAGGGCCGCGTTGACAGGGCGGTTGCTCAAGGCAATCTGTCCGCAGGGGTTGAACGAGGGCTGGGAGATAATCGATGCGCTATTGGTTCTCTGTTGCGGCGATCATTCTTTCGGCGTGGCTGACGCCGCCAGCGCATGCCGCCGATCGCGATCTGCATGATTGCAAAACGAACCTAACGATTGCGGCCTGCTCGCGCGTCATCGAAAGCGGAACGGGGGATGCGCAAGTCTATTCGTCCCGCGCCGTGGCCTACATGAAAAAGAAAGCATGGAGCTTGGCGATTGCCGATATAACAGAGGCGATCCGCCTCAATCCGGAATATTTTGGCCACTACTTGATGCGTGGCGACTTTCGTACGCGCAATGGCGACTATGATCTCGCGATCGCCGATTTGACAAAGTCGATACGCCTACACCAGTCAGACATGAAATCGGGGAAAGTAAGCGTAAAAACTGACTCAGGGTTCGATTACTTGCTGCGTGGCAAGGCCTATCACGCCAAGGGCGACTATGACCGCGCCATCGCGGACCAAACGGCGGCGATCCAACGCAGTCCGAAATGGACAAGTCCTTACGAAGACCGCAGCAAGGCCTATAAGGCCAAGGGCGACGACGCCCGCGCCCTGGCGGACCACAACGAAGCAATCCGCCTCGATCCGAATGCCGGCGGTCATTGATGACGTCGCCCTCGGCTCTTTAGCGGGACGATTTGCGCACGGCCCACGGGGCTGGATGACCCCTTGATCGGTTCCACACAGGCCGGGCATCACCTCGTTGTTGCTGATCACAATCAAGGTCAATCGTGTAGCAGTCTTGGAGCCGCCCAAATCGAAGCAGGTTCCGCTGAGAACGTATTCGGAGCCGGAGCGCCGCTCGATGGTCCTGTAATCGCATCCGCCCTCGCCGCCTTCCCCAGTTCCCCTTGCTTATCGAACAACACGTATGAACCGTCCTCGCCCCGTCGATACGCGCGACAGCCATTCGTGCCCGCCTCTCCGAACCACCCACGGATCGGCAGTTCGCGGCTTTGCTTCACGCGCTGTACAGCGCTCGTCCCTTGCGAAGGGCTGCTGTCGCCCCGCAATAGTGCGATCAGGGGCTTATTGCCCGCGACAGACAGGCTCGCCTCCGCAATAGCGGAACTGGAAGTAACGCATGCCACAGCAGCGGCTGCGAATAGAAACCTCGCATCAGAAGCGCTCCTTGAGGTCTGGCGTGCGAATACCCGTCGTCCGTCGGCGTGTGATTAGGCGTGCAATTTTGACCCCCTAAGCCGGGGGATCGGCGTCCAAAATTGACCCCCTTGAGAACCGCTTGCAGGTCTGCCCGCTTTGGCATCGAGCGGGCGGTGGGGGATGCTGGTTGTGGAAACGATTGGCCGGATTCGGCGGGAGCATTTTCAGAAGGGCAAGTCGATCAAGGAGATTGCCCGGGATCTGAAGATATCACGCAATACGGTTCGCAAGGTTCTGCGATCGGGCGAGACGTCGTTTTCCTATGAACGGGAGGTCCAGCCGCGTCCCAAACTCGGCGTCTGGAAGGCTGAGATCGATCGAGTGCTTGCGGCGAACGCAACGAAGCCGGCGCGGGAGCGGTTGACGCTGATCCGCGTGTTCGAAACACTGCGAGCGCTCGGCTACGACGGCGGTTACGTTTCACGGGCGGGAACTGGAAGCAAATCTATCGGATTGTGAAAGAGCGCCGAACAGATCGATCGGGCTGATGATTCCATTTGTTCGAAAACTCGCGCCGCGGAAAGGAATCTCGCATGCGCCGATGAATCAGGAGACGATTGATTCCGAAACGCGAGAGGCGCTGCTGAAGGCGATTGCGCGTTCACGTGGATGGATGGAGATGATCCTCTCGGGTAAGGCCGCATCATTCGACGAGATCGCCTGGAGCGAAGGTCTCGCCGAACGTCATGTCCGGCGCTTGGCCGTCCTGGCGTTCCTGTCGCCAAAAGTTGTTCAGGCGATCGCCGACGGCGCCGCTCCCTCAGGTGTAACAGTCTCCAGCCTGACACAGGCTCTGCCTCATGCTTGGGCGGATCAAGAGCGACGGCTCGGCCTCGGCTAAATCCTTCAATCTCGGTCTTGGCCGATGCGGCCGGCGCCGCGCCGTCTCATGCCCCCGTCGTGTCTCGATCCGGAACGGATGACATACATCCGGGTTCATCGACCGAACCGCGTCGAAGCCAACCGGTCTGCTCACAAAGCGAACCCGTCTCAGGCGGCGTCCGTCGAAAAAACCCGGACATTGAAAAATCGCCGACTGAGACTGTGGCGGGAATCACGCCATTGAGACCGGGATTTCCGCCTTTAGAAAGTCTCTGAGCCGCCGCTCCTCGCGCAAATGCACCGAATTCCCGGCCCTTTCCCCAAAGTCCGCGTCCGGCCTGAGATTCTGGGAATGCGTGGCTGGGGCGGGAGGATTCGAACCTCCGTATGGCGGAATCAAAATCCGCTGCCTTACCGCTTGGCGACGCCCCAATGCGCAGGTGAGGCGATAGCGCGCCCCGTCGCGACAATCAACTGGCCGGGAGGCCGGGTCACACGGCGATCGCGCCGGCGCTCGCCGCGGCGCGCCGCAGCGCCGCGATATTGTCGGCGTAGCAGAGCTGCCCGCCGCGGAAAGCGGCCGAGCCCGCGACGAGAACATCGGCGCCGGCTTCGACGACCTGCGGCGCCGTCAGCGGCGTCACGCCGCCGTCGACCTCGATACGGATCGCGCGTCGTCCGATCATCTCGCGTATGGCGCGGATTTTGTCGAGCTGCGAAGGAATGAAGCTCTGTCCGCCGAAACCCGGATTGACGCTCATCACCAGGATGAGATCGATATCGTCGAGCACATATCGCAGCGCGCTCTCCTGCGTCGCCGGATTGAGCGACACGCCGGCCTTTTTGCCGAGCGCGCGGATCGCCTGTAGCGAGCGATGAAGATGCGGCCCGCCCTCGGCGTGGACGGTGATGACGTCGGCGCCCGCTTCCGCAAAAGCGGCGATATAGGGGTCGACCGGCGAAATCATCAGATGCACGTCGAGCGTGAGCTTCGTCACCGGCCGCAGCGCCGCGACGACGCCTGGCCCGAAAGTGATGTTGGGCACGAAATGCCCGTCCATCACATCGAGGTGGATCCAGTCGGCGCCGGCGTCGGCCATCGCGCGCGTCTCCTCGCCCAGCCGCGCGAAGTCGGCCGAGAGAATCGAGGGCGCGATGACGACGCCGGTCATGACGCTATTCCGCCGCCTTCTTGCTCGCGAATTGCGGATCGAGCGCGCCGCTGGCGTAGCGCTTGGCCATTTCGGAGAGCGGGATCGGCTTGATCTTCGAGGCCTGCCCCGCGGCGCCGAATTCCTCATAACGCTGCTTGCAGACGGCGCGCATCGCCTCCATGGCGGGCTTCAAATATTTGCGCGGATCGAACTCGCCCTTGTTCTTGCCGAGCACGCCGCGGATCGCCGCGGTCATGGCGATGCGATTGTCGGTGTCGATGTTGATCTTGCGCACGCCATATTTGATCCCGCGCTGAATCTCTGCGACCGGCACGCCCCAGGTCTGCGGCATCTCGCCGCCAGCGGCGTTGAAGGCGTCCTGCAAGTCCTGCGGCACCGACGACGAGCCGTGCATCACGAGATGCGTGCTGGGCAGGCGACGATGGATTTCCTCGACGACTTTCATCGCCAGAATGGCGCCGTCGGGCTTGCGCGAAAATTTATAGGCGCCATGCGACGTGCCCATCGCGATTGCGAGCGCATCGACCTTGGTGCGGGCGACGAAATCCTCGGCCTGCGCCGGATCGGTCAGCAGCTGGTCGTGCGAGAGCTTGCCTTCGGCGCCGTGGCCATCTTCCTTTTCGCCCATGCCGCTTTCGAGCGAACCGAGCACGCCGAGTTCGCCCTCGACCGAAGCGCCGACCCAATGCGCCATGTCGACGACATTGCGCGTGACGCGCACATTGTAGTCGTAATCGGCGGGCGTCTTGCCATCGGCCTTGAGCGAACCGTCCATCATCACCGAGGTGAAGCCGAAGCGGATGGCGCTGGCGCAGGTCGCTTCGGCGTTGCCGTGGTCGAGATGCATGACGAGCGGAATGTCCGGCCAGATCGCCGCGAGCGCCTCGATCATCTTGGCGAGCATGATGTCGTTGGCGTAGCTGCGCGCGCCGCGCGAGGCCTGGATGATGACCGGCGCTTCGACCGCCGCCGCCGCTTCCATCACGGCAAGGCCCTGCTCCATATTGTTGATATTGAACGCCGGAACGCCGTAGTCGTGCTCGGCGGCATGATCGAGCAGTTGCCGCAGGGTGATCAGAGCCATTGTCGCCTCCGCTATGTCTTACGACTTAACTAGTGTGCGCGCCGCGTCAGCCACAGCCTCGGCCGTGACGCCGAAATGCTTATACAGCTCGCTGGCCGGTCCGCTCGCGCCAAAGCCGCTCATGCCGATGAAAGCGCCGCGCTCGCCGATCCAGCGGTCCCAGCCGAGCCGAGCCGCCGCCTCGACCGCGACGCGCGGGGCGTCGCCCAGCACCTCGGCGCGATAGGCCTCGGACTGCGCCTCGAACAGCTCCCAGCAGGGCATGGAGACCACGGCGGCCTTCACTCCTTGCGTGTCCAGATTGTCGGCCGCGGCGAGGGCGATTTCAACCTCGGATCCCGTGGCGAGCAGCGTGACGTCGCGCTTTCCCGCCGCTTCGCGCAGCACATAGGCGCCCCTGGCGGAAAGGTTTTCGCCAATGGGCCGCTCGAGCGTCGGCAAGTTCTGCCTCGACAGGCTTAAGACCGACGGCGTGTGGCGGCTTGCCAACGCCAGCTCCCAGCATTCGGCGGTCTCGATCGCGTCGGCGGGGCGGAAGACGTGGAGGTTTGGCATGGCGCGCAACGCCGCCAGATGTTCGACCGGCTGATGCGTCGGCCCGTCTTCGCCAAGACCGATCGAATCATGGGTGAGCACATAAATGACGCGCAGGCCCATAAGCGCCGAGAGTCGGATCGCGCCGCGGGCGTAATCCGAAAAAACCAGGAAGGTGCCGCCATAGGGCGCGAATCCGCCATGCAGCGCGATCCCGTTCATCGCCGCCGCCATGCCGAATTCGCGTACGCCATAATGGATGTAGCGCCCGGAAAAATCGTCCGGCGCGACCTCGCCCATGCCCTTGGTGATGGTGAAGTTCGAATGGGTGAGATCCGCCGAGCCGCCGATCGTCGCCTGCGTCGCGGCGTTGATGACGCCGAGCGCCATTTCCGATGACTTGCGGGTTGCGACCTTCGGCTTTTCGTCGGCGAGCTTGGCGCGGAACTCAGCGAGAGGCTGTGCGATTTCCGCCGCGACGTCGGCCTTCATGAAGGCGTCGAAAGCGGCGCCTTTGGGCGACGCGGCGCGTCGCGCCTCCCAGTCTTCACGCGCCTTCGCGCCGCGGCGCCCCGCCGCGCGCCAGGCCTCCAGCACGTCATCGGGCAGCTCGAAAGGCGCGTGCGGCCAGACGAGCGCTTCACGGGCGGCGTCGATCTCCGCCGCCCCGAGCGGCGCGCCGTGGCAGCTTTCCTTGCCCTGCTTGGTCGGCGCGCCATAGCCGATCAGCGTGCGGCAGCCGATGAGCGAAGGCCGGGGATCGGCCTGCGCCGCGGCGATCGCCTGCGCGACCGCTTGGGGATCGTGGCCGTCGACATGGGCCACGTGCCAGCCGGCGGCGGCGAAACGCGCGATCTGGTCCGTCGACGTGGCGAGGCTCGTGGGTCCGTCGATCGAGATCGAATTGTCGTCCCAGAAGAGGATGAGCTTTGAGAGCTTCAGATGTCCGGCGAGGTCGATCGCCTCATGGCTGACGCCCTCCATCAGGCAGCCGTCGCCGGCGATCACATAGGTGAAATGATCGACGAGATCGTCGCCAAAGCGCGTCGCCGAGAGGCGCTCGGCGATCGCCATGCCGACCGCGGTCGCGAGCCCCTGGCCGAGGGGACCGGTGGTCGTCTCGATGCCGGCTGCGTGGCCATATTCGGGATGGCCTGCGGTCGGAGACCCCAGCTGGCGGAAGTTTTCGAGTTCTTTGCGGCCCATGCCCGGATAGCCGAGCAGATAAAGCAGCGCGTAAAGCAGCATCGACCCGTGGCCGGCGGACAGCACGAAACGGTCGCGGTCAGGCCAGTCCGGCTGGCTCGCGTCAAACTTCATGAAGCGCTGGAAAAGCACAGTCGCGACGTCGGCCATGCCCATCGGCATGCCGGGATGGCCGGATTTCGCCTTTTCGACCGCGTCCATCGCCAAGGCGCGAATGGCGTTGGCGTAGCGCGTCGGATCGGATTTTGCGCCAGCCGCCGCCGCGGAGGTCTCCTTGGCCGCCGTCAATATAGTGTCGTTCACGTCACGCCTTTCCTGCGTCTAACCAGTTCGAGGATCCTTGGAGTAAGGATCAGCTGCATTGCGAGATCAAGCTTATTGCCTGGAATGACGATAGAATTGGCGCGCGACATCCAGCTTCCCGCGATCATCGCCACAAGATAGGGGAAGTCCACCCCTCTCGGATCGCGAAAGCGAATGACGACGATCGATTCATCGGGCGTCGGAATCGAACGGGCGACGAAAGGATTCGAGGTGTCGACCGTCGGCGCGCGCTGGAAATTTATGTCCGTTTCCGAGAACTGGGGACAAATATAATGCACATAATCATGCATGCGCCGCAGAATCGTCTCGGTGACGGCCTCGGTCGTGTAGCCGCGCGAATGGCGGTCGCGATGCAGTTTCTGGGTCCATTCCAGATTGATCACCGGAACGACGCCGATCTTGAGATCCGCGTAGCGCGCGACATTGACGTCATCGGTGACGACCGCGCCGTGCAGCCCTTCATAGAACAGCACGTCGGTATTGGGCGGCAGTTCCTCCCAATCGGTAAACGTCCCGGGCGGCACGCCTAGCCTCGCCGCCTCGTTTTCGTCATGGGCGTAATGGCGGTAGCGGCCGGAGCCCGTCTCGCCATATTCGCGAAAGAGCGTCTCGAGCTCGGGCAGCAGATTGGCGTGGGGACCAAAATGGCTGAAATTTTGGTTGCCGACCGCATGGGCCTCGGTGAGCTTCGCCTTCATCTCCACGCGATCGTAACGATGGAAGCTGTCGCCTTCGACATAGGCGACCTCGATGCGTTCGCGGCGGAAAATCTGTTCGAACGTCGCCTTGACCGAACTGGTGCCGGCGCCGGACGAGCCGGTGATGGAGATGATCGGATGTCTGACCGACATGGGCGCGCGACCCGGACCCTACGAGCAAGGCGAACTGGACGGCCTGCGGCGGGCCGGCCGACCGCGGGGGCTCCGCCGGCTTGTCGCACGGCGCGGGGGCAAAGGAAAGGCTCCCGCTCCCGGCGGGGACGCTGGGAGGCGCGAACGCGGCGAAGAATTATGACAGCCGCATTCGAAGGCTCAACCGCCAGGCTTCGCCAGATCCCGCCATCGACTGGGAGCCACTCCGCTCCAGCGCTCGAAGGCGCGGCTGAAATGCGCGGGGTCGCGATAGCCGAGCATCATGGCGATCTCGGTGATCGACCAGGATTGGCATAACAGACTCACCGCCCGTCGTTGCAGTTTATTCTTCAAGAGATCGGAGAAGCTCAGTCCGTACTCGGCGAGCCGGCGCTGCAGCGTTCGCTGCGATAAACCCGCCCGACGAACAATGCGGGAAAGGTCAGGACGACCGTCGAGAAGCTCAAGATCGATCAGGGCGCCGACATTGCCCGGCACGTCATCCGGATCCGGAATGTCGAAGATGCGATCGAGTTCGTCGGCGCTGAGACCTCGATTCGCATTGAGATGCGGATTGACCGCCATTAGCAGCCGTTGATCGAAAACGATCGCGCCGGGTCTGTCGCAGATTGCCGTATCGACGCCCATCTGCTCGTCGATACGACGCAGGGCGCTCGCGGGCAGACCCCCAACCATGATTCGATCCGGCAGCCAGTCCGCGCCGACGAAATGGCGGATCATGACGATCATGTACCAGAGGGCGAGAATCTCGTTCTGCGGACGGCCATCCGTAGCAGGGTCGGCTAACTCATATGACCAGTGCACGTCGTCGCCGTCTCGTCGGACGGTGAGCCGCGTCGCGCTCTGCATCATGTGCGGCAGGCTTGTTCCCGCGCGATGGATCGCGTCCAATAAGGTGGGCGCTTGTATGACCCACTTGCCATAGACTCCTAAGCCCGCGATCGACGTTTGGCGGCCGAGTCGGGCCGCGAAAGCCTCGTCCCGCAATTCGCGCGAGGCGATCGCGAGCAGCCGGAAATGGTCGCGCAGAGGCAGAAGCGTATCGGGCGAATCCAGCAAACGGATGGGAAGCTCGGCGCGGCGAAAGACCCGCTCGATCGAGCCACCGTTCGCGGTGACGACGTCCGCGATCGGCCCGAGCGTGCTCGCGCGCGTATATCCCGTTCGTCGCATCCATTGCCCTCGCGCGCCACTAACGGTCGGATTTCGGCATGTCCTGGCATGCAGATTTTCGGCGTGAAGCATAACATTCCGCCTACCGATCACGAACCCGCGCCCGTTACGCCGTTTCGGCGACAGTTCAGAACGAGAGATCAGAAAGAAAGCCAATGTGCGTTTATTGTCTCAACCTTTCTCGCGCTGCGAATGGAACGGCGTGGGGCGGCGTTTCGCGGCGCGACCTATTGCGGCGCGCGATGGCTCTCGGCGTCGCTGCGCCCTTCGCGGCCGAGGCGTCGAAGGCCGTCTTCGCCGCCGAACAGGGCGTTCCGGCGCCGGCGGATTTTAGGAAGGGCGTCGAGGATCTTCTCGCCGGGGCGCATCCGCCCGAACTCGCGGACTATCGCGTCTTCGACATAAATGGCTCAGATCTGCCGTGGATCGATCTCGGCCTCGAGGCCGTGAAAGGCCAGCAGATCACCTTTCTCGTCGCCGGACGATGGTGGCTGTCTCGTCAACATGACCTGTGGTTCCCTCCCGGTCTCGCCTTCCACGCTCGCACGCAGCATCGGCGGCCGATCTTTAGTCCGGGCGCGGACACGAGCACCATGACCGCGTCGCATGACGGTCCCGTCGAGGTGGCCCGCTTGGCGACGCTATACGCCGACGAGGACGGCCGGCTTACCATTCCGCAGGATGTTTATCGCAAGGATGACGTTAGAATGACCGGCCTTGCGCTTCTGTGGCGCGGCGACGCCGCCACCGGCCTCGCGAGCCTTCGCGCGAGTCTTGCCGCCAAGAGCGGCGACGTCGGCGCTCTTGTGGCGACGGAACTCGCGCGCCTGCGCCGTAACCGCAAGCTGCCGGAAGGCTGGTCCAATCTCTTTTTGCTCGGCGGCGGAGAGGAGAGCTTCGTCTGGGACGCGAATGGCGAGATCATCTGCGACAGCGCGGGAGCCGCTTCCATTATCGAGCGGCCGCTGACTCTTCCTCTCGCCTCCGGTCCGAAACTCGGCTGGCGTTGGAAGATCGCCCAGCTGCCGTCTATGGCGGCGGAAGATCAGGCGTCCGTTCACGATTATCTGTCCATCGGCGTTAAATTCGACGACGGGCAGGACCTCACCTATATCTGGAGCGCGGCGCTGCCCGAGGGTAAGGTTTTCCGCTGTCCGCTGGCCGGCTGGAACGCCATCGAGACCCATATGATCGTCGCTTCCGGCGCGAAGGACCTCGGATCGTGGCGGGAGCTGGAGCGGGACGTCGCTTCCGACTACGCCGCCCATATCGCCGGGTCGGCCAAGGCGATCAGCCATGTCTGGCTGTTGGCGATTACGCCGTTCCAGCGTCGCCGCGGCGCAGGCCGTTTCGCCGACATCAGAGTCGAGACGGCCGACGGCGCTATGCGCAAACTCTAATATCGCGGCTTCGAGTTCAACGGACCGGGTAGGCTAGGACGATGCGCCGCCTCCTAGATCAGCTGATCAGCGCGACATCGAGGTGGATGGCGACGAGCGACTGCTTTGACATCCTCTCGCCCTTACCATTTTACGCTCATGGATCTCCCGATCGGCGAACTGTTCATCTTGGGTTTTCGCGACCCGCTGATCCCTGGCTGGCTGCAGGATTTCGCCCGTAGCTTCGGCTTGGGCGGGGTCATTCTTTTCGACTACGACTGTACCGACAAAAAATACGAACGGAATGTCTTTGACCCGGCTCAGCTCGAGGAGCTTTGCGAGGGTCTTCACGCTCTCCCGTCGCGTCCGTTGATTTTTATCGATCAAGAAGGCGGCAAAGTCCGCCGGTTGAAGGAAGAGCGCGGCTTTATTCCGCTGCCCAGCGCCCGCCAGTTCGGGCGATTGACCGCCTCGGAGCGGCTCCTATGCGCAGATGCGACAGATCGGAATCGATGTGAACCTGTCGCCGGTCGTCGATCTCGACATCAACCCCGACAGCCCGGATGTGGGGTCGGTCCAGCGAAGCTACTCGAGCGATCCCCATGTCGTAAAGGCATGCGTGGAGACGCTGGCGGAAGTCGCCGCTTCGGTGAATTTGAAACTATGTTTGAAGCACTTTCCCGGAACCGGCGGCGCGAAGGTGAATCCCCATGACCATGTCATGGATCTTTCCGACTGCCTGACTGATGCGCAAGTGAATGTGTTCAAGGAGCTGATCGCACGCGTGCCGATGGTCCTGTTCAGCCATGGCATCGTGAATCAATGGGAGAGAGACACGCCGGTCTGCCTCTCCGCCGTCGCGGTGAATAAAATGCGCGCCTGGGCGCCGGACGCCTGCATCCTGACAGACGATTTGCAGATGCAAGGCGTGCAAAAGCTGATGTCGACGGGCGAGGCCTGCGCGCAGGCGCTCCGCGCCGGCGCGGATTTCATCCTCATCGGCAACAACATGAAAGACGAGCAGGATCACGCGGTGGAATTCGCCCGTCGGCTGCTCTCGGCCTGCGCGCAGGATGCGTCCATGCGGGCGCACGCCGAGGCGTCCATCAAACGCGTAAGGAAGCTGAAATTTGGGTGAAGCGCGGAGCGCTCAAGCTGGCGCCCTACTCGTGCGTCGCATCTTCCCGAATGTACGGCTGGGCGGTCTCTCGAAGGTCCGCCGCCTTTGGCCGCTCGACCATCAAGCTCATGGCGCGACGCAAATGGCCCTCTGCCTCGTCCAGCGCCGCCGCCGCCTTGGCGAGCCCGTAGCCCTGCAGCAAGAGAAAGGCGAGCTTCACGCTCCCGCCGGCGCGCTGCAAGGCTTCGTGGATCTCCTCGTCGGCGCGGCCGGTCAGCCGCGACAGGATTTTTTCACTCCGTCGCACCAGTTTCTTGTTCGAAGCCTGCACATCCACCATGAGGCCGTCGTAGACGCGCCCGAGCAGGATCATGACGAGCGACGAGAGCAGAATAAGCGTGATTCGCTGGGCGGTCCCCGCCTTCATCCGCGTCGAGCCGGCGATCGGCTCCGCGCCGGTTTCGAGAAAAATCGAATGATCGGCCTCCTGGAGAAGCGGCGTCCCGCGATTGTTCGCGACGCCGATCGTCAGAGAGCCCCTGTTTTTCGCCTCGCGCAAACAGGCGAGCGTAAAAGGCGTCGTGCCGCTTGCGGCCACCGCGATGGTCACATCCGACGCCCCAATCTCGTGCCGCCGAACGAGTTCGACCGCCTGATGGTCCTGGTCTTCGGCGCCTTCAACAGCGTGTAGCAGGGCAGTTTGTCCGCCGGCCATGAGGAGCAGAAGGCGATCTTGAGGCCAGCCGAAGGTTGGCATGAGCTCCGCCCCATCCTGGGCGGCCAAGCGACCGGATGTGCCGGCGCCGACGTAAACGAGCCGTCCAGGCCCGCGCAGCCGGCGCTCAATCGCAAGCGCCGCCCGTTCAATCGCGGGGCGCGCGGCTCTAACGGCGGCGACGGCGGAAAATTGCCCTTCGATCATGGAATCCAGGATCTCGTCCGGCTCCCAGACGTCGATCTTGGCATAGCGCGGACTTTGGCGTTCGGTCTCCGTCGGGCACATCGGCGCATTCCAGCTGATAAGCCGCATATGGCCAAATGGCGGGGAGAGTTCAAGCGAAGCTTCCTATCCGCAAGCTCGCGCCAGCGCGGGAGCTGCGCTGGAACTTGCTTTCCCGCGCGTGCGGCTCAATCTCTGTGCTGATGGGTTTGACCGGAAGCCTCAACCAATGACCGTGCTCGACGCGCAGATGATCTCCGATATGCGAGAGGCTCCGGCGGCCGTGCGACGGCAGGGTGACGGGCTCGCCGAGGTGCTCCCAGTTCTCGCCGATCGGTTACGGCGCAAGCCGCCTCAAGTCGTCGTCACCTGCGCGCGCGGCAGTTCGGCGCACGCCGCGACCTTCGGCAAGCATCTGATCGAGCGATACCTCGGCGTTGTGGTGGCGCCTGCCGCGCCCAGCATCACGACGATCTATCATCAGCCTCTACGGCTGGCGGATCAGCTCTTTCTCGCGATTTCACAGTCGGGCGAAAGCAGCGACATCATCGAACAGGCCGCTGCGGCGCGCTCTTGCGGGGCCGTGACCGCCTGCATCACAAATGACCCGGCAAGCGGACTCGCGCAGGCCTGCGAATTCGTGTTGCCGATGGCGGCGGGCCCCGAACTGAGCATCCCCGCGACCAAGACATTCATCGCATCGGTGGCGGCGCTTGCCCGAATGGTCGCCTTTTGGGCCGAGGACAAGCCGCTCGCGACCGCCCTGAGGGCATTGCCGGATCGCCTCGCCGCCGCCGGCGACCTCGACTGGAGCAGCGTCCTGGAGAAGATCGCAGGCGCGGAAAGCCTGGTCACAATCGGACGCGGGCCGACTCTCGCCATAGCGCGCGAAGCCGCCCTGAAACTGAAAGAAACCTCCGATCTGCATGCCGAATGCTTTTCTTCAGCCGAATTCCTCCACGGCCCGGTGGCGCTGGTGGCGCCCGACTATCCCGTGCTCATGTTTGCGCCAACGGACGCCGCCGCCGCGGGCATGACGCAGCTCGCCGCGGATCTCAGGGCGAAGGGCGCGGCGGTCTTTATCACCTCCTCGGAGGCGCGAACGCCCGACAGGCTTCCAGCATTGCCCCCTGAACATCCCGAAACCGACGCGATCTGTCTGATCCAGAGCTTCTACGCCATGGTCGTCCGCCTGGCCGCGATGCGCGGAAGGAACGCGGACCGGCCGCGCCACCTGCGCAAGATCACGCGCACGCGATGAACGGCTGCTCTCGATACGCGGTGGCCGCGGACGTCGTCTTCGACGGCGAAAAAAAACATGACGACTATGCCGTCGTGATTGAAGGTCAGCAAATCGCGGCGCTGACGCGGCGATCGGATCTTCCATCTTCGATGGAAGTTTACAACGTCCCTCAAGGCGCATGGCTCGCGCCGGGCTTTATCGACACTCAGGTCAACGGCGGAGGCGACGTCCTTTTCAACGCCGATCCGACGCCTGTCGCTTTGGCGAAGATTGCGCAGGCGCATCGCAAGTTCGGCGTGACGTCGCTTTTGCCGACGCTCATCACGGATAGCGATGAAGCGATGGCCGCGGCGCTTGGCGCCGTCAGCGCAGTCATGGCGCGCGAGCCCGGCATTCTCGGCATTCATCTCGAGGGCCCTTTTTTGTCTCCGCAAAAGCCGGGCGTTCATCGGCGAGAGTTTGTCCGCCGTCCGCAAGCCCATCATCGCCAAATGCTCGGCGCGTTTCGCGCGGGCGTATTGCTGGTGACGCTCGCGCCCGAGGAAGCGCCCGAAGGCTTCATCGCCGAACTTGTCGCTGCGGGAGCGAAAGTCTCGCTCGGTCATTCGATGGCGACTTATGAGGAAACCCGCGCCGCAATGGCCGAGGGCCTGACGGGCTTCACGCATTTGTTCAACGCAATGCGTCCGCTTTCCGCGCGCGAGCCCGGACCTGTCGCAGCGGCGCTCGAATCGCCCCACGCCTATTACGGGATGATCGTCGACGGCGAGCACGTCGCCCCCGCTATGCTCGGATTGGCGATGCGCGGCGTCGGGCGTCCCATGCTGGTGAGCGACGCCATGCCGCCGGTCGGCGGGACAAAAGCAGAGTTCGATCTCCTTGGCGCGCGGATCGTGGTCCGCGACGGCAGTTGCCGCACGCAGGAGGGCGCGCTTGCAGGATCGTCGATCGAGATGGCGAGCGCGGTGCGCAACTGTGTTCGGCTTCTCGGACTTCCTCTGGAGCGAGCGCTGCGCTGCGCCTCTTGGCACCCTGCCGAGTTTTTAGGTCTCGGACGCTCGCTCGGCCGCCTCGCGCCGGGATATCGCGCCGACATGGCAGCGTTCGACCCGACGGATATTTCGGTCTCCAACGCCTGGGTCGCCGGCGAGAGATCGGATTATCGTCCTGGGGCCTAGCGGGCGGTTAAAATCATAAAAGTGCTTGCCGAGCGAAGAACTCTATCGCAGACAATTTCTGACTTATCGATCCGATGGATTGGATCGAGCTCGCTGCGCTCTAAGGGAGAGACCGATGTCTACCGATCAAAACTTTCCGTCGGAAAAAGTGGTATCGGAGCTCGCCGCGCCGCAAGTTGTGCGGCCTCTCGATCAGCGTGGTCGAATCGAACGTAGAGAGGTGCTGCGCGCCGGCGCCGCCGGAATCATCGGAAGCATTTTCGGCGGCAAATCGGCCAACGCCACAGGGCTGTTCTCACGCCTGATCGGGAACTCAGCGGAGGCGGCGGAGGCGAATGCGCCGCGTCTGGCGACGCTTGGCGACTACGTCTGGCTCACCCCGACGAAGCTCGGCGGAGGCGCTCAGGCGCAGGATCTTGCGACCGGCAAGACGATGGCCTGGATCGAATATTGGAATTATGGCGACAGCTGCCCGATCGCCCATCATCTCGCAGCCTTTCCTTCGGCCGACCCGCACAAAGGCTTCGAATTCGTAAACTCGACCCAGGGTGGGCAGAACGTCCTGATTTATGGCATCCCCACTCAGATCCGGGAACATGGAATGCTCGATCCTTTGTGGGGACAGGGCAATCAGATCTATCGCGTCGGCTTCGACGGGCAACAGATGAATTTGCTCGAGAATGTCGCCGAGACCACGGGGATCGGGCTTGGCGTGCACACCGTCATCTTCCCGGATGCGTCCGGCTTCACGGTCGCGGACGGGCAAAAGGATGTGGTCGCCTTCTTCAATCGCGCCACCGGAAACCAGAAGACGGCGGTGCTCGACGCATTCCGTTTCGACTGGCGAGGAAACGAGCCGGACGGCGTGCTCGAGGACAACTGGTTCAAGGGAGGGACCGTCCGCGTTTCCCGTCTCCAAAAGGCGTCTGACACCGGGCTCTATGATTATCGCGGCGTTAAGGGAAACAAGCTCGATTGGGAGATGGTGCCCATGGGCGAGTACCTCGCCTATACGGGACAGCTTCCGGGCGACTCGGTGAAGACGCTGACCGGCGCCGATAATTGCGTCCACCATCCGATCCATCCGCTCTCGCTAGTGACGCTTCGCATGTTCGCCGTCGGCGTCGTCATCGACCGCACGACGATGGAGCCGGTTGCGTGCATCTCCTCCCCTGACGGCACGACGAAGGAAAGCATTCCCGTCAAAAAGATCGCCGACGGCATCTGGGACATCAAGCTGGATAATGTCGTGTCCTCGGGACACGAATGCGGCTTTGGACCGCACGGCAAATGGTTCACCATGACGAACAACACGCGACAAAACAGCATGGGCGTGTTCGATTGTTCGGACCGCGATCCGCGCAACTGGAAGCGAGTGACCGAGTTCAAAGACTCGCACTGGGTTGGCTCGACGCCGAGCCCGTTCCACATCACCTATTCGATGGACGGCTCAAAGATGTTTGTCTCCGAGCTGCATCGCAAGCCGGCCAAAAGCGCCATCGTCGTCGTCGACACCAATACGTGGACGACAATCAAGCGCTTCGAGAATGTGGGCGTTGACCTGCAGACGATGCATGTCACCTATGACGGCAAATATGTGCTCGCGATCTTCAGCGGATTCCAGCGGCTCGAAGGCGGAACCTTCATCTTCACGCAGGATACGCTGGAGCCCGTTGGTTATATCCCGAACTTTGGCGGTCACCACGACTGCGTTATTGTTCCGCGGAACAATCAGGAACTGATCCACAGCCGCTGCACCACGGTCTGACGGGATCGGCGGAACCCGCAAAGACGATCATTCGTCTTGCTCGCGTCCGCCGACGAGCCTCTCAAGCGATCACGGCTACCCAACGAAGCGGCCCCGCCTCGCAAGCCAGGCCGCATCGACCTGCAGATAACGGTCCCACCTATGACGAAACGCCATCGCTCGCGCTTCCTGCTGGTGCGGCTCGGCGCTCAGAACGTCGGACGCCGGCTGCTGCGGAGTCTGTTGCTCGGCTTGGCGGTGATGATCGCTGTCGGGGTTGTCTTCTCCGGCTTTGTCACCGGCTGGTCGCTGCGGGAAGGAATCTTGACGACCTTTTCGCGAATGGGCGCCGATCTCATTGTCGTGCCGCACGGCGCCTTGGTGAACATCACCAGCACGCTGCTCACGATACAGCCGACGGATCTCGATCTGGACGCCGCTCTGGGCGACAAGCTCAGAGCCGTTCCCGGCGTGGCGAAGGTCGCCGCGCAGCGTCTCATCCGCGCGAGCGTCGAGGGGCGCGCGATCAATCTGATCGCCTATGATCAGGCGACAGATTTTACCGTCGAATCTTGGCTTCCAGCCGGCGAGAAACCCGTGGCGGCGACGGGGGGCCTGCTTGTTGGCGAGCGGGTCGCGCTGAAGACTGGCGAAGCCCTGACGATTTGCGGTCGGTCGCTTGTCGTGATGGGAAGATTGGGCCGAACGGGCGTGGGCCCCTTTGACGAATCTTATTTCATTACCTTTTCCGCGCTCGACGAACTCGTCGCCGCCGCGATCCGGACGCGCGCTGCAAACGTTCCTGTTCATCCGCCCGCGTCTTCGCCCTCCGAAGGGGTCGACGCGACGCATCATGATCACGCCGCAGGACGGGCCGAATGCCTTCCGTCAATCGCGCAGGATCGCGTCTCTGCATTTCTCTTGCAGCTGTCGCCCGGCGCCTCGGCGGAGCAAGCGCGTTTCGCCATCGGACAGATTCCCGCAATCAAGATCGTCACGGGCAATCCGATCTTCACCGCGGCGCGCCAATCGCTAGGAAGTCTCTTCTGGGGCGTGGCGATTTTTGCAGGCTTGCTGATGCTGGCGATATTCTTTCTCGTGTCGTTGTTGTTTTCCGCCATCGTCCAAGAACGCTATCGCGAAATCGGCGTGCTGCGGGCCATGGGCGCGCGGCCGGCGCAGATCATATCGATCACCCTGATCGAGGCTGGGCTCATCACAGGCTTTGGCGGCCTGTTAGGCATCGGTGCGGGTTTTTCGCTGATTTTCGTTTTTGCCCGTTCTCTCGGCTTTTATTTCTCGTCTCTTGGCGTGCCCTTCGACGCGCCGCCTGCCGCAATCATATGGATGGCCGCGAGCGCCGCCGCGCTCTGCGGCGTCGCGATCGGCGTCGGGGGGGCTTTTGTCGCCGCTTGGCGGACACGGCGTCTCGAACCCTATGCGATGATCCAGATGGAAAGCGCGCGATGATTCTTTCCGCCAAGGGTTTGCGCAAGCGTTACGGCGGCGATCCTGGCGTGGACGCGGTGATCTCCGCCGATTTGATCGTTGGCGCAGGCGAATTCGTTTCGATCGTGGGACGATCTGGCTCCGGTAAATCGACGCTGCTCGCCATGGTCGGCGGGCTGACGGCGCCGACCGAAGGCAGGGTTCAACTGGCGGGGGACGAGATCTGGGGTCTCCCCGAGGCGCAGCTTGCCGATGTCAGGCGGGAGCGGATCGGTTTTGTCTTTCAATTTCCCAGCCTCCTCCCGAATCTTCGCGCCATCGACAACGTCGCCTTGCCGGCGCTGCTCGGAGAGGACGTGACGCCAGAACGCGCCTATGCGCGCGCGCAAGGCCTTCTTGCCCGCGTCGGCCTGAGCGATCGGATGACAGCCTTCCCAGGACAGATGTCCGGCGGCGAGCAGCGTCGAGTCGTCATCGCTCGGGCTTTGATCAACGAGCCGCAACTGCTTCTCGGGGACGAACCGACAAGTGATCTCGACGAGGAGACGGAAGAAGAGATCTTCGCGCTGCTCGACAATTTGCGACGAGAAGAAAATTTCGCAATGGCGCTCGTCACGCACAACCATGCGCTTGCGCAACGCGCTGATCGCATGTTCGAGATGCGGCAAGGAATTCTCCTTCCGAGCGATGCGCCGCGCGCCTTCGTCGCTGCGCCGATCCGGCGCCCCGAACCGCCCGCGCCAAAAACGCCCGCGCCGGTCGGCGCCGATGCAGGCGCGCGCGATTTCGAAAAACTCGGCAAGACGCTGTGGGCGACAGCGGGACGCATCTTCGCCGCCGCGGCGCTGATGTTCGTCGTAGCGTCCGCGGCAAATTACGGCGTGGCGCGCTACCAGCAGTATGAACTGGACGCCGGTCGGCAGCGACTCGCCGCGCTCGAAGAACTTGCGACATCCACCCTGCAGAGCGACATCGCGTCAATTACGCGGCTTGGCGAGGGCCGTTATGAGGTGACGATTTATCTGGAGAACACAAAAGCCGAACAACCCATTTACGTCATGTCGCCGAGCGTGCAGGGTTTCGTGCAGGTGGGTGTCGGCTGGCAGGAAGCGCCGCTCACGCCGATCGAGGACACGACCGCCGCGGTGCTGAAAGTCACAGGGCGGCAGCTCTACCGCTTCATTTTTGAGGCGCGCCTCACGAAATTCACCGAGTTATTACCCCACTACATGCATGTGCGCTTCAGCAACAACATGCTTGTCAGTCCCGAGAGCACGCCCACCAATGAGTTATTTCAGCGGGTCGATAATTATTATGTCTATCTGAAACCGGACAATGTCGACGACGCTACGATCGCAAAAGATGTCCGATTTCCCGGGCCGCCTCCGCTCTGGATCTGGATGCCGCCGCACTGAAGTCTCGCTCTCAAGTTGACCGGCGCAATCGCCCTCTACGCGGTGGCGGCAGCATCCAAAATCGCCGCTGCTTCGATAAGGTCGAAGTCGGGAATTCGCGCGTTCTTCAAAGGATCTTCGCCCGATATCCATTGTTCGAGCGCATTCGGCGCGGAGAGCGCGCAGTTGAGAGCTCTGTTGACCTCGTAGAGTCCCCAAGCCAGTCCGGCGCGCCGCAGCGCCGCCATCAGGGCGTTCTGAACGAGGCTGCGGACAACGAGATGCGGCGTGGAGATCGGCGCTTCAACGGCTTCGCCTCTTACAGCCGCAAGGCATAACGCCTTGTCGAAGGCCGCATGACCGCGGCAAGCAAGCGGACGAATTTTATAGGCGAGGCATAATTCGCCTTCGATCAGCGGGCAGGCATGCTGGGCGGTCAGCCGCTGTTCTTCAGACAGGCCGCCAACGGCCTGATCGGCGTCCGCAATGCGCTCACGGAGCATTATGCCGCGCTCCCGAAAGGCGGCGGCGTTAACGGAAATGAATCGCGCGAGCAGAAATATTTCCGGAGCCGTCGCAACGACTCGAAGGCGACAACAGGCTGCGCATTCTCCCTGACAGGCGAGCGCTGGCGCGCCTGTCGCGTGGATGGCGACATTTTGCGCGAAGCTGTCAAAAGCTTGCGCGCAGAGCAGCGCGACAAGCTCTGGGCGCGCCCCGCGAGAGCCTATCGTCTCGCTGAAGGCATGCGACGCGGCCTTGAAGAAGGCAGAAGGGCTGGTATCTCCGCTCACCCGTATCTACTCCACCCTTACGTCGGTAAGATGATCGGCGCGGCCCCGGCCCTACATGCCAGAGGCGGCGGCCAATGCTAACCAACCGAGATGGCGCTCGTCGACCCCACGGAACTGGAGCTGCCGCGGAACGATTTCGCAGAATTCCGATCTTGCAGGCAGCGGCCGGAACTTTGCGATGTCAATAGCGACGGGCGCTCAAGCCTTGAGCCGCGCTCAAGAAAAAAACCAAAACGCAAGCGCGATCCAGAAGATGATCATTGCGGCGCCCCAAAGAAAAATACCAAGTTGAGGTCCGTCGTCTCGGCTGGTCGCTGCGACCCGTCGCCGAGTTGCTTGATATGCATGGTCATCAATGTCGCGCTGCGATTGGAGCTGTTGTCGCTCTGGCGGAAGAAGCTGCTTGGCGCGGCGCCCGCCATATTCACCATGCGGACTTGGCCGCAGAATGCTCGATGTCCCGCCTGACCTTTCGGGAGCGATCGCTGCGCCATTCGAGCATTTGGATTCTACGGTGGCGCCGCCGAGGCGGTCCCAATTCGGTCGCATCTATTGCTTCGCGCCCCTGGCCCAGCTGTTTTTCGTCACTCCATGAGAGCGTGCGCCAAACTCCGCCACGAAAGAAAAGATGGCTCCGTATCGATCAGCCGCGTCGGATTGCAAGAGGCGATTCCCTGACCGTATCAGTATCCACAGTTGTTGTAACTGAAACGGGCGCGACGGTCTAGTTCTCTCGCTTTTTCTGGATAAGTATCGGTGATTTAATACTATTTCTGATCTGTTCAATCCTCTTGACTATTATCGTTCCATTGCACGGCGCCGGTGGTCGCGTCCTCGAGTGGAAGGTGAAGCGTTCGTGGCGCTGGAGCCATTGGCGCTTGTGAGCGGCGTAATTGCCGAGGATCGCACGAGCTTGCCGGCGGGAGTCTGCGCCTCGATGGCGTTGAGAAAGCTCGTAAATTCCTGATGGCGGCGATGGTCGAACAGCGTGGTCGCGCCGTTCCTTTTGTAGTCACGTCAGGGCGGGCCGCCGATCGGCCGAGACAGGGTCATGGAGAGTCCCGCGCGCATCGCGCGGACTCGCACGAACGTCGGCCGTCAGATTTTATCCACTAAAAAATCGTCTGCAGACGCAGGCCGAGATAGCTCGCCCGCGCCCGCAGCGGATTCCACGGATCGACGATCTGGAGGTCGCCTGAGAGCCGCAGCCATCGGGTCACCGCGAAATTATAGAAGGCTTCGACGCCGCTCTCGCTGCGGCGGTTAATTCGCCGCGCTTGCAGTCCGGAGAGAAGCAGCGGGCTCAGTCGATAATGATAGTAGCCGACGCCCCAGCGATCATCTTCGCGTCCCGTCATCAGATTGTTGCCGGCAAGGCCAGCGACCACGCTCCATCTGACCGGGTTGGGATTGCCGTCCGACAGAGTCGCGAGCGTGAACACGCCCCAGCCAACCTTGGGGTCCGTAGCGCTCTGCATCAGATATTGCTGGATGGCGTAGGAAACGAAGCGATAGCCCTTTTTTGTCACTCCTTTGAGCTGAGCGATCCTCGGGGTTTCGTCGATATCTTCGAGATCGAAGCCCCTGGCGTTGCTGTAGGCGACGCGAACCGTATGGAAGCCCTTGAGTCCGCCGATCTCGACGGGCACGGTCAGCATCAGCCCGGCGCCGATTCCGCGCTCGAAGGGCCGTTGGATGACGCGGGGCTGCAGAGCGTTACGCGGGTCGGCGACCATCAGTTTGAGATCGAAAAATTTGGTCTTGAGCGCCGCGACGCCGCCCAGAAGGTAAGGCGGCGCGATGATCAGACGGTCGGCGACGCTCTCCGGCGAGCTAACGCCGATGCCGGTCGAAGGCAGGGCGAAGGAGCGGTTCATGAAGGTCTCGATGCCGCCGCCGCCGACCAGCGGCGTCTGCGCGGCGAGCGTCAGCATGTTGAATTTACCGACCGTCACCGAGAATTGCTCGCTGAATTCCTGCGTCAGCGTCATCGACAGCGCCGAGTGATAGCCGTCGCGCTCGATGAACGCCTGGGCGACATTGACCGGCAGCAGCGCGAAATCCTGCCGGTTCACGTTGCGGCCGAAATAATGCTCGTACTGCGCGTTGAACTTGAGCCCTTTCCAAAAGCCGAGCTTCTCGCCGTCGACGCGCAGAAATGTGTCCATTATCCCGCCGTAGCGCGCCGTCCGCTTAATCGCGCCGGAGGTGATGCCCTGCTCGAACTGGGTGATCCAGACGTCGACGTCGATCCCGAATTTGCGCAGCTGCTCCTTCGGGCCGCCCGGCGTATCGGTCAGCGACTTTTGCTTGGCGAGTGAGACGAGCGCGTCTTCGGCGAGGGCCGGGCCTTCGAGGGCCGCGACCAGGAGGCCGGCCGCAGCGATTAGGCTGCGCGCGCCCGCGCGGAACCCTTTCGGGGAGGCCGGCCCGCTCCATTCGCTCCGCCGCCACATCTCTTCGGCCTTCCCGCCAGCCAGATCGGTGAATCACATGCGCTGTCGAGCTTAGCGGCATCGCCGCGCTTGTCTATTGACGGCGCGCAACAGTCGCGAGTTTCCGCTTCGCCGCGGACGTGCGGCGCCTGCCCCCGGGACGAAAGCGGCAGGCTTCTTCGTTGACGCGCTAAGCCCCTCTCCCTACTGTGCCGCGCTTCCCGCTCAGATTGGCCAGTCGCACCCCATGTCCGCACCGCTCCTATTGTCGCCCGAACTCGTCGAAGCCGCGCGCGTCTCGCCCGCCTGGCCGTTCGAAGAGGCGCGAAAGCTCGTCAAACGGGTCGAGGCGAGCGGTCAGAAGAGCGTGCTGTTCGAGACCGGCTACGGCCCTTCCGGCCTGCCGCATATCGGCACCTTCGGCGAGGTCGCCCGCACCAGCATGGTGCGCCGCGCGTTCGAAGTCATGACCGAAGGCAGGATCGCCACGCGCCTCATCGCCTTCTCCGACGACTTGGACGGGCTGCGCAAAGTCCCCGACAACATCCCCAACAAGGAACTCGTCGCCGCCAATCTCGGCAAGCCCTTGACCCAGGTGCCGGACCCTTTCGGCACGCATGACAGTTTCGGGGCGCATAATAATGCGCGGCTGCGCGCCTTCCTCGACGCCTTCGGCTTCGAATATGAATTCGCGTCGTCGACCGAATATTATAAGAGCGGCCGCTTCGACGCCGCGCTGAAGCATATGCTCGAGCGCTACGACGCGGTGATGAAGATCATGCTGCCGAGCTTTCGCGAGGAGCGCGCGGCGACCTATTCGCCCTTCCTGCCGATCCATCCGAAGACCGGCATCGTCATGCAGGTCGCGCTGACGGGATATGACGCAGAAGCCGGCACGATCTCCTGGACCGATCCCGATACGGGCGAGGCCTTCACCACCCCCGTCACCGGCGGCCATTGCAAGCTGCAATGGAAGCCCGACTGGGCGATGCGCTGGTATGCGCTCGACGTCGATTACGAGATGGCGGGCAAGGACCTCATAGATTCGGTGAAGCTGTCCGGCGCGATCGTGCGGGCGCTTGGCGGACGTGCGCCGGAAGGCTTCAACTACGAACTCTTCCTCGACGAAAAGGGCCAGAAAATCTCCAAGTCGAAGGGCAATGGGCTGACGATCGAGGAATGGCTGACCTACGCTAGCCCCGAGAGCCTGGCGCAATTCATGTTTCAAAAGCCCACGGCGGCGAAGCGGCTCTATTTCGACGTGATCCCGCGCGCGGTCGACGATTATCTGAATTTCCTCGACGCCTATCCGCGCCAGGATTGGAAGAACCGCCTCGGCAACCCGGTCTGGCACATCCACGCCGGAGACCCGCCGCAGGCCGAGACGCTGGCGCATGAGGGCGACGCCAAGGGCGTGAGCGTCTCCTTCTCGATGCTGCTCAATCTCGCCGCCGTCGCCAACGCCGAAGATCCGGCCGTGCTTTGGGGCTTTCTGCGCCGCTATGCGCCCTCGGCGACGCCCGAAAATCACCCGCGGCTCGACAGGCTCGTCGGCTACGCCGTCGCTTATTTCCGCGATTTCGTGAAGCCGGCGAAAAGCTATCGCGCCGCGGACGAGGTCGAGCGCGAGGTGCTGCTAAAAATCAACGAGACGCTGCGCGACATGGACGCCGCCAGCGCCGAAGAGATTCAGTCGTCGCTTTACGATGTCGCGCGCGCCGTGCCGCGTTATCAGGATTTCGCCGCCAAAGGCGCGACGACGGAGCGTCCCGGCGTCTCCAACGATTTCTTCAACATGCTCTATGAAGTGCTGCTCGGCGAAAAGAAGGGCCCGCGCTTTGGCTCCTTTATCGCGCTCTATGGCGTCGCCGAGACGCGCAAGCTGATCGAGGATGCGCTCAACGGCGCCTTCGCACGCGAAACGGCCTGATGCGCGCAGCCGACGCCGATATTGTGATCCATCCCGGCCTCACCGGCGGCACGGAGGATCATTGGTACAGCCGCTGGAAGAAGAAACTCTCCACCGCGCGGCGCGTGACGCAGCGCGACTGGAGCGCATTATCCCGCGCAGAATGGGTTGACACGCTGACGCGCGACGTCGCCGCCTCCGAGCGTCCCGTCGTCATCATCGCCCATTCGCTCGGCGTGATCACGTCGCTGCATGCGGCGCCGCGCATCGCAGAAAAAGTCGCCGGCGCCTTTCTCGTTGCGCCGCCCTCTGACAGCGTGATGCGGGAACTGCCGATCGATCCCGAATTTGCGCCGGCGCCTCGCGCGCGCCTTCCCTTCCCCGCGGCGATGGTCGGCAGCAGCGACGACCCTTACGCCGATCTGCTCTTTGCGCGCCATCTCGCGCAGGACATCGGCGCGCACTTCATCGACGCCGGCGCGAGCGGCCATATCAATGTCGACAGCGGCCACGGGCCATGGCCGGAAGGGTCGCTCGCCTTCGCCAATTTCATGGCGAAGCTCTAAAGCTCTAAGGCGCGTCATCAGTTCGGAGTATTGACACGCTATTGGCGATCGTCGACCCTGCCGCGATGCGCTTCGCGTGAGTTTTTGTATGCGTCCACGCGTTTGTAACTGCCGTTTTCATTGAGAAGAATTGAGATGAGCATCACCAAGACATTCCGCTCCGCTGCGCTTGCTGCCGCCATTCTGTTCGCCAGCGCGCCGGCTTCGCTGGCCTTGGAACGCGTTGAACAGCCCTCCTCCATTGCCGGCGCCGGTCCTTGGGACGAAAAGGCCTGGAACGACTTTTATGGCACGAGCCAAGGCTCCCGCCTCATTCCCTGGGACTGGATCAAAGCGCTCAAGCAGGCTGACGGCCAACCCTTTCTTGCGGATGGACTGGCCCGCTACGGCTATCTGGCCAACCCCGCGAGCCCGACGCCGGGGCTGCCGGTCGGCTTCGTCGTCTCCGACGGCGTGTTGGGACCCAGCTGCGCCGCGTGCCATACGCGGCAGATCGAGGTCGAGGGCAAGGCCTATCGCATCGACGGCGGCCCGGCGCTCGCCGACATAGGCGCGCTTTGGGCCGATCTCGATGCGGCGGTCGGAAAGATTCGCGCGGACAATGCGTCCTTCTCTGAATTCGCCAAGGCCGTTCTCGGAAGCGGCTACGATCCGCAAAAAGAGACCAAGCTGCGCGGCGAAGTCGATCTCTGGTATGCGCGCCACCACGCCATCACCGAGGCGGGCCTGCCCAAAGACAAGCCCTGGGGCGCCGGACGCATCGACGCCGTCGGCATGATCCTCAACCGCGTCACCGGCCTCGATATCGGACCCGGCCCGACGCATATCATTCTGGGAAATATTCGGAAGGCGGACGCGCCGGTGCGCCCGCCGTTCCTGTGGAACGCGCCGCGGCAAGATCATACGCAATGGCCTGGCTTCGCCGACAATGGCGACCGCATTCTGGCCATGGCCAGAAACGTCGGGCAGGTCTATGGCGTCTTCGGCGAATTCTTCCCTGAGAAAGACGCCACGCATCTCCTCGGCTTCAATTACGTCAAGGCCAATTCGGTCGACTTCAAAGGGCTGATCGAATTGGAGCGGCTTGTCGAACGGATCGGTCCGCCGAAATGGCCGTGGCCCGTGGACAGGATGCTCGCCGCCCAGGGCAAGCTCATCTACGAGCGTCCCTATGAAGAGGGCGGATGCGCCGATTGCCACGGGATCGACCGAGGGCAGCCGCGTCTGCTCAATCCGGACACCTGGTGCACGCCCGTTCAGGACGTCGGCACCGACGCGCGCGAATATCAATATTTCGCGCCGGACTGGAAGGTCGACACCGGCGCGCTGACCGGCGCCTTCATCCCCTTCGTTTCCGAGCCGCTCGACAGGAAAGACGCGCCGGTCTCGGTGTTGGCGACGGCGGTGCGCGGCGCAATCCTGCAACATTTCATTCCGGTCACGGTGAATTCGGTCGAGCGTCAAAGGGCCGACGTGGCGCTCGCGCTTCTGCGGCCCTTGGTTGAAGAGCTAAAGGGCGTCTACAAGATTCCGGGCACGCCCGGCGCCGGACGCTGGGCCTGCCGACGCGCGCCGGAAACCGACGGCAAGATCAAGTATGAAGCGCGCGTCCTGGAAGGCATTTGGGCGGCGGCGCCCTATCTGCACAACGCCTCGGTTCCATCGCTCGCCGAACTCTTGAAGCCCCCGCAGGCGCGCGTCAGCGATTTCAAGGTCGGTCCGGCCTATGACATTTCCGCTGTCGGCCTCGCCGCGGAGCAGCCGAAGTCGACCTTCCTGATGAAAACGGATTGCAACAGAGGCTCAGGCGTCAGCCATTGCGGCCATGACTATGGAACGGCGTTGAGCGAGACGGACAAGCGCGCCCTGCTCGAATATCTGAAGACGCTATGATCGGGGTGCTCGGGACGCAGTGTCCCGAGTCCCCTCCCTGGCGACGTGGCGGCTTTTTCCGAAGTCTGCTTTTCCTCGCGACGGGGTCGCCTATATCGACCTTCTTGGCGTCACGCGACGCGAGGAAGGGACAGGTGGAGAAATCCGAATTCGTTCTCCGGGCGAAGCCTCCAACTGCGGTCGGCCTATTCGCCGAAGCTCCTTCGCTTTCGGCGCTCGCCGCGCAAGAAGCCGGCTGCACGCGCTGCCCGCTTTATAAAAACGCCACTCAGGTGGTTCCCGGAGAAGGGCCGGCGCGCGCCCGCGTGCTGCTGATCGGCGAGCAGCCGGGCGATGTGGAAGATCTGTCGGGGCGTCCCTTCGTCGGGCCTTCCGGCAAACTCCTCGACATCGCGCTGCAGCGCGCCGGCGTTCCTCGCGACAAATGTTTCGTCACCAATGCCGTCAAGCATTTCAAATTCGAGCCGCGCGGCAAACGCCGCCTGCACAAAAAGCCCGACGCCGGCGAGATCGACGCCTGCCGCTGGTGGCTCGATCGCGAGCGCGCCCTGCTCCGCCCAGGATTGATTGTGGCGCTCGGCGCGACCGCGATCCGCGGCGCGCTCGGCCGCTCGGAGGCGGTGTCGCGTCTGCGCGGCGACATCATTGACCTCGATGACGGAGCGCAATTCTTGGCGACCGTTCACCCCTCCTCTCTGCTACGCTTGAAGGATGAATCAGATAAGCGCGAGGCGTGGCGAGGCTTCCTCGCCGATCTTCGTAAGATCGCCCGCTGGATCGAAAAGGACGACGCGCGCGCCCTGGGCTAGGAACGTGGCGCTGCTCGCCTGTTTGGCGTTTGCCGGCGCGGCCCACGCGGAACTGCTGAAGTTCGAAACACGCCCCGACGGCGCGAACGAGGCGATGTCCGCGACAGTGAAGCTCGACGGAACGTCTTACGAAATCGCCGGAGCGCTCGCGAAGCCGCCAAGCGGCGCCAAGGTGCTGCTGATCGAGACGCAGCCGAGCGATGATGTAAAACCGCTAGCGCTCGAGCGCGGACTCGCCGTGCTGACGCTCGATGTCGGCAAGCTCCCCGACAAAGCCAGAGAGCCGGCCCTGCGCGATGTCGTCGGCCATCTTCGCGGCGCGCTTAAAATAAAGCGCGCGCTCGGCCGCGCGCAGGGCTCGGACGCCGATGCGATGTCGGGCGCCTCGTCTGCATTCGACGGCCTCTTGCTCCATGACGCGAGCCGCGAGCCCGCCGGCCCAATGCGCTTTATCGCGACCTGGGGCGCCGACGCCTATTGGCGCGAGAAGCCGCGCGTCGAATTCGCGAGCGGCGCGCCGCCAAATGGTCGGCGCTTCTATCTTGCCGGAATCGCCGCGTCGACCGCGACGGCGAATTGCGTCGCGCCGATTAACGCCCGCCCCCCGGCCCCCGCGCTGCGCGCGCTGTTCGCCGCGCTCGACGAGTGGACGGCCAAGGGTGTCGCGCCGCCCGCCTCGCGCGCGCCCCTCGACGCCGATTTAGCGCCCGCGCAGGATTTGAAATGGCCGAAAATTCCCGACTTGCCCGCGCCGCCCGAGGGCGCGCGCCGCGTTCCCAGGATCGACGCCGACGGCAATGAGATCGCCGCTCTGCGCCTGCCCGACCTTGCGCTCCCTGTCGCGACCTTCACAGGCTTCAACGCGCAAAAGGACAAGAAGGGCCCGCCTTGCGCCGCGGGCGCCGCGATTCCCTTCGCGGCGACGAAGTCGGATCGCGAAAAGAACGCCGATCCGCGTCCCGCGCTCGTCGAGCGCTACGGATCGCGCGCCTATTTCGTCGCGACCATGCGCGTCATCGCCGACAAGCTGGTCAAGGAGCGGCTGCTGCTACAGCAGGACGCCGACGCCTATGTCGCCGCGGCGCGTTCGGCGCCCTTCTAGCGATCGAGGATAAAAATCCCGGCGTTGAGATAGGTGGCGAACGCCACCCAGACGGCGGTGGGTGCCAGAGAATATCCCGCGACGCGGTCGATCCGCCAGAACAGGATGATCGTGACGGCGAGTAGGAACGCCATCGGCAAAATGACGATGAGTCCGAGCATCGCGCTTCGCGCGTCGAAAAAGGCGAAGGACCAAGCCCCGTTCAGAACGAGCTGCGCAAGAAACACGATGATCGCGGCGCGCCGGCCTGGCGTCGCCGGCTCGAGTCGTAGAACGCGATAGAAGGCGTAGGCCATCAATATGTAGAGAGCCGTCCAGACGGGGCCGAACACCCAATTCGGCGGCGTCAACGGCGGCTTGGCGAGCGTCTCGTGCCATGGGATGTTCGGCGTCGTTGCGAAACTGCCGAGCAGTGCCGCGGCAAGCACAGGCGCCGCGGCGGCGGTTCCGGCGACGAGCCGCGACGGTGGACCCCAAAGAGACGTCGAGCTGCTCATTTGCGCCGCCTCACGCTGCGTCCCGCATATCGGGCGCAGCGCGGCGGCTTCAAGGCTGCTGCAGGGTCGGGAAAAAGACCGGCGTCGCGCCAACGCGAACGCTGTTCTGCGATGCGAACATGTCGTCCTTCAGCCAATTGGGCAGGTCATCTTCGCGATGGCGACTGATGAGAGTCTTGTCGCTCTCGCCGAGATAGATGCGAATGCCGCCCCAGACAGCCTTGTAATCATTCTCGCCCACGCGGCTTTCGATGAAGCCGGTGATCGCGGAATGTCCGAGATTCCAGATGAGCGCCTCGCCACTGAGCGCGGCCGCATGCCGCCCTCCGACGTAACGATGGCCGACCGAGATTTTGACGTTGTAGGTCGGATAGACGCTGATATCGAACATGTCGAAGAAGCGACCGCGCCGCGGCTGCCACTGATAGGCGAGATATCCCGGTCCATAGCCCAGCGGCGTGAAGAAATGGCCCGAGCTCTCCTCATAGCCAGCGATGCTGGAGAGCGAGAACGGTCCATAGTAATAGGCGCCTTCAGCGCCGACGCGGAAACGCGTGTCGTCGAGACGCTTGTCGTGAGCGATCCCTCCATAGCCGCCGAGGAGACCCACGCTCGGATCCCGCCAGAAGGCGTGTCCGGCGCCGCCGCTCACGAAGAAGCCGCGATGCGCCGCCGCGATCGCGTCGACCTGAAAGCCGAAACGGTCGCCGAGGGGGGCCGTGATCGACCCCATCCCGCCGGCGGAGGCGTTGTTCAAACGCGCGAAGCCCAGCCAGTCGGAGCCGCCGCCAAAACCTTCGAGCTTGCCATTGACGCCGTCGACGGCGCGCTTGGGTCCGGGGTTTTCCGAGAGCGGAGCCTTCCACCAGCTCGGATTGTCGGCGCGCGCTGAGGACGCAGCGAGCGCGACCGCCAGAACGGCGAGAAGCTGACGCTTGTATGACATTGCGATTAAAGTCCCGTGCGGTGATCGTCGCGAGCGCTCAACCCTAAAGGGCTTGAGCCTCGCTGGCTGTGACATTGCGGCAACAGCCCTCCAAAAATAGAACCATTAGACGCATCGAACTCACAGCTGAGTTAAATTAGTGTTGTGGATCAATCTTTTGAGCGGCGGAGCCCAGATGTTCGCTCAAATTCTCGCGCGTCGCCGGATCGACAATGGCGAAGGGCGCGGCGACCGCCGCCCCGGCCACGCCGCCGACCGCCGAAACCGCGCCAGCCGTCGCCAGTCCGAGCTGATCGCCGACGCCCGCCTGTCCGTCTCTCAGCGGCTGACCCTGCGCCAGCCTGGCGCCGATCGAGCGCACGACCTCCGGAGAGGCGGCGAATTTGCTGTGCTCCAAAGGATCGCTGGAGGCGATGCCCGTTAAATCGACGACTCTGACTTGATCCCGGTCGAGGATTTCATGATAGGGCTGCGCGCGCGGATCGACGGCGCCCAGTCGCGTATTGCCCCAGAAGCGGCGAGACGCGGCAAGCGCGTCATCGTCGCGCGAGGCGAATAGCGTGAAGACGGACGGCCGTATGCCGATTTCGGCGATCTGGCGCCGGAAAACGTCGAAGTCGACGTCCGGCGCGGCGAGCATGATATTCTTGATTTTCGATCCGATTTGACCGTTGCGGATCGCCATCTGGCGCAACGCTTCGAGGGTCACCCAATTGCCCATCGAATGCGCCAGGATCGAGATCTCGCCGACATCCCGGTCACGCTGCAGCGCCTGCAGCACGCGCTCCAGGGCGTCGCGCGAATAGCTGGCGCTCTCGTGATCATAGCCATATTGCAGCAACCGGCCGCGCGACGGCCAGGTGAACAGCACCGGCATGACGTCGGCGCGCGAATCATGGACGATCTGCGCGAAGCGGTAGACCGCCTCCTCGAAACGCGTGTTGAACCCGTGGACGAAGAGAAGCACCTGCCGCTTGGGCGTCTTGCGGATGCGGGCGTTGAAGTCCGCGAGCGCCGCCTCCCTGCTCAACACCTCGGCGCGAACGGTGGCGAATTGGATGGCCGGGTTGGGAGTCGGCCCGTCCGGCCACTGCACTTCCCCGATCACGCGGGAGGCGTCGGGCGGGATCGAGACGGCGATATCGGCGAAATGAACGCCATGTCCGCGTTCGCCCGAAAACATGACGCCGGGCTGGGAGTCATCCGGCTGTCGGGTGGTGACGACCAGGAGGTCGACGACGCTGGCGCCGGGCGCGACCTGATGGGTCGCGATAAGGGTGCCATGCGGCCGGCTCGAACAAGCGCTGAACGCAAGCGCCAGAAGCGCCGCCAAGATGATACGCCCGCGCCCCATACGCCGCCCGTGCTCAAGTGTTATGCGCGGCGTCGCGGCTAAGGCGAAGCCAAACACGTTCCGTCCCTCATCATTGCGGCTCAAATGCGACGGTTTCGCCGCGCTGTGCAAAATCGCACTGATTTCTTGGGAAGAATGCGGCAATATCGACAGGCTCGCACGAGAGGCGAGCGTCGGAGGCGGGGCTGGGACGAATCGCCTCCGACTGCGCAGGGGAAAGCCTCAAAAACTTTCCCCTGCCTTTCAACCGCGGGTCAGCGCCTTTTCGATATCCTTGAGCGGATGGCGGGTCAGGTCCTTGGCGAGTTCGCCCACGACCTTGCTTTGCGCCTTGACGGACAGCTCCTTGCGAATTTCGCCGAGCGCCTTTGGCGGCGCGACAATGGCGATCGCGTTCAATTCGCCCGACTCCGCCGCCTGATTGATGCGGTCCGCTATGGCGCGGGCGAAGCGCTCCTCCTCGAGTTCATGCCAGTCGGCGTTTTGCACGGCGCTGCGGCCGGGCGAGAAGGACGTGAAGCTTCGGCCGGGACGATCCGTTCCCTGCTCATGCGTCGGCGGATTGTCGTCGATGCGCGTTTCGACGACGCGAAGGTCAAGAAGCTCGGCGTCGCCGTGATTTTGAAAAAAAAGCGCCCGGCGGCCGTCTCCGACCAGAACCCAGGCGCCATTGCCGACGGAAAATCCGCTCATGACGCTCCCTCGCCTTCCATCTTCTTGGCGTCAGGCGAGGCCGCTCGGTTGCGGCGGCCGAAGCCGTCGCCTCATGCAAGCGTCTACGTATCCTCGCGGGAGTTCGGTCACAAGCCCGACAGCCGTTACGCGCCCCCTTTTGCGAGGAGCGCTCTAACGCAAGGATAGCGCGCGGCCGGGCGCGTTCAATCCGCGCTTCGCTGCGTCACGCCGCGAGCTTTTCTTCCTTGTCCGCCTTGCCAGGCGCCCGATTCATCTCCCGCAGCGCGGCGTCGAGCGATCCCGAGCGGCTTTCGGCCTTTACGGCTCTCGCCTGCAGGACAGCGGCCTTCCGTTCGATCGCGCGCTCATTGAGCGCCCAGATCAGCCAGCAGACGCCGGCGATGCTGATGAGCGCCGTGTAGGGTTCGCCAAAGGCGAAAGATGACAGGAAGGAAAAGTCGGGAGCGCATTCCTTCGCGTATTCACACGCGTCCGACCAGTCCTGAAACCACTGTTTGACCGATTCCATCGTGACCTCCTCGACGCCGCGCGGAAAATTCGACGGACGCACGCCCCGCCGGTCGAATCGTGTAGCGCAGGCATATGGCGAACATTGTGCGTTGCAGCATATCGCGCGTCAATCGGGCGCGGCCCGGTGAAATTGTCGCAGCGCCTTGAAATGAGGCAGAAAAAGCCGTCAGCGCGGGCTCGTCGCTATGTCCGTGCGTCTCTTCTCCATGTCACGTGTCTCCATGTCACGTGCGCGCGTGTCGCGGCCACGCGGACGCAAAACGCGCGCCATCGTTCGAGGCTGAAAACGAAGCGATTCAGCGCGCGCCGATGGAGTTTTTCTGACAAAATGGGAGCTTAAACGCCACTGGGGACGACAAATGCGGATGGCGCTCGTTAAATCGATGCTCTTGTGGGTCACGATCGCCTTGGCGCTCTCGGGCTGCGGCGTGAACTATCATGTCAATCCGGGCCCGCGCACATGGCCCGCAGCCGCCAACCCTCCCAGCAAATGACCTCTCGCTGGCTTCGTATCAAACGGAAAAAATCATGGCCACGGTTCGACTGCTCAGCGACGAAGAGCTCTCGCCCGAAGCGCGGGCCGTCTTCGACGACATTCGCGCGACGCGCAAAAGCGATTTCGTCAATAATTTCTGGCGCGCGCTGGCGCATGATCCGGCGACGCTGAAACGCACCTGGGAGAGCATCAAGCAGGTGATGGGTCCGGGCGTCTTGGACCCGAAGGTCAAGGAGATGATCTACATCGCCGTCTCCATCGCCCATGCCTGTCCCTATTGCATCCATTCGCACACGGCGAGCGCCCGCGCGAAGGGCATGAGCGAAGCGGAATATCGCGAACTGCTGGCGATCGTCGGCATGGCGTCGGAGACGAACCGGCTCGTCACGGCGCTCGGCGTGCCGATCGATGAGGATTATGAGGTGGGGTGAGCGGAGTTGGAGACAGCTCCTGTCCTCACTCGCCTGATAGTACCCTCACCGCGTCATGCCCGCGCTTGTCGCGGGCATCCACTTGTCGCCGCTGCGCGAACTCCGCAGCATTTGCGCAGCCTCTCGGCGTGGATGGCCGGGACAAGCCCGGCCATGACGGCGGGTTGTCTCTCCGACGCGACCCATCACCATGCTCCCATGCAGGCCGGCTGGCTTACATCATGACCGGTCGGCCAAACGGGACGCTCTATCTCGTCTAGCTACACCAACCTACTCTGCGCCTTCGCCGCGGCGATAAAACTTGCAAACAGCGGATGCGGCTCAAACGGCCGCGACTTTAATTCGGGGTGATATTGCACGCCGATGAACCAGGGGTGCTCGGGAATTTCGACCGTCTCGGGCAATAGCCCGTCGGGCGAAGAGCCCGCAAACAACAGCCCGCAATCCTCCAGCCGCTCGCGATAGGCGAAGTTCACCTCATAGCGATGGCGGTGGCGCTCGGAGATTTCCGTGTCGCCGTAAATGCCCGCGATGCGCGACCCCGGCTTCAACAGCGCCGGAAAAGCGCCAAGCCGCATGGTGCCGCCGAGCCCCTCGCCGACGCCGCGTTTCTCCAGTTCGTTGCCCTTGAGCCATTCGGTCATCAGGCCGACGACCGGCTCCGCGCAGGGGCCGAACTCGGTCGAATTCGCTTTTTCGATTCCCGCGAGCGCGCGCGCGGCCTCGATCACCGCCATCTGCATGCCAAAGCAGATGCCGAAATAGGGCACGCCGCGCTCGCGCGCGAAACGCGCCGCGAGGATCTTGCCTTCGGCGCCCCGCTGGCCGAAGCCGCCGGGAACGAGAATGCCGTGCACATGTTCAAGATGCGCGGCGGGATCGCTCCCCTCGAAGACTTCCGATTCGATCCAGTCGAGATTGACCTTCACGCGGTTCGCCAGGCCCCCATGGGCAAGCGCCTCGATGAGGCTCTTATAGGCGTCCTTCATCTCGGTGTATTTGCCGACGACCGCGATGGTGACTTCGCCTTCGGGATTGTTGATGCGCTGCGTCACCGCGTTCCAGCGGCTCATGTCGGGCTTGGGCGCAGGCTCAATGCCGAAGGCGGCGAGCACCTGCGCGTCCAGCCCCGCGGCGTGATAGGCGCGCGGCACGTCATAGATGTTGGCGGCGTCGCGCGCCTCGATCACCGCCTGTTCGCGCACATTGCAGAAGAGTCCGAGCTTGCGGCGCTCCTCGCGCGGGATCTCGCGATCGGTGCGGCAAAGCAGAATGTCGGGCTGAATGCCGATCGAGCGCAGCTCCTTCACCGAATGCTGCGTGGGCTTGGTCTTCAGCTCGCCGGCGCTCGGAATGTAAGGCAGCAGCGTCAAATGGATATAGATGCAGTGATGCGGCGGCAGATCGTTCTTGAGCTGGCGGATCGCCTCGAAGAACGGCAGGCCTTCGATATCGCCGACCGTGCCGCCGATCTCGATCAACGCGAAATCGACGTTCTCATTGCCATCAACGACGAACTCCTTGATGGCGTTGGTCACATGCGGAATGACCTGGATCGTCGCGCCGAGATAATCGCCGCGCCGCTCCTTGCTGATGATGTCCTGGTAGATGCGGCCGGTGGTGACATTATCTTGCTTCGAGGCCGGGCGGCCGGTGAAGCGCTCATAATGTCCAAGGTCGAGATCGGTCTCCGCGCCGTCGTCTGTGACGAAGACCTCGCCGTGCTGATAGGGCGACATCGTGCCCGGATCGACATTGAGATAGGGATCGAGCTTGCGTAGCCGGACCGTATAGCCGCGCGCTTGCAACAGCGCGCCGAGCACCGCCGACGCCAAACCCTTGCCAAGTGAGGAGACCACGCCGCCGGTGATGAAGATGTACCGCGCCATGGGACCTAACGCCTAACGCCTTTCCAGCGATTCTGATAGCGGATTCTATCGGGCCGGGGGCGTCGCCCCCAGCCAAGATCATCGGATGGCGGATTTGACGCCCGCTACTGGGTCGGCGCTTTCCAGATCGTCGAAGGCGCGGGCTCGGTTTCC
>NZ_JAMRYX010000242.1 GCF_024448135.1 Methylocystis suflitae
TTGGCGGCGAGGCTCAGGATGGTGTCCTGCGCCTTGGCGTGCAGAATGAGGCGCGTCGAGTCAGCCTTCGGATCGCAGCCGACGATCAGAATGCGATGACCCATCTCGGCCAGAGCGGCCAGCGTGTTCTGGGACGTCGTCGACTTGCCGATGCCCCCTTTGCCATAAAATGCGATTTGCCGTAGTGACGACATGTCTGTCTCCTCTTGAGCCCTTCGACAGCTACCCAGAGATACTGGGCAGTTCCTATGCATCAGAAACTGGTCGCGGGTTAAGGGAAGGAACACATCGCTCGGCGTAACGTAGGCGTGCGTTCAGCCCTCACTCGCATTCGACAGGTAGCAACGGCCGTGCCAGTGCGGCATTAGTGGCTAGTTCCTTGTTTTATTATGCTTTGATCAATCGATGAGCGCATCCCACATCGGGCTGTTTATGTGGAGGAAGCCGACAGTCGCGACATTGTTGTGAACAGAACATCGCACGCCGCGCGTTGGTCCGCGACATTTGGAACAGAGCTTGCTTCTTATCCTCTGCACGGCATTTGGCGGCGTATCTTCGAAAGGAGCAGGGATGCAGATTGGCGTCGAAACCGCGAAGGCGGTCGATCAACGGCGGGTGTTCGTCCTCGACGAAGACGAGATCGTGCGCGCCGCGCTTCAGTTCATGCTGCACGACGAGATCGAAACCCACGAAATCGCCAGCATCCAGGAAGCCTATGATAAGGGCGTCGGTTGGCTGAAGCCGGATGTCGTTCTGCTCGGCGCTTCTTTTCTAAAGAGCAATGGCGTGTCGATTCTTAAAGACTTGGCGGAGCGTTTTGCAAACGTGCGCATATTGATCGTCTGCGACAAGGCCGACGAGGCGCTCGCGGTCGACGCCATGAAGCATGGCGCGCATGGCATATTGGTGAAACCGCTGAAGATCGAGAATGTGCGGCAGAAGGTTGACACGGTGCTCGGGCGCGGCGGCGCCAAGCCGCTCGTGCAATTAGGGCTGCTTTAGTCAATAGGCCGACGTCCCGTCGGCGCTGCGATGGAGCAACGACATTACCCCGCAGTTGACGCAATGGCTGACGACGCAAGGCTTTCGAACGGAGGCCGTGAACGCCGTCGGCGCCGATGGCCTCACGCCGCTTCTGCGAGCGGCAGCCGAGGCGAATGTCCAGATATTGCGCGAAATCATCGCAGAGGGCGGGGATCTCCAGGCCACGACCCGCGACGGCAACAATGCGATATGGTTGGCGTGCAAGCAGGACAGCGTGGAGGCCATCGACTTGCTCTCCGCCGCCGGGGCCAACGTTCACCATCGCAATCCCGACGGCTCGACGGCGCTGATCTATGCGGCGTCCGCAGGCAAGACCGCGGTCGTGACGCTCTTGCTGGCGCTTGGCGCAGATCCCCTGGAAGAGAACGTCGACGGATTTTCGGCGCTTGACCTCGCGGCGAACATCGAATGCCTGCAAGTGTTGCGCGTTGCCTCCCGACAGCGCGGCGATCGGCTCAAAGCTGAAGGAATAATCGAAACATGACGACGATCGACGACATCATCGAGAATTTCTCCCTGCTCGACGATTGGGAAGACCGCTACCGCTATGTCATCGAACTTGGCAAAATGCTCGAGCCGCTTCCCGACGAGTTGAAGAACGATCAAAATAAAGTCTCGGGGTGCGCCAGCCAAGTCTGGCTGGCGACGACAATTTCCGACGCAACCGGCGCCGAACCGGCGTTGATGATCCGAGGCGATAGCGACGCTCATATCGTGCGCGGCCTCGTTGCAATCTTGCTGGCGCTCTGCTCCGGCAAGACTGGCGCGGAAATCCTGAAGGCGGATCCTGTCGCCTTGTTCGAGCGTCTTGGCCTACGGGAACATCTGACGCCGCAGCGCTCCAACGGCTTCAAGTCAATGGTGGGGCGCATCCACGCGGAGGCGCGCGAGTTGCTCGCGGCCTCCAGCGCGGCGACTTGAACACTCGGGAGTGCTCAGCGCGACAAGATCATCACCAAGCGGTCGACGCGCTTGCCGCCCTTGAGATGCGAGTCGTAGATTTCATCAATGTCTTCGGTCGTTGTCGGCCGATACCAGACGCCCTCGGGGTAAACCACCATCAAGGGCCCCGCCGAGCAAAAGCCCATGCACCCCGCAGAGGTGAAGCCGATCTCTACGCCGCCGTCGGCTTCGACGCGCTTGCCGAGCCGGTCCCACAGCGGCTGTGCGCCGAGCGAGCCGCAGCTGCCGCGCGGATGGTTCGGCGGCCGCTGCGTGAAACAAGCAAAGACATGTCGCTTGTATAGTTGAGGCAGCTCAAATTCTTCTTCAGGCGTATCCGACATACTGCACCGAGCCTTTGTGAGGATTGTAACACGGCGCTCTGTGAGAAATGCGCTTCGTAAACGAAGGCGCTCAACCATGACGCCGCGGACCGTGGACGTGGAATGATTGCAAATTTCAGTCCAGCCTCAGCAGAGCTGAATGGCGCCTTACTTGCTGGTTGACCTTCAGCGGTCGAGAATTCGACCAGCGCCATGCAGGATACTCAGATGGAACCACGAAGCGACATGACACAGCTTTCCGAGCCGAACAGTCGCGTCGGCCGCACCGATTCCTCGCCGGAAGCGCAGGCGCTTTATGAAGAGGTCGTCCTTGCGCTGCGGACCGTGTTCGACCCGGAAATTCCTGTGAACATTTACGATCTGGGACTGATCTATCGCATCGACGTTATCGATCGACGCGACATCGATATCGACATGACGTTGACGGCGCCGGGCTGCCCCGTCGCGGGCGAAATGGTCGGGATGACAAAGAAGGCCGTCGATGCGGTTGACGGAGTCGCGAGCGTAAAAATCAATCTGGTGTTCGATCCGCCGTGGCATCAGAGCATGATGAGCGACGAAGCGAAGCTGGAATTGGGATTTTTCGACTCTTGAGCCAAGAGTCGCTTGAGACAGAGTCGCTTGGCTAAACGTCGAACGATGCGTCTCATCATGCAGGCATGATATTCGCAATGGGATGTGCGGGCGTGACATGATTCCGCCGTCTCTCGTTCGAGAGCTTCCGTCACTTTGCTGCACATCGAGGCCGTCATGATCGAACTCACTTCCGGAGATGGGCGCAGTTTTTCCGCCTATCGCGCCGAACCCACTGACGCTCCCAAGGGCGCCGTCGTGGTGCTGCCGGACGTCTACGGCGTCACGCCACATCTGCAAAAGGAAGTCGAAGGCTTCGCGGCTGAGGGCTATGTCGCGATCGCGCCGGCGCTTGCGCCTCAGGAGGGCGAGAGCGAAGGCCCTTCCGTCACAACGGCCTTGCAGGACATTCAGGCCACCGTCGACGCTGTGAAGAGCGTCGGCAAGGTGGCGCTCGTCGGCTATGATTGGGGCGGCTATCTCGCTTATGTCTCGGCAAATGCTCTCAACGACGTCGCCTGCGCGATCGGCTATTATCCGGCCGGAATTTCAGAGGAACGTTGGGTGAAGCGGAAAATTCCGACGCTGCTGCACCTCCCCGAGAACGATCCGTCGTTGCCGATGGAAGACATCGTCCAATTTCGCGCCCAACGACCCGACGTAAGCGCCTTCTCCTATCCCGAGGCGCGCAATGGTTTCAATTTCGACGCCGCGGAGAGTTTCAACGAAGCCGCCGCGCAATCGGCGCGCGAGCGCACTTTGTTTTGGATCTCGCAATATGTCGAGGGTCAAAAGCCGATCGCGCTGAAAAACTCCGGCTCCTATGCGCAGGCCAAGGTGGAAAAGAAAAAGAAGAAGAGCGGCGACGACATGGGTCCGCCGGACGCGTAAGGACGCGCTTCGCCGCAAGCGCCTTGGCGCATGCGGCGCCATTTGAGTGCGAGCTTGGCGACCAAGGGCTCGTCAGGTTGCGCGGTTCGAATAAAGCTCGCGCAGCAACGCGACATTGTCCCCGATGCGAGGCAGGACGCCGGCGCCTTCTCGAAGGCTCCGTCAAGACACATGATCGAAGCTGGCGGTCTTGCCTCAGTCAGACGTGATCATGACTTCGGGAGCCTCATCCGGCTCTTCGAGACCCAGCCCATCCTCCTCCGCGAGCTCCACGCCGGTGAGGCAAACGTCGCCGTCATCAATCACGATTTGAATGGATTGCAACTTCTTGCCCTGGCAGGGACCGATGAAGCAATGCCCCGTGTCGAGATCGAACTGCGCCTGGTGATGGCCGCAGGTGAGGAAATTCCCCTCTTCATCGAGAAAATGCCCTGCTTCAGAGTCGAGACGCTCGCCCTTATGCGGACAGGCGTTCTCGAAACCATAGAAATTCTTGCCCTTGCGCGTGATCAGGATCGGCCAGGGCTTTGGCTCGCCGGATTCCTCTATCCGCATCAGAATAAAGCCGGTGGCGTCGCCGTCCTCGATCTCGCCCGTCTGGCAAATCGCATAGAGCTCATTCATTCGCCGTCTCCCCGTTGGCGCGCGCCTTGCAAAACCATGCGCCCAAGCGACGCTCCTGCCGTGCAATTGACGAGCCAGCGTTGCGCGCCGCAAAGCGCGGATCGAAGCCCCTTCCAACGACGGGCTAAGGATCCGGCCAATAGGAGGAGCGACGATCATGAGCGTCATCGAACATGATTTCGGCTTGTCGAACCGCCTCACGGAGCGGCGCTTCGGCAAATTGCTGCAGCTCGACGCGCTGCATGAGGCGAATATCCGCGCCAATCCTCTGCCCTATCTCGAACGCGCCAGCGAGCGCATTTTCCGGCTGCAAGCCGCCATGTTCGAGGCGCTCCAGGCCGCCAAGCCCCCGGCGTCTGGCCCCGCGCCAGATGTCGAGAATGTCTTGGTCGACAAGGCGGAGTATCAGCGTCTGAAGACCTGTGTCGCCTTGCTGGAAAAAGCCTATGCCGATTATGGAGCGCAAGACGAGGACGCCTAGAGCGCGGCGCGAGACGCGCCCGCTCCACGCGCTTGGAACGCGATATTCAGGCGGCTTTGGCTTCCGCCGCCGGCTCCCATTTGTAGAGCTCTGCGCCCTCTTCCGTCTTCGTCAAGGAGAAGCCGCAGCCTTTGAGTTCCGCGGCTAATCCCTGCCCCTCGCCGGACTTCACTTCGACATAGACTGGCGCATTGCGCTTTAAAATCGCTTCGATCAGCACTTTGAATGCGCCGTTCTCGCGATGGCCGGCGGAGACCGCCGCCAGCGAGACGTTGATCGTTTCTGTGTTGCGCAGACCCCAATCGAGTTCATCGCGGCGCGCCAATAAGGCCCCGACGACATTGCGCTTCGCATCGAGAATAACCGGCGAAAATTCCGCTGTGCAGCACTTCATGATCTCCGTCAGCGCTCGCTCTTGATCGGTTTCACTTTCGATCGAACACGGAATGTCGGCAGCCGTTTGCCGCATCAGGGCCCAAAGGTCTTTCATGTCGTCAAGCGACGCATTTCTATGTGCGAGGTCAGCCACCTGCTTCTCCTTCGATTGCACGCTTCGATGATTTGCGCTCGAACGTGCCTACTGCAAGCAAGTCTCGTTCCCTGCTGCAACGCCGAAGGCATTGGCAAGAAACTTGCTGCCTCCGGCGAGAGAATTCAAACATCATCAACGCGGGAGGGAACATGGCTGTCGAAGGCTTTTTTATCGACTGGGACGGCAATGCGCGCAGCACGAGCGATCCAGGCGGCGGCTATTTATGCGAAGCCGATACAGTCGCGCGCTATGTAGCGATCATGACCAAGAGCGGCGCGCTCATGCATGAAGGCACCTATTACAAGACGCTCGCTGACATTGAAAAGGCGGGCATCAAGGCGTCGCTGGTCCCCGGTTCGCATCCCTGGGGAAGCAAGGCGGAAGGTTTTTGATCCATCGCAACGGGAGCTGCGCTCATGCTGCCGACGACCATTCTGATCGATGAAGACCCGCGCTGCGTTGTGCGCCCGATCGACACGAAGGACCTCAATCGATTCTTGCGCAACGGCAAGGCGTTTCTACTCGCCGAAAAGCCGGCCGGCAAAGTGACGCATCGCGCTGCGACGGAAGCCGAGCAGATCCGGTGGCGCGAAGCTTTCGCGCTGCATAAGGCATGGGGCGGCGACGACGAGGCATTCTTTGGAATACCGCTGCACGGAGAAGCTACAGCGAACCCCGATTGAAAGCTCAGGCGACAGCGCGGAGGCGAATCTTCATTCGTCGAGACTCGGCGCGAGAATGACTTCCGCTGGCGCGCCTGGCCCCTGGCCCTCGACGAAGTCCAATCCGCTGACGCGAGAAAGCCCGCCGTCGCTGTCGATCAGCACCACGGCCTCCTGCGGTAATTCCGCCAATTTTACGATCAGTTCAGCCACGGTCATGGGGCGCCTTTCAATACTTGCCATCCACTGCGCCACTCAGCCTGGATGGATCATGATCTCCATCGTTTCGTCCAGATCGTCGTCGTCCGAAATCTCTTCTTCAGCGAGTTTGACGCCGCACAGGCACACGTCGCCATCCATGACCACGAGCGCGACGGGCTCAATCATCTTATCGACGCACGGCCCCTTAACGCATACGCCCGTTTCTAAGTCGAATTCGGCCTTATGCCTGCCGCAACGCAATCTTTGACCGTCCTCGCTAAAGAATCTACCGTCGCCGATATTGAGCCAGGAACCCTGGTGCGGGCAGATGTTGACATAACCCACGCATTGATCGTTGTCGGTCCGAACGACGAAAATCGAAAAGGGACGCGTTTCACCTTCATCGGTAACGCGCGACAGGCTGAAGGGCGTCGCTTGACCGCGCTCCAAACTGTCGAGCGCGCAAATGACATAGAGATTCACATCGCCCTGCATGCCAAAATCCCCGTCGTCGTCTATCCGCTCCCTCGTAGGCACATCGCGATCGAGAGCGAAAATTTCGGCGCGCGACGATGTCTAAAAGACAACAATCTTCCTCGCGCGGCGACCAATTCGCGAACAAGCATTATTCTTGCCGAACGCTCCGCCAAGCGCGATTATTGCTTCGTCGTATGAATCGATGGCTATCAGCGGAGGCGTATAAAGTGGTGATGCTCCAGGTTGACGAACGCAATCAAGACGATCTTTCGCGCCTAGCCGGCTGCTATCTCTACGCTGGGACGCACATCAGCGTCGAAAACGGCATCGTCCATCGCGAAGACGGCCCCGCGGTGATTTTTCCCGATGGCGTCGTGCGTTGGTATTTGCGCGGCAAGGAAGTCAGCCGCGCCGTCAATTCGCTTTTTTACGACAACAAATGGCCCCTTGCGAAGGGACTCGATACGGACGAGAAGCGCGCCCGTTTCGCCGAAACCTTCCTGATCTGAACCAAGCTTCCCTTCCGCAAGACGTCCTTCGCGGAAGGGATCCTTTTACACGACGCGCTCGGCCGGATCAGGCCGCGGCATTGTTCGCGGCGATCCCCGCGCGCAGTTCCTCGAGCTTGTCGCGCGGAATCCGGAACACGCCACGACCGCCAGAAAGCGCCTGATAGGCGTCGGGCGTGTTCAGACTGATCCAGTCGAACCAGGCCTGCGCGGAATTCGGCGCGGGCCGCTCGCTGATTTCAACGACGCCGCCGTCGGGCGCAAAGCGGACATGAAGCATGACGATGTCGGAAGACATTTCTCCCTCCTCCCTATAGGCCCGACGCGAAGCCGAGCAGTTCGACCTTGACGTTTTCCGTGCCGAGAATCTTCGCCTGGCAGGCCAAGCGGGACTTCGAGCCGATGCCAACGATGGTGTCGAGCCTTTCGTTCTCTTCGCGCGCGATCTTCGAAATGCCCTTGCGGCCTTCATGCACATAGATGTGACAAGAGCCGCATTGCGCCTTTCCTTCGCACTTGTGATTGATCTCCTCGCCGCTCGACATGATGATCTGCAGCAAGGTCGCGCCCTCGGCGGCGTCAACCGTCTTTCCGGAGGGCATGATGGTTACGGTCGGCATTTTATACTCCTGGTTGGCATTTAGACGATTAGTAAATGGCGGCGCCGGCGCCGACATTGATCGACGCTTCTTTCATCGTCTGCACGATGAATGCGATTTGGCGCTCTTGTAGATGGACGTGGAAAGGCATCGCGACGGCGCGGTCCGAGACCTTCTCGGCAACAAGAAAGCTGCCACGACGATAGCCGTAATCGAAATAGCGCCGCTGCGTATGCAAGGGATTGCTGTAGGCCGCGGCTTCCACCTTTTCGACAAGCAAATCCTCGACGATCGAGTCGCGGCTGGATTTGCTGAAGCGCGTGCCAAGGTGAACGACGTAAAGGAACCAATGCACTTCATCGACCTCTGGCCCGATGAAGGGATCCTTGATGCCTTCGAAGGATTTGACGTGCTTGAAGTAGTAGTGCTCGATGAGCTTTCGCTTCTCGAGGATTTCTTCGAGCCTTCGCAGCTGCGCCAATCCCAGCGCCGCGCTCATGTCGCTCATCGCCGCCTGATAGGGCGCGCTGGAGCTCACCACGACCGACGCTCGTTCACTCGGTCTATGCGCGCGGAAGCGCCGCATCGCCACCGCGACGTCGATGTCGTCGGTGACCACCATGCCGCCTTCACCGCAAACCAGCGGCCCCGGCTGCGAGAAATCGAACACCGAAGCGTCTCCGAACGTGCCGACAAGCGCGCCCTTGTATTTGGAGCCGATTGCTTCGGTGGAGTCTTCGAGCAGCACGAGCCGATGCTTAGTGGCGATTTCGCGCAGCTCCGCCCATTGCGCCGGATGGCCGTTGGTGTTGCTGCCCACGATCGCGCGCGTTTTGTCGGTGATCAGCGCCTCGATTTTTCCGCTCGCGATGACGCCGGACCAATAGTCGATGTCGGCGAACACCGGCTTGGCGCCGGCAAGCGCGATCGCATGCACGGTTTCGCGGAAGGAATGCGGAGAGGCGATCACTTCATCGCCCGGACCGATCTCGTACGCGGCGAGCGCCAGCAGCAGCCCCATCGTGCCGCTTGGCGCGGCCACGGCGTATTTGCGCCCAAGATAGGCCGCGAAGGCGGCTTCGAAAGCCTCCATCACCGGGCCGCTGGACAAGCGGCTGGAACGCAGCACCGCCTCAACCGCGGCAATGTCGTCGAGCGTGATGTCGGGGTCGGAAAGGGGAATGAGATCGCCGCCCAAGGGCTCGGCGAGCGCAGGGGGCGTCGCTTCGAATGTATCGTCTACTTCGGCCCGCGCATTCATCGCATACTCCCCCGAAAGGCGACGATAACGCCGGTGGCGCGCGCCGGATCGTCGGTAACCGTCACGCAGTGATCGGCGCCGTCGAGCAAATGCACGTCGCAGGTCGTGAAGCTGCGGAAGGGCGTTTCGATCACGTCCGACACGTCGCAGCGCGTCCAGGAGAGATGAGAGAATTTGGCGCGCAGCTCCGAAAGCGCCGGCGTCGCCTCGGCCCCGAGCAGCCTTTCGATCTCCGTCAATTCCACGTCGCTGATCGCCATCATCTATCCTCTGTCGAGATCGACCCTACTGCCAGAAGCGCCGCTCGGCGTCTTCTTTGAGATGGTCGAGCAACTCCGCAAGACGTTGAAACTCGCTGTCTAGCTCCCACACGCCGACCGCATGGTCCTTGCGAAGAAGGCGCCAATTGCCCTTGCGTTCGTCGAAGAGCACCAAGGCGATGTCGATGACGCCCCCGTCCGGATCGACGTTCCGCGAACAACACGGGCTCTGAATGCGATAGCCGTTCGCTGTTTTCAGCACGAGCGGCGTGACGTAGCGGTAGCGCCGCCGTTGCTCCAACGCGCGCACGATGCGCTTGTAATCGAATTCATTCGGTTGAGCCGATGCGGCGCCACCGAATGTTGTGACCGTCGATCGCATGCGCGCCGTCGCTCCTCTTACAGGGGCGCGATCTCTTCCTCGAGACAGCCGATGACACGGCCGTCAGGAAATTCCACAAGATAGATGGGCGTATTCGTGTCAGTGTGCGATCCGACCTGCACGATTTCGCCCAGACCGCCGTTGGCGACGAGCAGCGCCTCCGGTTGCTCGTTGGGATAACTCCCATCATTGACGAGATCGACGAGCGTCTTCACTCGCTGACCCCACTGATATTTCGGCATTCGTGGTTCGAACACGCTCACACTCCTCAAGGCAGCGGGAGATCGATGTCATCGCGCGGATTAGCGGACTCGAGCTCCTTGCGCTTCATGCCAACCCGATTGCCGCTTTCGGTGAACTCAATCCCGTAGATATAGAATTGTTGGAGAAAGGTGCCGATGCTCACGACGTAGCCTTCCTCGCCTTTCTTGGCGAGAATTTCGCCGATCTCCTTGCCGGCGTATGTCCCGTCGTTGCGGATCGTGCGCTTCGCCTTCACTTTCTCGCCGAAGGAAAAGACCGGCGGCGCAGTCAATTCACAAACTTCGCTATCGCGAACGATGTTGCTCATCGCTGTCTTCTTCCGTGGTGTCAGCCTGCAATTGCATGCTGCTCAAGCCGTCGGGAATTCTTTGTTTTCGACGTGAGTCGGCGCCGTCGAACTGCGTGACGGAACCAGGAAAGCGGCATCTGTCGCTTTGCCGGACAAGAGGCAACATGCGTGCCACGCCGCAGTGTGAAGAGGTCAACCGAAGGAGCCCTGAGGGCCTGTGCCTTTGCTGACAAGCGAGACGCGGCAATCAAGAATGAATGTAAAAAATGCAACATCCGTCGAAATTTGTTTGGCTAGGCTTTTTCGCTGAAGACGCGATGGCAGTTTCGGCCATGCAGCTTCCGCCGACGCGCACGAATCACCGAGCGCTTTGGCAGGCTCGCCCGCCGCAGCGCCCAGGCATCGGAATAAGGCAAGACTCCCTTAGCGGATCAGGATCTCGCAAGCGCGATCGATGGGCAGCGCGATCGGTATGATGCCCTGGATCGTGAGGAACTTCAGCTCGTTTTTCGTCAGCGCGGCCGGATCGACGATGGCGTGATGCGTCGTCGTCGAGCGCTTCATGATCTGCCGGGCGTATGTGCGCAACAATTGATCGTGGAAGCGACAGCCGACAAACAGGAAGCTGCGCTCGGACCGGCGATTCTTTACCGCTTCGGGCAAGGGCGTCTGAATGTCGATCTCTGTCAGCACCTCGACGTAATCCGCGTCGGAGATCAGAAAATTCTTGGCGGGCGCAATGCTGCCATGCGGCTTATAGAGGATGGTCTTCCAGGCGTCAGCTTTTTCCTTGGTGGATTCCGTTCCGTCGGCTTCGTAGAACCGGTACCAACGGTCCTCGCCAATGCCGGCCCGGGTGATGCCCTGGATTTCGCCCCAATCGCTACGGCCTTCGAGCGCTGAACGCATCGTCGCGTCGTACCAGCTGTCAACGATCATTGGCAGCTGCAGCGACGCAAGGTAGACGTGCAGCGGCGTCGGCGCGATGGCGTCGTTGAAGGCCTGCGACATCAATGTCGAGACTGTCGAACGATGCTTCATGTTCTCGATGTGCTGCGCGCTTGCCCAGGCGTTGCCCTTGGCGCGTTTTGGCAGCGCCACCTTGGTTCCGAAGAACGCGGCGAGCGCCTCGGGCGTCATCGGGACCTCGGTTGGCGAGAGCTGCGTCAACCCAGGACCAAGATAGGGAATGACGGTCCCCGTCTTCAGCTCAGCGGCGATTTTGCCGAGCGCGTCTTCGGCTTTTTCGCCTTCAAGGAGGACATAGCTGTCAAATGGCGCGTTCATCGCTTCACTCCTCTTCGCCGCGCTTGCGCGCATTGACCGTTATCGGAAGCGAAGTGCCGGCCGCCATTTCAGGAAGATCGAGAACCCAGCCGTTGGCGATCTTGATCCAGCCGCCCCACAGACTCTCGTGCTCGGTTTCAACGATCGGCTCTTCCAGGTCTTTTTTAGGGACGTAGATGGACAAGCCGGTCTCTGGCGAACGGCGGATCATGATCTTCATTACATCGACTCCTTTGGAGCGGTCATCGCGCCCGCGCTAGTTCGTGAGCAGCTGCGCTTCCGTATCGCGCGAGGCCCGCGCGATTTCCCTTAACTTGGCGACGATGCCGGGCAGGGTCTCCAGAACATCGTCGATCTCTTCAATCGTGTTTTCTCGCGATAGGGAGAATCGTATCGCGCCATGCAACGACTCTTCCGGCACGTTCATCGCCCGCAGCACATGCGAAGGCTCGGTCGATCCCGCTGTGCAGGCCGAGCCGGTCGAGGCGGCGATGCCGGCGCGATCCAGATGGGTCAGCACCGCTTCGCCTTCTATGTCGGAAAAAGCGATGTTGGATGTGTTGACGAGCCGATTGTCGACGTCGCCGGAAACCTGACATTGGCCGATCCGCTGCGTCACGCCGCGTTCAAGCCTGTCACGCAAGGCCGCGATATGGGCGGCGTCTTCGTGCAGACGCAATCGCGCCAATTCGGCGGCAGCGCCCAGTCCGACGATCCCAGGCGTATTCTCCGTCCCGCCGCGGCGCGCCCGTTCCTGGTGGCCGCCGCGAATGAAAGGAGCGAATTTCGTGCCCTTGCGCACATAGAGCGCGCCGATTCCCTTCGGGCCATGCAGTTTATGCCCGGAAACCGAAAGAAAATCGATCTGCGTCGTTTTCAGATCGATCGGAATCTTGCCGACCGCTTGCACGGCGTCGGTATGAAACAAAGCGCCTGCCTCATGTGCGAGACGCGCCAGTTCTTCGACGGGAAACAGCGTGCCGGTTTCATTGTTCGCCCACATCGCCGAAACGATCGCGGTCTTCGGCCCCAGCGCCGCGCGAAAGGCGTCGAGATCAATGCGCCCGCGCGCGTCGACGCCGATGAGATGGACGGCGACGCCGCGAGTCTTTTGCAGATGCTCGACGAGCGACAGGATCGCGGGGTGCTCGACGGCGGTGGTCACGATCTCGTCGCGACCCTCGCGCGCCGCGAGCCCGGCCAAGATCGCCGCATTGTCGGATTCCGTACCGCCAGAGGTGAACACGATCTCGTGATCATGCGCCGCGCCGAGCAGCGCCTGGACGCTGCGTCGCGCCTCCCGGACCGCGCCCGAGACCTCGACGCCGAAACCATGCGATGACGAAGCGTTGCCAAATTCCTGGCTAAAAAACGGCAGCATTTTCGCGACGACCTCAGGGTCGGTGCGCGTCGTCGCGTTATTGTCGAGATAGACGCGCCGCATCGACACTCTCGCTCAAAGACGCGCCGCAGCACCCGGCACAGGCACCAGCCGCACGAATTCGCCGAGTTCTTCGATCAGCTTGGCCTGGATGCCCTCGAGCGTCGCGCTGCTCAACTTGCAGAGCACGCAGGCGCCAGTGAGTCGCACCATGATTTTGTTGCCGCAGATCTCGATGAGCTCACAATCGCCGCCGTCGCGGCGCAGATTGGGACGGATCTCGTCGATGACCGCGCGAATGACTTGCTCGCGCTCCGGCGACGGAGCCGCTTCGAGCTGGCCGGCTTCTTCGTTCTTCTGATCTTCGTGCAACATCGCTTCGTCCTCCGCAACGCAGTCCCGCGGACGCGCTCTGATAATTGTGAAGTCGGGCCGAAATTATCCGAAAGACTTGCCGCAGGAGCAGCTCGATTGCGCGTTCGGATTGTCGAAGGTGAAACCCGAGCCCTGCACCGCGACGACATAGTCGATGGTCGTGCCGGTCAGGAGTTCGTGGCTGGTGTTGTCGATGAACACCTTGACCCCGCTGCGCTCAATCACCGTGTCGTCGGGACTGGCTTCGCGCACGAGGCCCATTTTGTATTGGTAGCCAGCGCAGCCGCCGGCCTCCACCATGATCCTCAGCCCATCGACGGGATCCGCGGCGCTGGAAATGGCCGTCTGCACTGCATTTAGGGCGCTGTCGGTCAGGTTGATCATGTCGCTCTTCCAGTATCCAAATGCGGCTGCCTGGTTCAAAGCAATTCATGTGCCGCGACAATCGCGCACTAAACGGGCCGCGAGCCCCGGAATATCGGGTGGTTTTGTCATGTTTCGCACATTGCCCACCGCGCCGTGTCGCTTCCATCGCGCCGATCGCCTCTTCGACGCTTCGAAACTGCGGCGAAGTTTTTGCATGAGGCGCGGCGTAACGAAGGATCCCCCGCGCGGATGCTGCGTAAGGATTGCAAAGCGGAGAACTGTCGATGACTCAAATTGAGAAGACTGCCCTTGCTCGGCTGGATCGGGAGGGCCGCCTGCTCAACGCAGTGCTTAAGGGGCCGACCGGCAAGCCGGGGCGCTTCGGTTTTCGGGGCGACATCGCGCTCAAATTTCAGGAGCAGGTCGCCGACGAAAAACGCCCGCCGGATTTTTCCATCGAGCAGGTGCTGACCTTCGCGAACGAAGGCGAAGCGACGATCCCGATCCTCGCCGGCTATCTGCATAATTTCGCCTACCTCGAAACGGCCCACGAAGTGATCGGCGATCTCCTCTCGCCGACTGGCGCCTATTTCATGTTCTGCAACAATGTCGACCTGCTGGCGAAGTTCCGCGTCAAGCTCGGCGAGATCACCTACAACGTGCTGCCCTGCGACGAGTCGACGGTGTGGAAGGAGATGATGGATCTCGCCATGGTCGACAAGAACGACATCAAAAAGCTCGACACCGGCGGCAAGCTCGACGTTCTTCTCGACACCGCGCTGAATTTCAACGACGCTTACGAGGTCATCGCTTATCAGCAGGGCGTCGAGCGAATGGAGCCGGTCAAGAACCGCAACGAAAACCGGCCAGTTTGATACATCGGGGCCGGCCGAACGCCGGCTCCGACCGCCACTGTCCCTGCTCTAGAGCGCGCCGCAAAGAAGTGGAATCGGAGCGCGCTCTAGAGAGCGGTTCAATCGCGATGCGATTTGAGGGACGACGCCGCGGACATCAGATCTTTAGCTCCGCCAGCTCCGCGCATCGGCGCGAACTTTCCACCGAATGGAAGCCCGAGGCGGAGGCGGATCGCGCCCTCTTCAGTCGCCTGCGCATTCCCCTTCTTCGGCGTCTTCGTCGACATCTTCCGCCAGTGGGATGCCGACGACGCAAATATCATTGTCGACGACCACGAGATCGACAGGAGCGAGGCCGCGTCCCTTGCACGGGCCCTCGATGCACATGCCGGTGCCAAGTTCAAACAGGGCGCCGTGCTTGCCGCACATCAGGCGAAGGCCGTAATTAGGCTCGAGGAAGGTATTTCTCTCCCAATCAAGATTGACGCCGTCGTGCGGGCATTTGTTCAGATAGCCGAACACTTGCTTGCCCCAACGCACGACGACGATCGGAAACGGCTTCTCTGCGCCGTTGTCGTCGAGCCGCACGAGGTTGAAGCCGCGCGCCTTCTGGCTCGGAATGTCGCTCATCGCGCAAAAGGCGTAGACGACGACTTCCGGCGTCGCCTCGTCCTGCTCGATCGTCGTTCCCTGCTCGCTCATCACGACACCTCCTGCCTTTGCGCTTCGCGCCGCTTCGCCAGCAATAGTCCATTCGCCGCGAGCGAAAATTCCCGCCAGGCCGCTGCAATGTCCTGCATGATGACCCGAGTGTAGTCCTGAGACAATTTATGTTCGCCCGGGAAGTTGGAAAGGGCGCAGGACGTCTGGTTGAAGGCGACCACGTCGTCCATGATGGACTGCAGCAAGTCGCCAAAAGGCTTTTGGATGCGCGGCGTGAGCTCGGTGCGGCCACGTTCGATCACGACGTCGTCCATTTCGAAGGGAAGCGTCGCCAACAGGCGGAGCGCCTGCTGGAACACCTCCTCCATCGCCCCCAGCACAGCCACCTGCGTGAGATTGTCGCGCTCTTGCGACGCCAGGGCCCGGTTGAGCCGCCGGCGATAATTTTCAAAGACCTCGTCGGCGCGAGCGTCCACCCAAGCGGAAAAACGCGCCAGACTCGCCTCGTTCACCGGCATATCGTCGAAGTGGGCGTCGCCGGAGGTCGCCTTTTTCGCCTCGAGCAAGGCCAAGACGCGCTCGATGCGTCTCGCGGCGTCCAAGGCGCCTTCCAGATAACCGGCGTTGCGCGCCGCGGTTTCCGAACCGCCGAGAAAGAGCTTCTTGTCCCACAGCGCTTGACGCAACAGAGGATTCGCGACGTCGTGCGAACCGTCGCCGCCCTGCTGCGTGCGGTCGGCCGCGCTACACGTTAGTCGCTCCTTCGCCCAATCCTGATAGTGAATGTGCAGGGGTTCGACATTACGGCCAAATACATTGCAGATTTGGCTCTCGAGCAACACCGGCAGACCCACGCCGAAGGACTCGCGCAAGTCGGCGTTGAGAGCAAGAAAGCCGCCAAGCGCATGAAGACCCGCCGCCATGTCGCAGGCGTCGAAGATTTCGCCGATCACGGCTTGCTCATGCGTGACGAAAGCGGAGCCGGAGAGGCTCTGCTCGCGCCAAAAGGCGTCGCGATATTCCAATGCAACCTTCGCCTGCGCCGCCATCCAGGTCTCGGCGCCAAGCATGGCTTGGTCCGTCGCCTCGTCAAACGGCGGCGTGAAGCGAACGGTCTCGCGCAGCAAGCGCGGCGGCAGAGCAAGAACGACGCGACGCGCCGCGATCTCCATGGGTTCCTCGCCGGTCTTGAATTCGAGCATGACATGGTCGCCGCAATCGCGCAGGCTCGCCAGTTCGTGACCGAGATGCACGTTGGCCGGCGGCAGTGCGCTGGCCAAAGCCTCCACCAAGATCGCCATCCCGCCGTGCAGACGCCGCGCGTCATCATAAAGGCGCTTGTCTTCGATGCGTTCGGCGCTCTTTTCAGCCTCGCGCAAATGCAGGACGGCTCCTTCGTCATGCTGCGCGAAGTCCGGCAGAGCAAGTTCTTTGATGAGTTGCGCGATCAGCGGCTGTGTTTTCGGCCAAAACCACGTCGGGCCTAAATCCAAGCCGCCGCCATCGCCGCGCGGCGCCGTGAGAATGCGCCCGCCAAGGCGATCGCGCGCCTCGAAGATCGCAAACTCTTGCCCGCGAAGGTGGAGCTTTCGCGCCAGCGCCAAACCGCATAGACCGCCGCCGATGATCGCCACGTCCAACATGTTGCGTCGTACGCTCCCTGTTAGATGCAGGGGATAGCAATTAATGTGCAAGATTCTGGGCGACGCGCGAACGGCCGAACTATGGGACGTCATGGCACGAAACTTGAACCTCCGGCTGGAGTTGCACAGCTAAGGAGTCGCAGATGAATCTGGCCACCGAATTCGCCAACTGCTCGCCGGACGAGTTGAAGGAATTGCTGAGCGGCGGCACGTTGACCGTCTACTCCGTCGCGCGCCCGGCGACGGCGGACATCGCGGTCGATCGCAGTGGCGTGCTGGCGGTCTTTACGTTCGCCTCGCCGGCGTTTGGTCCCTCGACCGACGGCGTTGAGACGCCCTTGTTCGTCGCCGATTCCGTTCCGGCGTCCACGACCGGCACGCCCGGATTTGCGCGCGCGCGCAAGGCCGACGGCACGGTGGTCGCGGATTTTTCCGCCGGCAGCGGCGATCGTGAAATCAAATTCGCCGAGGTCTCCTGCTCGCCCGGCGCCCCGGTGAAAGTGGTCAAATTCACTATCAAGCAGGGCGATTGGCCGGAGCGGCCCGACTATTACGGCACGCGTCCGCGCTCCGGTTATCCGCTTCCCGTCGCCCCCTGACGCATGGCGAGGCGCGACTATTGTGAACTTAGAGACATGAGGTCCGACCGATGGCTGAACCCCTGACCGGCGCGCTCGTCAGCGCGGCATGGCTCGCCGAGCATCTGAGTGACGGCGACATTCGCATTCTCGACTGCACATGGCATCATCCGAGCACCAACCTCGACGGCCGCAATCAGTATCGCGGCCGGCATTTGCCGGGCTCGGTTCATTTCGACGTCGATCACATCGCCGATTCAAGTTCCGATCTGCCGCATATGCTGCCGAGTGAAGCTGACTTCGCCAAAAAAGTCGGACTGCTCGGTATTGGGGACGGCGATCGCGTTATCGTCTACGATCGGCTCTTCGGCGGTTCGGCGGCCGCGCGCGTGTGGTGGATGTTCCGCGTATTCGGTCACGACAACGTCGCGATGCTCGACGGCGGATTCAACCAATGGATCGCCGCCAAACATCCAACCGAAATGTCGCCGGTGCGTCCGCAACCTAGGACCTTCACGTCAAAGTTCAGGCCGGAGCTTGTCCGCAGTTTCGATCAAGTGATGAGCGTTGTCGCGAACGGCGGCGAGCAGATCGTCGACGGGCGCGGGCCGGGCAAATTCGACGGCTCGCAAGCCGACGTCTTTCCCTTCAAGAAGCTCGGACATATTCCGGGCGCCGTGAACGTGCCTTGGGCCGATCTGGTCGATCCGCAGACAGGCGTGCTCCTCGACTCCAAGGCGTTACGCGCGCGGTTCGAAGCCGCCGGCGTCGATCTTAGCAAGCCGATCGTGACCACCTGCGCCTCGGGCATGACGTCCTGCATGGACGCCTTGGCGCTTTATATCATCGGACGGGCCGATGTTGCGGTCTACGACGGATCCTGGGCGGAGTGGGAACGCGCCGAACAAGCGGCAGTGGCGGCTTAAGAGGAGTGTAGCGCGTGGGCTGTCGCGACGACCATGAGCTCGAAACGGGAGACGAATATGCTCTCTCCGCGGCGGCCGATCGGACGCGCTTCACGCTCCACAACAAAGCCGACGGGATGATCGCTGAACTGCGCGACGACGACGCCGCGCGCTTTCTCAAGGACTATGACGAATTGAAGCTCCAATACCCCGACTGGAATGCAGATAAGCTGCTCGCCCAACTTTGGGATCAGGGCGGCTATGGCTGGCTCGCGCAACAGGAAGAGTGACGATGACGACTCTCGTGAAGACCACTGAAGATGGACGAAAACTCGAAGTGAAAGGCTTTGCGCTCTATCTTGACGGCGTTCTCGAGGCTGTCGACCTCACCGAGGTGAAAATGCACCCCGCAAAGCGAAAGATCTGGTCGATCATGCCGGACGCCACCCATGTGGCCGGCCGCGTCGCGCTGAACGCGGAAGAGACGGCCATCGTCAGGAAGGCGCTCGCCGACGCTCAGGCGATGATGCTGGCCGATCCAATCGCGATTGCGGAACGCTTCCGCATCGCCGCCATGTGGAAGGCGCGCGAGCAGGGCATCGAGTAGCGTAATTTAGGCTTTGCGTTTGCGAGCCCCCTTATGGAGGCTCGCATTTTTTCTCATACCAGCGCTACGTCTTCCGCCGCATGCGTCTGACAATTGGTCGGACACACGCGCGCGCAGGCGCCGCAGCCGATGCAGGCGCCGATATCATTCATCACCATGATTTTCTTTTCGACTTCTTCGTCCTCATCGTCGTCCAGCGCAACCAGTTCGCCGTCCTCGTTCAGGCCTTTCAGCGTCATCACGTCGCGACCGCACACCTTGAAACAGCGTCCGCAACCGATGCATTTACCGGGATCGATCGCAACAAGGTATTCCGGACACCAATCGCGCCCATCGCGCGTCGCTTGTGACATGGCCGTATGCTTTCTTTCTCGAGTTAGACCGTCTCCAGGGACTTCAACTTTGCGCGCTTCTTCTCCAGCTCGGCGAAAGCTTCATGCGCCTTTTGCGCAACCTCGGGGATGGTGGGCCAATTGATCGGCAGTTCTTCGGACAGATCATGCAGATCCATTTTGGCCTGCATCGCCTTTGCCGAAAGCTTTTTGATTTCAGCCTTCAGATCGTCGATCTCACTCATCGCTCACCTCAGTATTTTGCGACGTCCGGGAATTTTTCGATCATCTCGACGCCGGACTGAACATATTTGTCGCCTTCCGCCGCGAGCTTCTCGAAACTGTCGAATCCGAAGCGATGCACGTCGCGCAACTGCTTGTTCACAACGATCAAGCGTCCGCCGATCAGCACCATGCGGCCGAAACCCTCGTGGCTCATCTTCAGCATGGGCGAGATCATGACGCCCGTGGCGCGTTCGATGGAGAGCGCGATGGCGTTGAAGAAGAGCTCCATGCGCCAGATCGTCTCAGGGTCGGGATCGCCGATGATCGGCAGCGCGCGGCGCGCCTCTTTGTCGAGGACATAGGGAGCCAGGAGATCGAGATCGCCTTTCGTCTCCCAGGTCCCATGCGTGTCCTGGGCGCGCCAGACCTTGATGAGCTCCTTCATGAACGGAAGCTCGGCGACCGGAGTTTTCTCGAGCACGGCGGTAGGTTCAGACATGGGCGTTCCTCACTCTTCGAAATCGAGCACGCGCTCTTTTCCCTTGGTCAATGCTTTGCGCAGCCATGGCGGCGGCACGCCCCTCAGCACTTCCTGGAGCTTGTCCAGGAGGTCCGAGATGGCTTCCGGCTGATTGACCTTCATCGGATGAATGTTGTTGGCGACGACTCGCGCGGCGCCAGAGCCGCCGATCGCCGCGACGTAGAGAATGGCGCAATCCTTGATCGCGTCGATCTTCGGCGCGAGCTTGTCCTCATTGCCATCTTCCTTGAGATCGCCGTCAAATTGGATCGCCTCGACGAATTCGTGACCTTCCGGACCGATCTCATAGATCGCGATGTTCTTGGCCCAGCCGAAATGCGCGTCGACGCGTTTCAAATCCTGGGTTGCGAATGCGACTTTCATAGCGCCTCCGTTTTCGCCCCTAGTGCGAGGTTGCGGCGTGCGACGGGCCGACGCCATCGCGCCAGCTGTCGGGTGTCGGTTCGTGGTTATCTTCGTGATCGGCCATCAGCAGATTGCTGAAGTCAAAGATCAGATCGCGCGCGCCGCGATAGCCGACCATCAATTGATGGCCGCCGCCGAGGCGGTCGAACATCGGAATGCCCATGCGAAAGAACGGTATCTTCAAGCGAGAGGCCGCTTGCCTGCCGTGCGAATGGGTGACCATCAGATCGCAGTCCTTGGCCTTCGCCAAATTCTCGAGGTCTTCGAGATCGCCGATCAGCACCTCTTCGGTGGGCAGTCGTTCGAGCACCGGCGATTGCGTGGTCGTCACCGCGACAAGAAGTTGCGCGCCCATCTCGGTCAACAACCCGCCGATCTCGTTGAGCAGGTCCGGCTCGGCGCCGACCGCGAGTTTCCGCCCGCCGATATGGAAATGACCGTCCAGCATCGCATCGACGAGCTGGCCGCGCTGGCGGCGATATTTCATCGGCGCCGGTCGACCGCTGATCTCGGTCAGGAAGGCCATCAGCGCGTCATTGGCCTCGAGTCCGCACAGCCGCTCGAACAGCCGGAATGGAACGCCGGTTTTCTGTTGCATGGCTTCGGCGGCGCGCCGCATTTGCGCGCCGATCGCGATCGTCCAGCCAGCCTGTCCCATCATCGAAATTTCTTCGACGCCGACGCCGCCGATCGTCGTCGGGGTAAAATCGTCCGGTATGTGGCCGTCAAGCGAGCCGGCGAGATCTGGCAGAAAAGTCGGCTCCAAGCCGAAATCCTCGATGATCGTGCGTAATTCATCGAGGTCGCCAGGCGTCAGATGGCAGCCTGGCAGCACATTGATTTTGGTCGGATCGCGCCGTGCGGCGCTCTTTGGCGCCTCGACCATCGTCTCAACGATGCGCGTCACCGTCTTTTCCCAGCCGTCCTGGAAAGCGTCCTTAAAGTCGGGCGTCGATACATAGACGATCGGCAGATGCGCGACCGCCGCGTTCTTCTCGCGAATAAGCTTGATGTAGCCATCGACGTCGTCGCCTTTCGTCTCGGTGACGCCGGTCGAGCAAATGCCGATGATCTCCGGCTTCGTGCGGTTGTAGATGTTGAGCACCGCCTGCTCGACGTTTTCATAGCCGCCGAGGACCGTTGCGACTTCGCTCATCGCGGTCGTCTGCATCGGAATGGCTTCTTTGAAATGTCGCGTAAACAGCACCAGGCCGAAAGACGTGCAGCCCTGGGAGCCGTGCAGGAGCGGCATGGCGCCCCGCAAGCCCATGAACGCCAGCGCGCCGCCGATCGGCTGGCTCATCTTGAGTGGATTGACGGAGCAGGCCTTCTTGCTAACGGTGACGGTCGCCATTGCGTTACTCCGCCGCGATCGCGTGAGAGGCCGAGACCATCTGCTCGAGAATTTCCTCAATGCGCACGGCGCAAGCGCCGCAGCCGCCCGAGGCGTTTGTCGCGTCGCGCACGCCCTCGACCGTCGAGAGGTTGTTCGCGAGGATCGCATCCTCGATCACGCCGAGTTCGACGCTCTTGCAATTGCAAATCTTTTTCGCGCGGCGAACCTCTTCCGCCTTCACGGGATCGGCGGCGAGCGCCGCCGCCTCGGCCTCCGCCTGCGCCATCGCGCGGCTTTGCCAATTGTCGCCGGATTTCTCCCAAGGCGCCGGCTTGCGCACCTGCGCCCAAACGGGATTGTAAAGCGCCTTGTCGATCTCTTCGACCAGCTTCACCATGCCGACATAGCCCATATAGGCGTGATGCCGCTCCTGGTTGATGTCGAGCCAAGGCATCGAGGCCTTCAGCGCGATGAACTGCGAGCGGCCGCCCGAGAGCATGATGTCGGCGCGCGCATCCTTGAGCATCTTGTACATTTCGCGCGGCGTCATATCCTCGATCATATGGGCGTCCTGGCCCATCAGCTCCTTGATGCGTTCCTTGTCTTCCTTGGTCGACTTCTTGACCGACGTGCCAACAAGCTCGAGACCCGCCTCTTGCAGCGCGGCGACGACCGACCAGGATTTGACGCCGCCGGTGATCAGCAGCACTTTTTTGCCTTCAAAGCGCGGCTTGTATTTGGCGATCGCCGCCCAGGCCTTGGCCTCTTCCCGCGCAATCAGCGCCTCGGTTCGATCCATCAATTCAGCCGGCGCGCCGCGTTCGATCAGCATGCGCGCGATCTCGCGCAGTGAGTCGCTGCTATCCTCGATGCCGTAGAAGGAGCCTTCGAAGAAGGGGATGCCGTAGCGCTCCTCCATCTTGCGCGCGACGTTGATCATCGCCTTGGAGCAGACCATCATCGCGGCCTTGGCGCGATGCGAGGAGGCGACCTCCTTATATTTTCCGTCACCGGAGATGCAGGCCATGATGCGGATGCCGAGCTCATCGAGCAGCGGCTTCACCTGCCACAATTCTCCGGACAGATTGTATTCGCCGATGATGTTGAGGTCGTAGGGCGTCGTATATTCTGGTTCTTCCGTGCCGATCACATGTTGCAACAGCGCCTCGCCAGCAAGCTTGTTGCCGAGATTTTTCGGCCCGACGAAGCCCGGCGAGTTGATTGGAATGACCGGCTTGTTGAATTTCTCGCGCGCCGCTTTGCACACAGCGTCGATATCATCGCCGATCATCGCTGGCACGCATGTTTGATAGACGAAGATCGCCGGCGGATCGTATTTCTCGATGATCTCGCGGATCGATTTGAACAGCCGCTTCTCGCCCCCGAAAACGACATCTGTCTCATTGATGTCGGTGGTGAAGCCGGTGCGCCACAGATTGGAGCCCGACGACTTCGCGCCGCGATTGTCCCAGCTATTGCCCTCGCAAGCGATGGGGCCGTGCACGAGATGGGCGACGTCGGTGAGAGGTTGAAGGGCGATCTTGGCGCCATCAAAGGCGCAACCTCCAGCCGCGCCCCCGGGCTGCAATTGCTTGGTGCACCCCTTCTTACGTTCGGCTTCTGATTTGTTCGCGTTCTTACCGCAGCCCGGCTCGTTGAAAACGTCCTGGATCGTGGCCGAAAGCGAACTCATGCCTCTTCTCCTTCACGTTGCGACAGCATTACTGCAAGCAAGTTGTGGCTCCCGCCGCAGGGGCGGGAGCCACATCGTCTTAACGGATGATGTCGAAGCTATAGTCGCTCTTCGCCGGCACGTTGGTGGTGGCGTCGATCGATTCGAAAATGCGATCGAGGATCCACACCAGAACGTTCAGGCCGCCCTGATAGCCCCACACCGGATAGCGGTGGTGATGATGGCGATCGAAGATCGGGAAGCCAATGCGGATCAGCGGCGTGCCGGTGTCGCGCTCGAGATATTTGCCGTAGGTGTTGCCGATCAGGAAATCCACCGGCTCGGTGAAGAGCAGCGAACGCATGTGCCAAAGATCCTTGCCCGGATAGACGTGGCAATTCTGGCCGAACGGCGAGGAGTCGAGCAGCTTCTGCACCTTCTCCGCCCAGGCCTTGCCGCCATTCGTTGCGAGGATATGCGTCGGCTCGGCGCCAAGCTCCAGAAGGAAACCGGCGAGGCCGAGGCACAGATCCGGATCGCCGTAGATGGCAAATTTCTTGCCATGAATATGCGCGCTCGAATCGGCCACCGCGTCAACCAGGCGACCACGCTCGCGCGCCAGCTCTTCGGGGATCGGCTTGCCGGTGATGCGCGACAGCGTCATGAGGAACTTGTCGGTCGCGGAGACGCCAATCGGATGATTGAAGGCGGCGACTTCCTGACCATGCGCGGCGATCAGCGGCAGCGTCTTCTCGGTGCAATATTCCTGCATCGAGATCGTCGCCTTGGCGTTGATAGCTGCCGCGGCTTCTTCCAGCGTCGTGCCGCCGTCATACATGCGGAACTCGCCGTCGGTCGGCGTGTCGAAGACTTCGCTGTTGTCCGCGAGGATTGTGTAGTCGATGCCCATCAAGCCGAAGATGCGCTTGACTTCGCGCATATTGCCGACCGTATAGCCGTCGAAGCCGCCAATGAAGTTGACCTTGTCATTCTCGGTGCGCTCGAGCTTGGGCGCCGTGCCAGCCTTGCCGTCCCAGAAGTGCTCGATGATGCCCTTCAACGCATTGTCATAGCCAGTGACGTGGCTGCCGACGAAGGCAGGGGTGTGGGCGAAGGGAACGTCGTATTCGGCCGGAACTGAACCCTTTTCCTTCGAGGTCTTGATGAAGGCGTTCAGATCGTCGCCGATGACTTCCGCCATGCAGGTGGTCGAGACGGCGATCATCTTCGGCTTATACATGTTGTAGGTGTTGGCCAGGCCGTCGATCATATTGTTGAGGCCGCCAAACACCGCCGCGTCCTCGGTCATCGACGAGGACACGCAGGAGCTTGGCTCCTTGAAGTGCCTCGACAGATGGCTGCGATAATAGGCGACGCAGCCCTGCGAACCGTGAACGAATGGAATCGTTTGCTCGAAACCGACGGCGGCGAAGACCGCGCCGAGCGGCTGGCAGGCTTTGGCCGGATTGACCGTCAACGCCTCGCGAGCGAAGTTCTTCTCGCGATATTCGGGGGTCTTGGCCCATTCCCGAACGCGTTCGACTTCGGCCGGATCGCGCGGGTTTTCGAACATCTTCTTTTTGTTCGCCAGCATCTGCTGGTACTCGGGACCTCTGAAGAGGTCGAAATGGTCTAGGACGTGTTCTGCGCTCTGCGGCATGGTCGAACCCTCGCGTCATGCATTT
>NZ_JAMRYX010000243.1 GCF_024448135.1 Methylocystis suflitae
TTTGCAGCTCTTACATATGGGCCGTGGTGACCGATCGTTCCATGGGCTTCGTGAAGCCGATCGCGAGCAGGACGACAGCGAGGACTGCATGCAGCCAGTGGTCGGCGTGGTTCATGGCGATCAGTCCGCCGAGTTCGGCGACGTTCGGCGCAAGGAAGCCCAGGATGGCGATCGCTACATAGAGGATGGCCACTGTGCGAATCATCAGGACCGGGACGCCGAAATAGGGGCTGATCAGCAAGAGCGCTCCGGTGATGAGGTGCACGAAGTTGTGGGCTGCATTCACGTGGAAGTAGCCGCCGTCATAGACGATCGGATTGGGGACGAACCCCAGCAGGCCGACCGCCACGAACACGACGCCGAGGATGGTCGCGATGAAATCGGCGTTCCATCGAGATTCGATCATGATGCGTTCCTTTCAGTCCAGGACCAACTGAACTGATCATCAGATTGGGCGACGGGGAAGCATTTCCATTAAAAACCGGAAATAATAAGGTATTTACGCATGTATGCTGAAGCTATAGCAGCATAACTCTGCGTTAATTAGGTAGGCTTTACTGAATCTCTCGCCAACCTGTTTCTTGACACTGTTCCGGAAAGAGCGAGGAGCGCCAATCTTCTCCTCTGCTGTAAATAATCGAGAGCCAAGCAACAGAATAACTTCCGCAGTCCGGCTGAATTGACTGGCGCAGCCTATTGCTCCCGCTCAGACCGAGCGATCGTCAGCTACCCCTCGTAATAGTCGCGCACCAGCCGGTCCAAGAGCCGCACGCCCCAGCCGGCGCCCCAGCTCTGGTTGGTGTCGCTCAACGGCGACCCCATGCCGGTGCCGGCGATGTCGAGATGCGCCCAGGGCGTCTTGCCGACGAAACGCTGCAGGAAATGCGCGGCGGTGATCGAGCCGGCATGGCGGCCGCCGGTGTTCTTCATATCGGCGAATTTCGAGTCGATCAGCTTGTCATAGGCGGGACCCATCGGCATGCGCCACAGCTTCTCGCCGATGTGGTTCCCCGCTTTGGTCAGGCGATCGGCGAGTTCGTCATTGTTCGAGAACAACCCGCCATATTCCTGGCCCAGGGCGACGAGAATGGCGCCGGTGAGCGTCGCCAGATCAATGACCGCAGCGGGCTTATGATGCTCTATAACGTATGTCAGCGCATCGGCGAGAACGAGCCGACCTTCGGCGTCGGTGTTCACGATCTCGATCGTCTGGCCCGACATGGATTTGACGATGTCGCCCGGCCGCTGCGCCTTGCCGTCCGGCATGTTCTCGACGAGGCCGAGCACGCCGACGACATTGGCCTTGGCCTTGCGCGCGGCGATCGCGTACATGGCCCCGGTCACGGCGGCGGCGCCGGCCATGTCGCCCTTCATGTCCTCCATCGAGGCGGCCGGCTTGATCGAAATGCCGCCGGAATCGAAGACGACGCCCTTGCCGACGAAGGCGAGCGGCGCCGCGCCCTCGGCGCCGCCGCTCCAGCGCAGCACGACGAGCCGGATCCCCGCCTCAGACCCCTGCCCGACGCCGAGCAGCGCCCGCATCCCGAGTTCGGACATCGCCTTCTCGTCGAGGACCTCGACCTCGACGCCAAGCTTCATCAGCTCCGACGCGCGGCGGGCGAATTCCGGCGGAGTCAGGACGTTCGCCGGCTCATTGACGAGAGTCCTTGCGAGAATGACCGCTTCCGCCAAATGGCCGCCATCCGACATCGCGGCGCTATGGCTGTCCGGATCGGCCAGGGCGACGACGACCTCCGTCGGTCCTTCGCGCTCGGCCTCATCCTTCTTCTTTGTCTTGTAATGATCGAACTTATAGGCGCGCAGCCAGCCGCCGAGCGCAAATTGGCCGACCGAGTCGTGAGCGGCGGAAACCCCTTCCGGCAGGTCAAACAGCACGACCGCCCGCGACCCCGGACCCATTTTCGCCGCGGTTTGTCCGCCAAGCGCGAAGAAGTCCTCGAAGGGCTTGGCTTCGCCGCCCTCTCCGCCGGTTTCGTCCCCGGCGCCGACGCCCATCAGAATCACTCTGCTGGCGGGCGCGCCGGGCGCCGCCAGAATCTCGAGCGACGTTCCCGACTTGCCCTTGAATTTCGCCGCTGCGGCGGCGCGCGAAAGATGCCCGGCCGCATCCTTGAGCACGCTGGCGGCGCGCTCGCCCATGGCGAGATCGCGGCCCACGAAAACCACGAGCGTTCGCGGATGCCCGGCGTCCTCGGGCTGGCGCAGCAGCGCTTCGGCGGCGTCGAATGACTGGAGTTCATATTTGGCGTTGACGAGCATCAGGGCCTCTTGCCTCCTCCGCCGAAGCGGAAGCCGTTCCGGCGCGAATGCGTCGGTTTTTGAGAATGTTAGCGCCGGCGGCGCGCCAGGCGCGCGATTTGACGGGAGCGGCGCGTAATATCTTCCGGCGGGCGGCGCCGGTCAATCGCGGCTCCGCTCATATTTTGAACCATTCCAGAAATCGTCCCGCCGCGGAATCGCCGCGATCTTTACGCAGAAATCCCGCGTGGCGCAAAAGCAACGCTCGCGAATTGAATATGTCGGGGCGGCTCAGAGGAGCCGCGCGACGCTTGCGCGCAAAGATGCGAGCGTCTAGCGATCGTTAACAGGGCTTTAACTGCTCCCGCCTGGGGCGGCGCGCCAACACACAAAGGAGGACAGCCGCAGCCATGATCGGGGCGACGATCACGCGCTATTTTGCGCTGCGGTTTATGCGCACGATTCTGGCGATCTTTTTTACGATTTTCTGCCTGATGTTCGTCGTGGTTTTCGTCGAGATGCTGCGGCGCGCCAGCGACAATCCGCAGGCCGGCGCGGCAACCGTCGCGCTGATGACGGCGATGCGGGTTCCGGCGGCCGCCGAGATGATCCTGCCTTTCGCCGTTCTCTTTGGATCGATGGCGACCTTCGTTGACCTCACCAGGAAGCTGGAATTGATCGTCGCCCGCGCCGCCGGCATGTCAGTTTGGCAGTTCATTGCGCCGCCGGCGCTCACCGCCCTGCTCATCGGGATTGTGTCTGTGGCGATTTACAACCCGCTCTCGGCTTCGATGAAACAGCGCTCCGAACAAATGGAGTGGGATCTTTTCGGCGTGCCCGGCAGTTTGCGCATCGACCACGGCGTTTGGCTGCGCCAACACGGCGTCGACGGCCTCGCCATTATGCACGCTATGAACTCCTCGAATGGCGGCTCGGAGCTCGAGAACGTCAGCGTCAACATTTACGCAGCGCGCGGCGGTTTCCTGGAGCGGGTCGAAGCGCGTCACGCGCGACTCGAGCCCGGAGTCTGGGTGCTCGAAGGCGCGCAGGTCAGCCTGCCCGGAGAGCCGGCGCGCAGCGTCGGTTCTTACATGCTCGCCACCGACCTGACGCCCGAGCAGGTGGCGGCGGCGACGACGCCGCCACAAGGCACGCCGTTCTGGTCGCTGCCGGAAATGGCGGCGCGCACCGCCGAAGCGGGTCTCGACGCGACCGGCTATCGGCTGCAGTTTCAATCGCTTCTTGCGCGACCGCTGCTGCTCGTCGCGATGGTTCTCGTCGCCGCTTCCTTTTCATTAAGATTCTTTCGATTTGGCGGGGTCGCAAAAACCCTTTCGGGTGGCGTGGCCGCAGGCTTCGTGCTTTATATCGTTACTAAAGTCCTCTCGGATCTCGGCGGCGCAGGCATGATCAGCCCTGTAGTGGCCGCATGGTCGCCTGCGCTTGTCGGGAGCATGTTGGGCACGGTCATTTTGCTCTATTCGGAGGACGGCTGATGGCGCTCACCAGCTCCTCCCGGCGCCTATCCCTTCTTGCGGCGGCGCTCGCGCTCGCCGAGGCGGCTTTCGCCACGCACTCCGCCGCTGCCGCGCCGCCGGCCGCGGGCGCCGATGCGCGCATGGTCGTCGAGGCCAAGGAGCTCGTCTACGACGAGAAAAGCAACACCGTCACGGCGCGCGGGGCCGTCCAGATCTATTACAAGGGCCGGCTGCTCGAAGCCGACCGCGTCACCTATGACCGCAACACGTCGCGCGTCTTCGCCGAGGGCCACGCCACGCTGACCGAAACCGACGGCTCAATCGCCAGGGCCGAGCGTTTCGACTTCACGGACGATTTCAAAAACGGGTTCATCGACAGCCTGCAGGTCGACTCCGTCAACAACACGCATTTCACCTCGCCGCGCGCCGAGCGGGCCGGCGAGACGACGACCTTCGAAATGGGCACCTACACCGCCTGCGAGGCCTGTCGAGACGATCCCGCAAAGCCGCGCACCTGGTCGGTTCGCGCCAAACGGATCATTCACGACAACGTCGAGAAGATGATCTATTACGAGGATGCGTCCTTCGAACTTCTTGGCGTGCCAGTCGCCTATGTGCCGTTCTGGTCGTCGGCAGACCCATCGGTGAAGCGCAAGTCCGGTTTTCTATCGCCGGTTTTCATCTATCGCCAGCAGCTCGGCGCCGGCGTGGGCGTGCCTTACTTCTGGGCGATTGCGCCGGATTACGACCTGACTGTAACGCCGATTTATTTTTCCCGGCAGGGCCCGTTCGTCACCGCCGAATTCCGTCAGCGCTTTGACAATGGCGGCTATACGATCCGCGGTCAGGGCACGCATGTGGGAGACACGAGCGCCTTCGCGCAAGCCCCATTCGGCGCCGGCGGCAAGCAGTGGCGCGGCGCCATCCAGTCTATGGGCGAATTCTGGCTCAACGACCGTTGGCGCGCTGGCTGGGACATCACGGCGCTGTCCGATCGCTACTTCCTGCAGGACTACCAGCAATACAATTATCTCCTGCAGAACTATTTCTTCCGCGAAGCGTCATCGACGATCTATCTGACCGGCCAGGGACCGCGCAGCTATTTCGACATGCGCGGCTACTATTTCCAGCTGCTGTCGCCCAATGACGTGCAGGCGCAGCAGCCCGTCGTCCATCCGGTGATCGACTATAACCGCGTCTTCGACATTGATCCTGCGGCGACGGCAGGCGTTGGCGGACAGGTTGAACTCGACGCCAATGTGACGAGCACTTCCGCCAACGTCGCGAACTTCGAGTCCATACAGCCGCGAACGCTCGACCGCATCTATAGCCTGTACAACGTTTGCCAGATTTACGGGCGGGCTACCGACCCGGCGCAGAGCGGCTGTCTGTTGCGCGGCGTCGGCGGCGATTACCAGCACGCGACGATCAGCGGCGCCTGGAAGCGTAAAATCATCGACCCGATCGGCGGCGTGTGGACCCCGTTTGCGTTCGCGCGTTTCGTCGGAAGCTATCTCGATTACGACCGGCAAGGCTTGTTCCCGATCTATAACCAAAGTCTGTCGCCGATCCCCAACGCCGCGCAGGGCCAGTTCTTCAACGGCGCCGACAACCGCTTCCGCGGCCAGGCGCTCCCGGGCTTCGGCGCCGAATGGCGCTACCCGATCCTTGCCAGAAGCTTTATCGGCGACATCGTCTTCGAACCGATCGCGCAGGTCGTCGCGCGCCCCAATCAGACGTCGATTCCGTCGCTGGTGAACATGGACGCGCAAAGCCTCGTCTTCGACGATTCGACGCTGTTCGAATGGAGCAAATTCTCCGGCTATGACCGGTTCGAGACGGGCACGCGCCTCAACTATGGCGGCCAGGCCACCCTGTCATTGTCCAATGGCGGCTTCATCAACGCGATGATCGGCCAGTCGCGCCAGATCGCCGGCGCCAACTCCTACGCGCAGGCTGACGCGGCGAATGTCGGCCTCGATTCCGGCCTCGACTCGCGCGCGTCGGACATCGTCGGGCGCTTCGCATTTGCGCCGTCGTCCGTTCTCAGCCTCTCCGCCAAGGGCCGCTTCGACAAGGGGAGCTTGCGCGCGCGGCGCGTCGACGTGTTCGCGACAATGAATCTGGATCCGATCTCGCTCCAGCTCCAATACGCCAATTACGCCTCACAGCCGGCGATCGGCTTTGACGTGCGTCGCCAGGGACTCTCCGCGTCCGGAAAATACGACATCACCAAAAACTATTTCCTGACCGGCACCGTCACCTTCGATATGAGCCGCTATCTCTATAATTCCCTCACCAATCCGACGTCCGTCTATTATGCGACGACGCTTACGGGCTCAAATCTCGTCGGCTCGGCGCCCCTGTTCTCGGTCGCAACGCTCGGCGGCGGCATCGGCTATCAGGACGAATGCACGACGCTGTCGATCAATTATTCGCAGATCTATCAGCCGCAGTCCTACACGGGCCTGCCGGCGCGCAGCCAGACGGTGATGGTCACGCTCCAGCTGCGCACCCTGGGCGAAGCGAAGTTCAACTACGGCGTCGGTTCGGTGCTGGTGAACGACGGCGTTCGGAACAATCAGTTGCACTAGCCACTCGCGTGGAGCGTACCATCCTAGCGTCAGGAGGACGCCCGCCGCCCCCTGTGCTAAAAAGCGCCGCGACGAAGGGATCCCGACACGAATGCGCTGTCGCGCAAAGGAGAATGCAATGAGCTTTTTTATCTCGCTCGCCGCCGGCGCATGTCTCGCTCTAGGCGTCGCGACGCCGCTCTTCGCCGAGGAGCTTTCAGGCAAGCAGAAGGTTGAGATCGAGAAGGTCGTGCACGACTATCTCCTTTCCAACCCGGAAGTGGTCCGGGAAGCAATTGACGAACTTGGAAAGCGCGAGAAGGTCGCCGAGGCCGCCACACGCGAAAAGGCCGTCGGCCAGCACGGCGACAAAATCGTGAACTCGCCCAACCAGGCCGTCGTGGGCAATCCGAGCGGCGACGTCACGCTCGTCGAATTCTTCGACTATAACTGCGGCTACTGCAAGCAGGCGATGGCTTCGGTCGCCAAGTTGATCGAGGCGGACCCCAAGCTGCGGGTGGTGCTCAAGGACTTCCCGATTCTGGGGCCCGACTCCGTCGAGGCGGCGCAGGTCGCGACCGCCGCGCGCATGCAGCTCGACAGCCAGAAGTTCTGGGATTTCCATCGCAAGCTGCTCTCGACTCGCGGCCACATCGGCAAGCAGCAGGCGCTGGCGGCGGCCAAGGAGGTGGGCGCCGACATGCCCCGTCTCGAGAAGGACATGTCGAGCGCGGAGACAAAGGCCGCGCTGAAGGAAGTCGCTACGCTGGCCGATGAGCTGCGGTTCGATGGAACGCCCGCCTGGGTGATCGGCAAAGAGGCGATCATCGGCGGCGTGCCCCACGCGCAACTGAAAGCCAAGATCGAAAACATGCGCAAATGCGGCAAGACCGTCTGCTAGCGCGGCGACGGGCTTTCTTTGCGGCGACAACAAGGCTAAGACAGGCAGCCTGCCGCCTTTGAGATTTTTCGGGGAACGTTTACGGAAGCGCTATGTCAGCCGTCCACGTGCTTAACGGTCCCAATCTCAATCTTCTCGGCAAGCGGGAGCCCGCGATATACGGAACAACGTCGCTCGACGATATCCGCGCGTCGCTGGAGAAGCGTTGCGCCGAACGCGGCGTATCGCTGGTTTTCCGGCAGTCCAACCACGAGGGCGATCTCGTCGACTGGATCCAGGAAGCCGGCGCCGCGGGCGCGCCGGTCATTTTGAACGCTGGCGCGCTGACGCACACATCCATCGCGCTCTATGATGCGATCAAGGGCGCGGAAGCTGTCGTCGTCGAAGTGCATCTCTCCAACGTGCACGCACGCGAAAGCTTTCGGGGCCATTCCTTCATTTCGCCCGCGGCGCGCGGCGTGATCGCGGGATTTGGCCCGCTCTCATACATTCTCGCCCTTGACGCTGTCTTTGAAAACGAACTGAGAAAGATCTGAGACACTTATGGCGCGCAAAGCTCAACCGCCTCGCACCGCTTCCTCCCGCAAGCCGGCGTCGGTCGCCGCGCCCGCGCCCGCTATCGACGCGGATCTGCTGCGCACGATTGCGGAACTCGTCGCAAACAGCAATTTGACCGAATTTGAGGTTGAGAAGGGCGATTTGCGTATCCGCGCGGCGCGTGCGCCTGCCGCAGCGATCGCGAGCGTCGGCGCCGCGCCGCCGGTCCAGCCTCTGCCGCCGCCGCCGATGGCAAAGCCGGCCGCGTCCCCCACTCCCGTCGCGGAGCCGGTCGAATATTTGGACGCGGTGAAGTCGCCCATGGTCGGCACCGCTTATCTTCGGCCGAACCCCGACGCAAAGCCCTTTGTCGAGATCGGCGCGCGCGTTTCGCTCGGCGACAAGCTCTTGCTGATCGAAGCGATGAAGACCTTCAACGACATCGTCGCCACCAAATCCGGCGTTGTGACGGCCATACTGGTCGAGGACGGCCAGCCTGTGGAATACGGCGAACCTCTCCTCGTGATCGAGTAGGCGGCGGTAAGAGATGTTCGACAAAATCCTGATCGCCAACCGCGGCGAAATCGCGCTGCGCATTCTGCGCGCGGCCAAGGAATTAGGCGTCGCGACAGTCGCCGTGCATTCGACAGCCGACGCCGACGCCATGCATGTCAAGCTCGCCGACGAGTCCGTCTGCATCGGGCCGGCGCCCGCCCGCGATTCCTATCTCAATATTCCCGCCCTGCTCTCCGCCTGCGAAATCACCGGCGCGGACGCCGTGCATCCGGGCTACGGTTTCCTATCCGAGAACGCTCGTTTCGCTGAGATTCTCGTAGAGCACAACATCACCTTCATCGGACCGAAATCCGAGCACATCCGCCTGATGGGCGACAAGATCGAAGCCAAGACGACGGCAAAGAAACTTGGCATTCCTTGCGTGCCTGGCTCCGACGGGCCCATCCTGAGCGAAAAGGAAGCGCAAAAGATCGCCGAAAGGATCGGCTTTCCCGTTCTGGTGAAGGCGGCGTCCGGCGGCGGCGGCCGGGGCATGAAGGTGGCGCGCGACGCGCATGATCTTCCCATCGCGATCGCCACCGCGCGCACCGAAGCTAAGGCCGCGTTCGGCGACGATACGGTCTACATCGAGAAATTTCTCGAAAAGCCGCGTCATATCGAGTTTCAGATTTTCGGCGACGGCAAGGGCCAGGCGGTTCACCTCGGCGAACGCGACTGTTCGCTCCAGCGCCGACACCAGAAGATCTGGGAAGAAAGCCCCTCGCCCGCGCTCAATGACGCCCAGCGCATGGAGATCGGCGAGATCTGCGCGCGCGCCATGCGAGACATGCAGTACGCCGGCGCCGGCACGATCGAGTTTCTCTACGAGAACGGCGAATTCTATTTCATCGAGATGAATACGCGCATTCAGGTCGAGCATCCGGTGACGGAGGCGATCACCGGCGTCGATCTCGTCTGCGAACAGATCCGGGTCGCGGCGGGCTCGCCGCTCTCCCTGCAACAAGAAGACATGTGGTTCTACGGCCACGCCATCGAATGCCGCGTAAACGCCGAGCACCCCACGAGCTTCAGGCCCTCGCCCGGGCGCATCGCTTATTACCACCCGCCCGGCGGCGTCGGGGTTCGCGTCGATTCAGCGGTCTATCAGGGCTATACGATCCCCTCCAACTACGATTCGCTCATCGGAAAGCTGATCGTTCACGGGCGCAACCGAACGGAAGCGCTGATGCGACTGCGTCGCGCGCTGGACGAATTTATCGTCGACGGCATCGATACGACGCTTCCGCTGTTTCGCACGCTCGTGCGCAACGCCGACGTTCAAAACGGAATTTACGACATTCATTGGTTGGAGCATTTTTTGGCGACGGGCGGCATCGAACCCGATTTTTAGAGCGAAGGGTGGAAAGAAGATGAATCGATCCCTGGTCATCGTCGCGACGGTTCTGGCGGCAGCTGCGCCGCTCGCCTTCGCCCACGCAAAAACCACCGTGCGGGGTCCCTTCGTCTTCACATGTTCGGGCGATCCAAACGCCGCTCTGACGGTCACTTTCCTTGGCGCGAACGCCAATCGCGCGAAACTCGTCTTTAAAGGCGAGACCGTGTTGGCCAAACAGGCGATGGCGGCGAGCGGGGCGCGCTACGTCGCCAAGAATATCGAGTTCTGGAACAAGGGCGATGACGCCATGGTCGAGTGGCGTGGCAAGCAGCTCAACTGCACGACGCGCAATTAATTCAACTTTCTTTCAAGAAACTCGCCGCCGGAGGGTGGCGCGGCGTTCTCGCGCCGCTATCCTTGAATATATGTCGCGCCTCAACGCCCCCTATGCGATCACCCCGCATCTTCTGCTCCGCGCCTATTCCATCGGACTTTTCCCGATGGCCGAGAGCGCTGACGACGATCAGCTTTATTGGGTCGATCCGGAGCGGCGCGCGATCTTTCCCCTTGATGATTTCATCGTATCGCGCTCCCTGGCCAAGACCGTGCGGTCCGATCGTTTCGAGGTCGTCGTCGATCGCGATTTTGACGCGGTGATCGACGCCTGCGCCGCTCCCGCGTTTCGACGCGAGCGGACCTGGATCAACGCCGAAATTCACCGGCTTTATCGCGAGTTGTTCGATATTGGCTTCGCGCATACGGTGGAATGCCGCCTTGAGGGGCGTCTCGTCGGCGGGCTCTACGGCGTCGCTCTCGGGAGCGCCTTTTTCGGCGAGAGCATGTTCCACCTGGAGCGCGACGCTTCAAAGGTCGCGCTTGTCCACCTGATGGGGCGGTTACGGGCGGGCGGCTTCCAGCTGCTCGACACGCAATTCATTACGCCGCATCTCGCCTCGCTCGGCGCGATCGAGATTTCGCGCGAGGAATATCATCGCGCGCTCGAACGCGCGCTCCCACAAAAGGCCAACTTCAACGTCTGGCCCAAAACCGCGCCCGTGAGCGGCGCTCAGGCGCTGGCCGCGCTCGCCGATTAGAAGGGGAATAGCGGGTTGCTGGCCGGAGGCGCCGCAGCGGGGTTGGCCTGTTCGGCGCGCCGTCGCTTCTTCTTGCGCCCGCCCGTCTGCGAGGCAGGATCTTCCGCTGGCGCAGGCGCCGCCTCTGGCTCGACGGGCGCCGGGGCCGCCTGATCGGCGGGCCCGATCGGCTGATTTTCCATCGGCGGCGGCGCCGTCGGCTCGACTCTGCGCGAGCGGCGCTTCTTGCCGCTGGTCCCTTCTGACGGAGCCGTCGCCTCGGCCTCGGCAGGCGGAGCCGCCGGCGCGGCCGCTTCGGCGGGCGGCGCAACCGTTTCCTTGCCGCCTTTGCAGTCGACCAGCCAGACGTCATAGACGGGATGCTCGACCCCGTGGAGACCGGGACTTGCGGCGAACATCCAGCCCGAGAAGATGCGCTTCGCCTCTTGTTTGGCGTCGGTCTTGACCGTTTCGGGCTTGGGGTCGCCCCGGCGTTCCGGCTTGACGATGAGTTCGTCCACCTCGACGAAGCTCGTCGTCTGCGGGGTTTCGGTTTGCGGTCGCGTATTACACACGCGCGGCGTCACCTGCAGCGTGCCGAACTGAACGGTTTCGTCGATCGCGACGTCGAAATTGATGATGCGGCCAGTGGTCTTGTCGAGGCCGGCGAAGATCGCGGTTGGATGCCGGATCGGCTCGGCGGACGCGGCGACCGCAAAAAAAGCCCACGCGCCGACAGCCGCTGGCGCCAAGGATAAGGGCAACTTCATCCGATCACCGCAGGTTTCTCCGCCAGCTCCAAAAACAAGCCGGGGACGAAAGCAGGCAAGAAAGGCCTTTCCAAGGAGAGCGCCGCTCAGCCTTCGGGCCGCCAGGGGGCATAGTCGCCGCCGGCGGGCGGCCGCTCGCCCAGCGCAAGCTGAGAGCCCGGCGGCCGATAGGCCTGCGGCGTCCCGGTCAAATTGGCCTGGTGCGGAAGCTCCCAGGAACGCGGCCGATAGGTCTCGTCGGTCGGCGGCATATCCACCGTGTGGTGCAGCCAGCCGTACCATCCGGGCGGCGTCGCCGAGCCCTCGCAATAGCCGTTGTAGATCACCCAGCGCCGTTCAAACCCCAGCGCCGGATCGATCTTGCCGCCGCGCCGACGGTAATAGACGTTGCCGAATTCGTCTTCGCCGACGCGCTCGCCGTAAAGCAGCGTCCACAGGCCGGTGCTGAGCGTGGCGCGGTTCCACCAGGTGAAGAAGCGAACGATATAGGACATGTAGCTGCGTCCTCGAATTTCGTGGCCCCTTATTGCGTCTGATGGCGCCAATGTCCAGCCTTGCCGCACCCCCGCGACGATTCGGATTCGAAGCCGCTCGCGCTTCCGCTTGCGACGCCCTCAGACGGAGGACTGCATGTCCGCGACACTTTCGACCCAGTGCTGCATCGTCGGCGGCGGCCCTGCCGGGCTCATGGCCGGATTTCTGCTGGCGCGCGCCGGCGTCGATGTGATCGTTCTCGAAAAACACGCCGATTTTCTGCGCGATTTTCGCGGCGACACGATTCACCCGTCGACGCTGCACATCATGGACGAGCTCGGCCTGCTCGATGAATTCCTGCGGCTTCCGCACCACAAGGCCTATGCGCTTTCGGCTTGGATCGGCGAGCGTCAATACAAGGTCGCCAACTTTTCGAGCCTCCCCGGCAAAGGCAATTTCATCGCCTTCATGCCGCAATGGGATTTCCTCGATTTCATCGCGGCGCATGCACGGGCGCTTACGAATTTCCGCCTTCTAATGAACACTGCTGGCGAGCGACTCTTGTTCGACGGCGACCGCGTCTGCGGCCTTTCCGCGACTGGGCCCGACGGCGAACTGACCATCAAGGCCAGGCTCGTCATCGCCGCCGACGGGCGGAGCTCACGGATGCGCGAGGACGCGAAGCTCCCCGTCGAGGACTTCGGCGCGCCGATGGATGTGCTGTGGTTCAAACTGCCGCGCAAGGAGAGCGATCCCGACGAAAGCTTCGGCCGCGTCGCGCCGGGGCGCATGCTGGCGATGATCGATCGCGGCTCCTACTGGCAGTGCGGCTGCGTCATTCCCAAGGGCGACGCCGAAAAATTGCGCGAGAAAGGCATCGAGACGTTTCGCGATTCGATCGCCGGCTTAACGCCCTTCCTTGCCGATCGCGTCAGCGTGCTTAAGGATTGGACCGACGTGAGCCTGCTGACCGTTCAGGTCAACCGCCTCAAGACCTGGAGCCAGCCCGGATTTCTGTGCATCGGCGACGCCGCGCACGCCATGTCGCCGGTTGGCGGGGTCGGGGTGAACCTCGCGATCCAGGACGCCGTCGCCGCCGCCAATCTCCTTGCCGCGAAGCTGCGCGACAATGCGCTCGGCGACGACGATCTTGCCGCTGTGCAGCGCCGGCGCGAGTTTCCGACCCGCGTGACGCAGGCCATTCAGCTCGCCATCCAAAATCGCGTGGTGCGCAGCGTCCTCTCGGCGCAGAAGCCTTTTGACGCGCCGCTGGCGCTACGTCTGCTCAACGCCATTCCGCTGCTGCGCCGACTGCCGGCGCGGCTCATCGGGCTTGGCGTGCGGCCCGAGCACATCGAAACGTAAGCCCTTCAATCGGCATCGCGAATAAAGGCGCCAAAAGCGCGCGGGCCGTCGCCGGTCTCCGCTTTTCCCAGAACTTTCAGCGTCTGCGCGTCGACCGCCCAGAGTTCGTTCGAGAACCAATTGGCGACATAGACGCGCGCGCCGTCGCCGCTGACCGCCAAGCCTTCCGGATATTCGCCGACCTTTATCGTGTCGAGCAGCGCCAAGCTTTCAGCGTCGAAAACGCTGACGCTGTCGCCATGCTGATTGGCGACGAAGACGCGGCCCTTGGCGAGCGCCACAGTATAAGGCCGGCTGCCGCATTTGAGCGTCGCGACGACTGTGCGGGAAGCGAGGTCGACGACGCTGACATCGTCGGATTCCACATTGGCCGAATAGGCGCGCGCGCTGAAAGCGTCGACCGTCACGCCGAAAGGATGCTTGCCGACGGGTATGGTCGCGACGCGCGAAAACGTCGCCGCGTCGATGACCGACAACGCATTGTCGTCGCGGTCGGCGACGATGATCGCCTTGCCGTCCGGCGCCACCGCGACGCCCGACGCCATTGCGCCGACGCCGACGCTGCGCTGCGCGCCGCTTGTGAGAACGATCTCGACGAGGCGCCGGCCATAGAGATCGGCGACATAGACGCGCTTGCCGTCGGGGCTTGCGGCGACGCCGAGCGGCCCGCCTTCAACCGGAATGCGCTTCTCGACCGTGCGGCTCGCCGCGTCGATGACGGTGAGAAACTTGCCTTCGGGACTGGTGATGAAGGCGCGCGCGCCATCGCGCGAAACAGCAATGCCAGCCGGCTTGCCGCCGATCGGCAGAGTCGCGACGGTCTGCATCTTGGAAAGATCGACGATCGAGAGGGCGTCGTCGCCTTGCGCGGTGACGAAGGCCTCGTCGGCGAAGGCGGGCGCGGCGAGAATGACGATGGAGAGAAACACTCTCGCCGTCATGGCCGGGCTTGTCCCGGCCATCCACGCGCGCGCAAAACGCTTGGATGCTTTCCCTTCGACGCGTCGCATCGTCTTGGCGTGGATGCCCGCGACAAGCGCGGGCATGACGGGTTGAAGCCTCACTTGCGTTCCACCTTCGCCTTCAACGCCGCAAGATAGGCGCGCTGCATCGCCGTGACCGCGGCGATGGCGACGTCGTCGTTCAATTCCGGCGGCGGGTCGTTGTTGGGATAGCCGCGGTAGAAGCGCGCCTTCCATTCGACCTGCGTCTTTCCGTCTTCGGCCGGCCGCAGCGTGATCAGCGCGGTGTAATTCGTCGCCGGCAGCCGCTTCACATCATCGCCTTCGCGATGCACGCCAAGCATCATCCGCTCGGCGTCGCGCTTCGTCAGCAATTCCTCAACGACGCCGCCGTCGGCCATGATCAGCTTGCGCCGCGCCTGTTCAGGAACATCTTCGCCCGCCGCTTCGACGCGGGCGACGCCCGGCAGCCAGTCGGCGTGAGCGAAGTCAGCGACGACCGCCCAGACCTTGCCTGGCGGCGCATCCACGATCGTCGTCTCGACGACTTTCAGCGGCGACGCGCCATGCGCCGCAAATGCAGCAATCGGCAGAAACACAGCGAGCCACGCCGCGGCGCCAAGGATGAACCGGCGCGTTGCGGAGATGTCGACCCGCGATTGTGTGAAGGGCTTCCTCATCCTGAGGAGCGTGCGCAGCACGCGTCTCGAAGGACGAGGAAGCCCGCTTTCGCGTGTGTTTTCCTCACCCTCGTCCTTCGAGACGCCGCCTGCGGCGGCTCCTCAGGATGAGGGTGAGGAAAACAATCCTTCACACGATTCCCCTGGATATCGACCGGCGCAATGTTGACCAGTGCTTGGCGCATGGCGCGGCGCTTACTTGCTCTCCGCCTTGGCCTTCAACGCGGCGAGACCGGATTTGTAAATATCGCTCACCGCCTTCACTCCCGCCTCGTCGGAAAGTTCCGGCGGCGGATCATTGTTCATGAAGCCGCGATAGAACGCGCCCTTCCATTCGACGACGCTCTTGCCGCCCTCTTCCTTCACGCTGATCGTCGAAGCGTAGTTATTGACCGGCAGCACTTTCACGTCGACGGCGTCGATCTTGTAGCTCAGCGATTTGCCGTCGGCGTCATATTTGGTCAGCGTCTCATCGATTGTGCCGCCATTCTTGAGGGTCAGCTTGCGCTTGGCGTCGGCGGCGTTGCCGCCCGTCCCTTCAGTCTTTGCAATGGCGGGATGCCAGTTCCAATCCTGGAAATTGCCGACGATCTCCCAGACCTTCGCGGCCGGGGCGTTGATTTCGATCTTTTCGACGACCTTCTGGCGCGACGGGCCATGCGCGAAGGCCGGCCCAGCGAGCAGCCCGGCGGAAAGCAGCGACAGGGCCGCAACGACACATGCGCGGCGCGCAAGCACAATCGTCATTAGGATCTCCCAGAAAGCCTGACCTTGGCCGCCAACGCGGGCGGGCAGGCGCACATAACGGCGCCCAAAGCGGCGGCGTCAAGAGTAGCGAAGCATTCGACCGCGCGGAGAGTCATCAATTCGACGTGGCCGCTCAAGGTTGTGCGCGCCACTTGCGCTCCAACTCCTGACCATCCATATACCATCCAGATAGATGGTGAGAGGATGGCCATGGCGGACCTACACAAATTACGGGAAAGGCCGCCGGAGGCCGAGAAAATCACGATCAACGTCGGCTACGTCGATCTCGGCCATATCGATCTCTTGGTGCGCGAAGGTTTCTACTCCAATCGCACCGACTTCATCCGCACCGCGATCCGCAACCAGCTCGGCGCGCATTCGGACGCGGTCAAACAGTCCATCGTGCGGAATACGCTGGAACTCGGTTTGCGCCACTACAGCCGCGAAGACCTCGAGGCCGTGAAGGCGGCTGGCCGAAGATTGCGCATCCATGTCCTGGGACTGGCGTCGATCGCCGAAGACGTGACGCCGGAACTCGCGCGCGAGACCGTCGAATCCATCACCGTGCTCGGCGCGCTGCAAGCGAGCAAGTCCGTCAAGGCGGCGCTCCAGGACCGCATCAGTTGAACTTTTCTCCCTTCTGTGAGGCGTAGATAAAATGAAAAACTTCCTGACGAGCGCCTTCAACAGGGCGACGCAGCTGACGCGCGAGCAAAATCTCTCGGAAGCGACGCGCGTGCTGATGCGCGCGCTGACGAACGGCGCCGCGGCGCCGGCGCCGCAGCCGGCCGCGCATGCCGAGCCGCATCCCCCAACGTTTCGTCTGCGCCGCCCGCTCGGGGAGACGGTGGAGTTGCTGCGTCACGCCGGTCTTCCGGGAATGGATCAAAGCGGCGCGCCGCTCGTGGCGCTGCGAAAAGCGCCAAAAATCGAGATTCCGCCGGGGGCCGCCTATCTCTCGCGCAGCTATGTCGGCCCGGCCGGCGCGCGCGACTATAAGGTCTATGCGCCCAATGGCGTTGGAGACGGCAAGCGGCCTTTAATCGTGATGCTTCACGGCTGCGCGCAGAACCCCGACGACTTCGCCGTCGGCTCGCGCATGAATGAGCTGGCTGAAGAACATGGTTTCATCGTCGCCTATCCGGCGCAATCGACCACGGCCAATCAGATGGGCTGCTGGAACTGGTTCAACCCGGCGGATCAGACGCGCGAGAAGGGCGAACCCAGCCTCATCGCCGGCATGACGCGCGCCGTGATGGCGGAGTGGCGCGTCGATCCGTCGCGCGTCTATGTGGCGGGCTTATCGGCCGGCGGCGCCATGGCCGCGACCATGGGCGCGACCTATCCGGAACTCTACGCCGCAGTGGGCATTCATTCAGGCCTCGCGCATGGCTCGGCGAGCGACGTCGCCTCCGCCTTCGCGGCGATGGGCGGTAAATTCGAGCTCGGCGCGGCGCGCAGGTCGCTGTCTGACGGCGTGCGGACGATCGTTTTCCACGGCGAAGCCGACCAGAAGGTGCATCCGACCAACGGGGAAACGATCATTGCGGGGGCTCGGCTCGATCTTGCCGATGCGCTGGCCTGCGAAACGCGCGAGACCGGATCGGCGGGCGGCCGCAATTACAGCCGCACTGTTATTGCAGACGCGCGCGGCGTGCCGCAGCTGGAACATTGGGCTGTCGAGGGGCTCGGCCACGCCTGGTCGGGCGGCAATCCCGACGGCTCCTTCGCCGATCGCCATGGTCCCGAGGCCTCGCGCGAGATGGTGCGGTTTTTCCTCTCGGACGCCGCGAAGGCGCGGTAGCGCCGGCGCTGTCATGCGCCTGTCTTACAGGCGCGCCATCTGCGCGCCATGGCCTATCTGCGCGCGCTTGCCTTCTTCTTCACGCTGACGGGCGCTTTCATCTTCCTTGTTCCGCTACAGGCGCTGGCGCGCCGGCGCGGCTGGCCTATTCAGCATGCGATTCAGACGCGCTTCTGCCGCGCGGTTTGCGCCGTCATTGGCATAACGGTCGAGGCGCGCGGCGCCCTGCCCTCGACGGCGCCGCGCTTTGTCGTCGCCAACCATGTGTCATGGACCGACATCGTCGCGCTCGCGAGCCTCTATCCATTAGTCTTCCTGGCGAAGAGCGAAGTGGCACGCTGGCCCGTGCTTGGAGTGCTGGCGCGGCTGCAAGGCACGATCTTCGTCGAACGCGGCGCGAAGCAGGATATTTCGCGCGTCAATGACGCGCTCGCTGATGTGCTGCGCGCGGGCGGCGATCTCGTCGTCTTTGCCGAAAGCACGTCGAGCGACGGCGCCGCGGTTCTGCCTTTTCGTTCGGCGCATTTCGCGCCGCTGGAGGCCATGGCCGCGCGCGGCGAAGCGCCGACGCTCGCGCCCGTCGCGATCTCTTACTCCAATGGCGCGCGCAGGATTGATGTGGGCTGGTATGGCGACATGAGCTTCCTGCCGCATCTGTGGAGCCTGATGAAGCGCGGCCGCACGCATTGCCACATTGTTTTCGGCGAGGACGTCGCGACTGCGGGCAAGGACCGCAAGACGCTCGCGGCGGAGACGCATGCGCGGGTGCGGAAACTGCTCGCGTCGCATGGGCGTAAGCGGGAGTCGCCGCAATCCTCGTGCTTCGAGACGGTTGCTACGCGACCTCCTCAGCATGAGGACTGCTTGTAGCGGCCTCAAGGGAATTCCATTTGCGCAACCCAAGGCGCCTCATCCTGAGGAGCGCGCGCAGCGCGCGTCTCGAAGGACGAGGGGCCGCTTTCACTGGCGCGCTGTCCTTCCCGGCAGGCTTCGCGCGTCGGGCGCTAAGCCGCGCGGCGTTGCGGCGCGCCGCCGAAAAATTCGAGATAGCGCGCGTCGATTTCCGCGACCGGCATGACGACGAAGACATCCGTCGTGTTGAATTTGCGGTCGACGACGGCGCCGTCGCCAAAACGCGCGCCGAGCCGCAGATAGCCTTTGATCAGCGGCGAGAGCGCGTCGCGCGCCTTGCGCGCATCGAAGGCGTCGCGCGCCAGCATCCGCATCGGCGTGTGCAGCTCGTCTCGCGCGCTGACGCGCCACGCCTCTTCCGCCGGCGCGTAATGCGCGAGATAGCTCAACGCCTGCGCATGGGCGAGCGGATTCGCGCCGTGCAGGCTTGCGCAGCCGAACATCACGTCGATGTCGTGCGCCCGCACATACGCGAGAAGCCCGCGCCATAAGAGTTCGATCGTCCGCTTGCCGCGGTAGGGCGCGAGCACGCAGGAGCGCCCCAGTTCCAGCGCGCGCTTGCCGGCGTGACGGGCGAGAAGCGGCCCGACGTTATATTCGCCTTCGGAATAGAAGCCGCCGGCCTTCCTCGCCATATCGTCGCGCATCAGCCGATAGGCCCCGACGATCTTCGGCCTGATCTTGCCGCGCCGCGTCTGCGCCGCGTGATCGATGACGATGAGATGATCGCAATATTTGTCGAAACGATCGGCGTCGCGGCGGGTGAAGGCGGTGCGCGCGTCGGGAATGGCGCCGCCTTCCTTGTAGAAGACGTCGTAGCGCAGGCGCTGCGCCTTGCGCACTTCCCTCTTGCCGCGCGCCAGCCGCACTTCCAGCGAGCCGAGACGGCCGAGCGTTTCACTGAGCGTTTTCTTGGCCGCTTTCGGCTTTTTTGAATCCGCTTGCGGATAATTGACGAGGGCGAAGATCGTCTGACCGAAATCCGCGTTGACCGTCCACATGTGCGACTCGCTCCGCTGCGATCTCCCCGCTTGAAGATCACGGGGAGGCGAAGCTTTTGTGACGCGAGAATTGCTCATGCGCCGCTTAAGTTGCGATTCCCGCGCGAATTCGCGAACTTCTGCAAGGCGGATCGAACCGCCTTTGGGGGACCGAATGCTCAAATCTCATCTGATCGTCAGCGCTGCGAATTGCGCCTTCGTTCTCGCGACAGTCGCGGCGCGGGCGGAACCGCTCCCCTCGCTCGGATGTTACGCGCGCGCCTATGACAAAGCGCATCTTTCCGCCCATAAAAGCCAGATCGTCGACAAGGCGTGGCTGTCGATCGAGACTCGAAAAGACACGCCGCCCTATCCGTTTTTGGCGACGCTGCAATTTTCGACGAAGGGACGCGGCAAGGCGACCTTCTCCACCTTCGGCGCCTGCAAGGAGGACCGCGGCGCGCTCTTATGCAACGCGTCGCTCTCCGCCGAGGAAACCGACCTCTGCAAGGCCAAGAACGACGGCGTGCGGCATTGCCGGATCGGCTATGACAAAGCCGGCGCGTTCCGGATCGCCGCGCAGCCCGAGGGCGTTCTCGTGACGGTCGTCGAGCGGCTGGAGATGCCGGGGCCCGATGCGGGCGGCCGCGCCAGCTATCTCTATCTCAGCCCTGACAATGCCGAGAACCGCGCCTTTCTGCTCCCGCCGGCGGCCGCGAAAGCCTGCGAATAGCGAGACAGTCAACCTCGAACGACGAGGAGCCATCTTCCGTAAGAGCGGAGCCAGTTCTGGAGGCGGGCAGTCCTCGTCCTTCGAGACGCCGCCTTCGGCGGTTCCTCAGGATGACGACTGCTGGCGCACCGTGAACTCAGCGCAATGCGCCCCCAACCAAACGCAACGTCCACCCAGTGCCCTCACCCTGAGGAGCCTGCGATAGCAGGCGTCTCGAAGGGCGAGGGCTGATGCGCGCTGATGCAGCTCCAAAAGTCCCCCTTGCCGAATCTGCGCAGATGCCGGACGCTCAGTCCTGCCCGAGTGGAATTTTCCCCTTTATCCACTAACTTATCCACATGTTGTCGCTTTATTAATTTTCACCACTATATCTTGACGTCGTCGCAAGACTCACGCAGTCTGGAGGCAACACGAATGGCGACGCGGCGAACGGTCTCAATGACGTTCGGCGAGTTTCGGCGACAGCCGGACGAGAGCGTTGCTTTGCGTGGGGTGATCCTCGTTTTCGGCGTGCTTTCAATCGCGGCGTATCCATCCGCAAGCGCGGGGCGCGCGTCTTTCGAGTTCAGAATTGGGCAAAAATTGCGTCGCGAGCCGGCGAACGGCTGCGTGCGGGCGGACGCCTGCGCTTTGAGGGGATGAGACGATGAAAATTGAGCGGCGCTACACCAAGGCGGGCGAATCTCCTTATGCGAACATCCCGTTCCGCACGACGAAGAGCGAGATCCGCAACCCCGACGGCTCGGTCGTCTTTTCTCTCGACAATATTGAAGTGCCCAACCAGTGGAGCCAGGTCGCGGCCGACGTTCTGGCGCAGAAATATTTCCGCAAGGCCGGCGTGCCGGCGCGCTTGAAGCGCGTCGAGGAGAACGCCGTCCCGTCCTTCCTGTGGCGCTCGGTCGCCGATACGGAAGCGCTCAGCGAACTCCCCAAGGATCAGCGCAACGGTTCCGAAATCTCGGCCAAGCAGGTCTTCGACCGTCTCGCCGGCGCCTGGACCTATTGGGGCTGGAAGGGCGGCTATTTCGATACTGAGGAAGACGCCCAGGCCTTCAGCGACGAGCTTCGCTACATGCTCGCCATGCAGATGGCGGCGCCCAATTCGCCGCAATGGTTCAACACCGGTCTGCACTGGGCCTACGGCGTCGATGGGCCGAGCCAGGGGCATTTCTATGTCGACTACGCCAATGGCAAGATGGTGAAGTCGAAGTCGGCCTATGAGCATCCGCAGCCGCACGCCTGCTTCATCCAGTCGATCGCCGACGATCTCGTCAACGACGGCGGCATCATGGATCTCTGGGTGCGCGAGGCGCGGCTGTTCAAATACGGCTCCGGCACCGGCACCAATTTCTCGAAGCTGCGCGGCGAGAAGGAGAAGCTTTCCGGCGGCGGCTCGTCCTCCGGCCTGATGTCCTTCCTCAAGATCGGCGACCGCGCGGCGGGCGCGATCAAATCCGGCGGCACGACGCGGCGCGCGGCGAAAATGGTCGTCGTCGACATCGATCATCCCGACGTCGAAGCCTTCATCGACTGGAAGGTGAAGGAGGAAGAGAAGGTCGCCTCGCTGGTCACCGGCTCGAAGATCGTCAAGAAGCATCTCAAGGCGATCATGCGCGCCTGCATGAACTGCGAAGGCCCCGGCGACGACTGCTTCAACCCCGAGATCAATCCGGCGCTGAAGCGCGAGATCAAGCTCGCGCGCAAGAACGACGTGCCGGACAATTACATCAAGCGCGTCATTCAGTTCGCCAAGCAAGGCTACAAGGACATTCACTTCGACACCTATGACACGGACTGGGACAGCGAAGCCTATCTCACCGTCTCGGGCCAGAACTCCAACAACTCCGTGCGCGTCACGGATGAGTTCCTGCAGGCGGTCGAGAAGGACGGCGACTGGACCCTCATCAAGCGCCTCGACGGCAAGCCGGCGAAGACGCTGAAAGCCCGCGATCTGTGGGAGAAGATCGGCTACGCCGCCTGGGCGTCCGCCGATCCGGGAATCCAGTTCCACACGACGATCAACGACTGGCACACCTGCCCGGCCGGCGGCCCGATCCGCGCGTCCAATCCGTGTTCGGAATATATGTTCCTCGACGACACGGCCTGTAATCTCGCCTCGCTCAATCTGCTGCAGTTCCGGGACCTCGAGACGAAGCGCATCGACGTCGAGTCTTATGAGCACGCCGTGCGGCTGTGGACCGTCGTGCTCGAAATCTCGGTGCTGATGGCGCAGTTTCCCTCAAAAGAAATCGCGCAGCTGTCCTATGACTACCGCACGCTGGGCCTCGGCTTCGCCAATGTCGGCGGTCTCTTGATGTCGTCTGGCGTCGCCTATGACAGCGACGCCGGCCGCGCCATCGCCGGCGCGCTGTCGGCGATCATGACGGGCGTGTGCTACGCGACTTCCGCCGAAATGGCCAAGGAGCGCGGCCCCTTCGCGCGCTTCATGGAGAATCGCGAAGCGATGCTGCGGGTCATCCGCAATCATCGCCGCGCCGCGCATGGCGAACGCGTCGGCTATGAGCAACTGGCGATCGCGCCCGTGCCGCTCGACGTCGCCGCCTGCCCCGACCCGCTCTTGGTGGAACGCGCCGGCGCCGCCTGGGACAAGGCGCTCGCGCAAGGCGAGCTCTACGGCTATCGCAACGCGCAAGTCACGGTCGTCGCGCCGACCGGCACCATCGGCCTGGTGATGGATTGCGACACGACCGGCATCGAGCCCGATTTCGCGCTCGTCAAATTCAAGAAGCTCGCGGGCGGCGGCTATCTCAAGATCGTCAACCGCGCCGTGCCGGAAGGGCTGCGTTCGCTCGGCTATCGCGAGAGCGAGATCGCCGAGATCGAGGCCTATGCCGTCGGCCACGCCTCGCTCTCCAACGCGCCGGCGATCAATACCACGAGCCTGCGGGCGAAGGGGTTCACCGACGAGAAGATCGCGGCGGTGGAAGGAGCGCTGCGCAGCGCCTTCGACATCAAATTCGTCTTCAACAAATGGACGCTCGGGCAGGACTTTCTCACCGGCGTGTTGAAAGTTCCAGCGGCCGCGCTGGACGACAAGAACTTCGATCTGCTGACGCATCTCGGGTTCTCGCGCGCCGACATCGACGCCGCGAATGTCCATATCTGCGGCGCGATGACTCTGGAGGGCGCGCCGCATTTGAATCGCGAGCATTATCCGGTGTTCGACTGCGCCAATCCCTGCGGGCGCACCGGCAAGCGCTATCTTCTGGTCGACTCGCATATCCGCATGATGGCGGCGGCGCAGCCCTTCATCTCGGGCGCTATCAGCAAGACCATCAATATGCCCAATGACGCGACGATCGAGGATTGCGAACAGGCCTATCTGCTGTCGTGGCGCCTCGGGCTCAAGGCCAACGCGCTCTATCGCGACGGCTCCAAGCTCTCGCAGCCGCTCTCGGCGCAGCTCATCGCCGACGACGATATCGACGCGATGGACGTCGTCGAGGAACTCGTCACCGCCAATATGCCGGCGCGCGCCGCGACCATCGCCGAACGCATTGTCGAGCGCGTCGTGCATCAGGTGATCCGCGAGCGCGAGAAGCTGCCGAACCGGCGCAAGAGCTACATTCAGAAGGCGACGGTCGGCGGCCACAAGGTCTATCTGCACACCGGCGAATATGAAGACGGGCGGCTGGGCGAAATCTTCATCGACATGCACAAGGAAGGCGCGGCCTTCCGAAGCCTGATGAATAATTTCGCCATCGCGATTTCGCTCGGCCTGCAATATGGCGTGCCGCTCGAGGAATATGTCGACGCCTTCACCTTCACCCGCTTCGAGCCCGCGGGTCCGGTGCAGGGCAATGACGCGATCAAATACGCGACCTCGATCCTCGACTATGTGTTCCGCGAGCTTGCCGTCTCCTATCTCGGCCGCAACGATCTCGCGCATGTCTCGCCCGAAGACGTCGGCCATGACGTGCTCGGCAAGGGCCAGCATGAGGGCAAGGCGCCCGAGACGAACTCCGTCGTCTCACGCGGTCTCTTACGCTCCAAGACCGACAGGCTGATGGTGGTGCAAGGCGGCGAAGCTCTTGGCGCCGCTCGAAACATCGGCGGCGCGGTCGCGCTGCGCGAGACGCCGGGCGCAGAGCATGAGGCGAGCGATCCGACCTCGACGCTCGGCTGGACCGAGCCGACGAAGACCGTCACCGGCGTCGCCGAAAAACGCGCCGAAGCGCGCATGAAAGGCTATGTCGGCGAAGCCTGTCCCGAGTGCGCGAATTTTACGCTGGTGCGCAACGGCACGTGTTTGAAGTGCGAGACGTGTGGGGCGACGACGGGGTGTTCGTGAGCCACTAATCGTAGTGACAGTAAGAAGCCTAATCACCGAATTAACACGAATGTCGCAGTCCTCGTCCTTCGAGACGCGCCTACGGCGCTCCTCAGGATGAGGACTGCTTATTGGCGCTCTATGGCCGCGAGCGGAAAGAGGCGATAACACTTTGCACGCCGCGCAACATAAGGCCCCTCATCCTGAGGAGCGAGCGAAGCTCGCGTCTCGAAGGACGAGGGGCCGACTCCAATAGCGGACAATCGGCAACCGCTTGCTTTCTGCGAAACGCAAATTCTGAGTCGCGCAGTCATCGTCCTTCGAGACGCGCCCTGCTGGCGCTCCTCAGGATGAGGACTGCTTATAGGTGCCTCATGGCGAGGACTGCCGCTGGCGCTCCTCAGGATGAGGACTGCTTATAGGCGCCTCATGGCGAGGACTGCCGCTGGCGCTCCTCAAGATGAGGATGGCCCGGGACCGCCCTTCTTGTTCCGGCGCGCCGACAACGCCGGCAGCGCATCGTAGTCGCCTCTGATCAACGCTTCCTTCTTCGCGCGGCTCCAGCCTTTGATGCGGCGCTCTGTGGCGATGGCGTCCGTCAGCAACTCGAAACGTTCGGACCAGACCAGCGTCACCGGTCGCCGCCGCGCCGTGTAATCGGCGTTAATTCCGAGATTGTGCTCGCTGACGCGGGTTTCGACCTCCTTGCGCGTCAGCCCGGCGTAATAGCTGCCGTCGGCGCAGAGCAGGATGTAAACGCTCGCGCCATCGATCTGCATCGCAGTCCTCGTCCTTCGAGACGCCGTTTTCAGCGGCTCCTCAGGATGAGGACTGCTTTTTGGCATGTCCAGTTCGGGATCGGATCGGAAGACGTCGAGTGTGCGCCAACGCCAATCCCGCTCTGCACGCGGCGCAGTCCAAGGCCCCTCATCCTGAGGAGCGCGCGAAGCTCGCGTCGCGAAGTGCGAGAGGCGAGTGTCGGCGCGTCGGGACGCCAGCTTTCCCCACCCCGCGATTTTTCCCTGCTTGCCGCCTCTTGAAGACCGGGCGCGCCGCTCTGTTTAATCAAGAGCGCGGCCGCGCGCCAAATCGCCGCGCAGGAGCAAGAAACATGGACGCGAAGAGAGACACCACCCCTGAAGAACGTCATGAGCTGCGCGAGGTCGTCGGCCTGTTCGACACGGTCGACACGCTGCAATCGGCGATCGACGATCTTCTCACCGGCGGTTTCGACCGCTCGGAGATCAGCCTTCTCGCCGAAGAGGACAAAGTGCGCGAGAAGCTCGGCGATACGGACGTGAGCGCCGACGCGCTTGAGGACAGTCCGCGCGCGCCGCGCACGCCTTACATCGACAGCGAGTCGCTCAATATCGGCAAGGCCTCGATGGTCGGCGTGCTGTTCTACGTCGGCGTCCTCGTCGGCGCCGGAATCACCCTTGCCTGGGGCCTGTCGCTGACGAGCGCCATCGCGGTCGGACTGCTGACCGGCGGCGCAGCCGGCGTTTTTGGGCTGCTGGCTTCGAAGCTCGTCGGCGATCGCCAGACCAAATGGGCGCAGTCGCAGTTGAAGCATGGCGGACTGCTGCTTTGGGCCCGCGTCTGGAACGATGAGCGCGAACGCGCGGCGATGGAAATCATGCGGCGCCACGGCGGCCGCGACGTGCATGCGCATATGGGAGCATAAGCGCAGCCGTCGATTGTCAACTGAGCGCATGGCTTTTATCATTGCATCGTATGGCCCGTGGCCGGTCGGCGGCGGTCGGGTTCCTGTGCGTGACGCCATGCGTGTCTCATGCGTGTCTTGGCGATTTTCATTGTTTTTTGCTTTTGGGCCGTTGCGGCGCGGTCGGCCTTCGCTGGCGCGTGGCTCATGCCGCCCGGCGCAGGACAGGCGATCGTCACCACGACCTTCGCCGACGCGCGCAAAGCCTATGACGCCAGCGGCCGCCTGATCCAGACGCCCTCCTATCGCAAATTTGAGACGCGCCTATATGTCGAGCACGGCCTCGTCGACTGGCTGACGATCGTCGCCGAAGGCGGCTATATGAATTTCCGCGGCGCCGCGGGACCCTACGACCACCTCAACCTGCTCGTCGAGGAAGCCAAGGCCGGCCTGCCGCTATCGCTCCAAGGACCGCCGGGCGCGCGCTATGAAGGCCTCGGATTAGGCGCGCTCGGCGCGCGGACGCCGCTCTTCACCTGGGGCGATTACATCGTCTCGCTGCAGGCGGGGGTGCGTGCGGCCTCGCCGGCCGCGCGGCGGTTCCTCGATATGCGCGATCCCGTGCAGGCCGACCTGCGGCTGCTCGTCGGCCGGCCCTTCGAGTTTTTCGGCTTTCCGGCCTTTGTCGACACGCAGCTGGGTTACCGGTCGCGCGGACAGAACGGCGACGAAATTCGCGCCGACCTCACCGTGGGCCTGCGCCCCCTGCCCACGATCCTGCTTCTCGCACAAAGCTTTTCCGGCTTTGCGCCGAGAGGCGGCCCGGCGGGCGTCGTCGCCGCGCAGAAATTTCAGCTGAGCGCGGTCTATGACGTGACCGCGTCGCTTTCGTTGCAGATCGGCGCGATCGCCGCGATCGGGGGCGTCAACTCGCCCGCCGAACACGGTCTGATCAGCGCATTATGGTGGCGCTATTAGTCGGCGATCGGCTCGATTTTGACCTGGGCGACCCCAGCCGATCTGAATCCGAGGCTGTCAGCCGCCGCGACCGAGACATCAATAACCCGCCCGCGCGTGAAAGGCCCGCGATCGTTCACCGTGACGACGACCGAACGATTGTTACGCAAATTGGTCACCCGCACCTTCGAGCCAAAGGGCAATGTCCGATGCGCGGCCGTAAGGGCGCCAACATGCCCGCCGCTAGCCGTGCGCCCCCTGTGCGCGTAATAGGACGCTTGGCCGACCCAATCGCCCGCTTGCGCCGCGGCCGACGCGAATAGGCTCGCGAGCCCGAGGGCCAGAACTCCCGACATACGCTTTTTCACAACATTCTCCTTGCCAAGGGCCGCAGGGCGACTCTGCGGACTTCTCGCCAATAGAAATCGCTCGTGACCAAACAATGGCGAGATCAGAAGCGTCACGCCGGGACCCTTTGAACACTCCAAAGAATTATGAAACCGCACTTGAACAATATTGTTCCAATACTGCTTATTCTTGTCTTTGATCGACATGACCGCTTTGCGTAAACACGTCTTTTAGGCCTGCGACATAAGTGCAACACACCAGAACTATTTTCACACTTCCCCTGCTCAAGCGTCGAAGCCAGAGCTTCTTGAAGTGCGTGCGCCGGGCGCGATTTAGTGAAGTTGGCGGGGTTGGCGGCGAAATTTGAGCGCGCCAGGACCGCGCATGATTTTCGCCGCCAGCGCAAGTGCACGATCAGGAGCTGGACATGTCTCAATCGGTCAAAACGGCAGTCGCGACGGCCGCGCTCGTTATCGGGTTGCTGGCCCATACGGGCGCCGCTGAGGCGCAAAGGGGCGGTTTTGGCGGCTTCCGAGGCGCTGGTCTCGGCGGCGGCTTCGGCGGCGGTTTTGGCGGTTTCCGTGGCGCTGGTCTCGGCGGCGGTTTCCGTGGCGCGGTTTTGCCTGGGGGCTTTAGAGGGGGCTGGGCCGGCGGCGGCTGGCGCGGCGTAGGTTGGGGCGGCGGATG
>NZ_JAMRYX010000244.1 GCF_024448135.1 Methylocystis suflitae
TTTGGGGAGTTTACGTCCGGCACTCACAAGGCCGTCGTTCTTCGCCGAGTGGACCCGGTCGGAACATGGCCCGGTTCTATCGCATGGACATTCGAGCCGATCTGTTCGGCGAGTGGTGTTTTGTCCGGGAATGGGGGCGCATCGGGCAGGCGGGACAGACACGCCAAGCCGTCTACGTGTCTCAGGCGGAGGCAAGAGCCGCCCTCGAACGCCAATGCCGTGTTAAAGAAAAGCGCGGATATGTATCTGTAATATAATGGTTATTTCATATACATCATAGACCTTGCAAATTGGAATCCCGTTCATTTAGAATACAAGCGAACCGGATCGCACCATGCAAAGAGACGCCACCGCCATGCCCGCACCCTTCACCGTCCGCCTCGACGAGTCGACGCTGAACGCCCTCGACCATCTCGCGCAAAAAACCGATCGCTCCCGCAATTGGCTCATCAGCCGCGCGGTCGAGGATTTCGTCGCGCTCAACGCATGGCAGCTCGGTAAGATCGAAGCCGGAATCGCCGCCGCCGATCGCGGCGAGTTTGCATCCGATGAAGAGCTGGCGCGCGTAAGGAAGAAATTCGCGCCGAAATCATGAGAGTGCGTTGGACGACCCCGGCGCTGCGCGATCTCGAAGTCATCGGCGACCACATCGAGCGCGACAATTCCGCCGCCGTTGCCGCGCGGGTCGTGATGACGATCCTCGATCAAGCCGACAATCTCGCGGAATTTCCGCATATGGGGCGTCCGGGCCGCATCCCCAACACGCGTGAGCTGGTCGTGGTCGATACGCCCTTCATCGTGCCCTACCGCGTGCGCGACGCTGAAGTCGAGATTCTGGCCGTCGTCCACGGCGCGCGCCAATGGCCGGACAAATTCGACTGACGGCCACGTCATTACTCGGCGCGTTTAGCACCCGACTTATGCAACGCGGAAACCCTTGGAAAAGCTGGGCAGGGGGCTTATGCGAAAGTCTTGCAGACCGTGTGAAAACGGGAGGCCGTCGTGGGAATGGCGGCTGGCCGCCGCTCTGGCAGGGTTTTTCGTGTTCCATCCAGAAAATTTGGCCCGTGACGGCTCCCGGGCGCCGTGGAGCGCCCCACTGACCGGCTTTGGCGGCGAAACAAGGCGATTTGGCTCCCTTCACGCCCGCACGGCCTCCATCATCTTGTCCATGCCGAGAATGTTGAGAGCCCGCCGCAAATTGTAGACGAGCGCCGTCAGGCTGAACTCGGCGCGGACCTTTTCGAGCCCGCGCGTGAGAAACGCGCCCTGATTCATCCATTGCTTGATCATGCCGAACGGGTGTTCGACGATCTCGCGACGGCGGTCGAGAATTTCCGGCCTCGCCTTCAGGCGAGCCGCCATGCGGTCGAGCGCGTCCTCGTGCTCCAGACGGGAAACGGCCCGGTAACTGGCGTCAGTACAGCGCGAACGCAGCGGGCAGGCGCGACACGCCTCGGCGTTGGCGTAGTCGATCTTCGTCATTTCGCGCAGCTTGCCATGGCGGATCGGCTTCAGTTCATGCCCCGCCGGACAAGTGTATGCGTCTCGCTCCGGATCGTAACGAAATTCGTCCTTGCGAAAGAAGCCGTTGCTGACCGACGAGCCGCGTTGCGGCTTCGGTACATGCGGCATCAGCCCCGCCTTCTCGCAGGCCGCGATGTCTTCCGTCCTGAAGTAGCCCTTGTCGGCGACGACATCGATCTTTTCGACATCGAGGATTTCGCGCGCCGGTTCGGCGGTTTCCTGCAACAGGCCCATGTCGACGACCTGGTTCGTCACCTGCTGATCGACGATCAACTTGCTCTTCGCGTCAACCGCGATCTGGATGTTGTAGCCAACAGCGACCCGAGTGTGCGCCGCCATGGCGCGGCTGTCGGGATCGGTCAACGATATTTGGTCTTCACCCGTGCGTTCGAGGTCCTTCAGCATGGCGTCGTAGCGACCGCGCTTGTCGCGAAGCGCCTCGATTTTTTCCGCGAGATTTTTCACGCGCGCGCCGCCTGGCGTCTTTTCCGCCGCGTCGCCTTGGTCGAGCCGCTCGAGATAATCCGCCAGCCGCTCGTCGGCCGCCTTGATGAACTTGTCCAGCGAATTGCGGGTGAAGTTGCGGTCCTTGTTGTTGACCGCCTTGATCCGCGTGCCGTCCACGGCGAGCAACTCGCGGCCAAACAGATCGAGCCGCTTGCACAACAGCGTGAATGCGCGAAACACCGCCTTGAACGCGGCGCGATTGTCGGCGCGGAAATCGGCGATGGTTTTGAAGTCCGGCTTCAGCGTCCGCAGCAGCCAGATCAACTCGATGTTGCGGTAACACTCGGCCTCCAGCCGGCGGCTCGAACGCACGCGGTTCAGATATCCGTAGATGTAGAGCTTCAGCAGATCGCCCGGCGCGTAGCCCGGCCGCCCCGTGGCCTTCGGCTCCACCCGCGCGAAACCGGCCTTCCCGAGATCGAGGCCGTCAACGAAGGCGTCGATGAAGCGAACGGGATTGTCGAGGCCGACGTAATCGTCAATCGCCTCCGGCAAAAGCAGGAGCTGCGAGCGCTCGAATCCGGAAATGTGAGTCATGCCGGATTCTATAGTGCCGCAGGCGAAAACGGAATCCAGCGGCCGGGATTTGCACGAGTTTCCACACCGTCTGCTTGATTAATGCACGCCCTTGAAGCGCCTACGTAGGCGACAGAGCCGGAAAAAGCTCAGACGGCCGCAAAAACCCCCCGAAGCCGAGGCTTCGAGGGTGATTAGCCTGAGCCTTTGAATTGTCATTCAGCGGGAACGCCAGACGCGTTGCGTGAGGAAACACCTATCACTAGCGCCGCAGTCAGTTTGAAAATTTCCTTGCTCAACTCTAAACAAAAATTTTCCACCTTCGTGATCTGCATCAAGAATTCTCGCGACGCCGATTTGGCGAAGTCGGCATGCAGCCGGGCAGCCTCTTCGAAATTTTTTGCGCCCAAAAGCTCTTCTGCGAGAGTGCGGCCCATTTCGAAGCTTTGCCTTATGTAGTCATTCGTTTCATTGGCAAGCTGATGCCAGCCATTGCCCATCGAGGTTGTAGCGGCGAAGGTCGCTTCCAATTGCTTGGCGCAAAGCCGGACAGCATTATTAAAGCTCGAGCTGCTCGAGAACATGTACTATCCCTCTCGTTGATCTGCGCAGCCATGTTTGTAGGCCGCAGGAGCTGGTTGTGCGCCGCACCAAATATAATTTGGCATCGCAATATTAGCAAAAGGCAACCCCGCTGCGGCGTCGCGACGCACCTGACAACGGGCAGGGGAGACCCCAGAGACATTTCTGAAAAGTGCAGAAAAAATATGGGGGTATGGTCTCCAGCTCCCCACGGCGAGACCAGAAATCGCCAATTCGCGTGCACCGCGACATTTACTCGCTGCACTGCAAAGCTTGCTCGATAAAGCGGTTAGCCTTACGAGCGCACAACCAAGCCCGGGCGGTTCACCCGAAGCGATTACCAAGTCTTGGGAGGAAAGGCGCGGGCGCAGCAAGCGCGTCCGCCCCGATTTCGGCCTCTAGCGCCATCTCTCGATCGAAAATTTCTAAACCACTATTTCGTGGCAGGAGACAACTGTGTGCTTGGAATTCCCTCAAACGACGGCGGAACGCGCCAAAGACGAAATCAGGCAACTACAGCAGCTCGGAAAGGCGATCGCAACTTCCTTAGAGAGCGCGCTCGTTGCGCCATTGCCTTGTGAAATCGTCCGTCTCCTCAGGCTTCTTGAGCTGAAGGAGAAAGAAAAAGCGGAAAAAGCGATAACCTCAAGATCATGCGGGGTTGTCCGGACGCGCTCGATCGATAAAATGAAGTAACCCTTAAGGGCCGGACACAGTGGCCCCCTCGATCTGCCCCTGGGCTGAACCGGCAGGGCAAACATTGATCGCAGAGCGATTCGCCGTCGGCGACGGGGCGCTGGGATTTTGGCGCGCGCTCGACGAAGCCTTTCCGTCGACACGCCATCAGCG